>JAHFQV010000058.1 GCA_023259175.1 Oxalobacteraceae bacterium | reverse complement strand
GGCTCCACGCCTAGCCAGCGCAATTTTGCGTAAGTCCTAAAGGGAATGAATTTTGCAAATTATCCTAGAAACGGCGGTTGGACGGATATGAGTGTGCATTTTTTCGGCTTTCTGGCTAGGCGTGACGACGACGCAACCTCCACGTTGATAGGAGGAACAACAACGCCAGAGAGCCGAAAAAGTGTGCAATCATGTCCGTAGCGTTCTCACCAAAACGGTGAACAGGGCTCACAAGGAAAAAATTCTAATGAATCAAACATTTAATAACGGCTTTAGCGATCAACTGCCGTTTCTAGGATTATACGATTATCAAGCACGTAAACCAATGCTTAAGTCTGCCCCCAAGACATAAATCAAGCACTCAAAAAATTAAAAAAACAAAGCCCTCACCAGCCCAAGTTAACCGTGTAAAATCACCCGCTTTCGCTACTTTGGATCGTCTATGTGGTTTAAGAATTTGCAGGTTTTCCGTCTTTCTAAAAACTGGAAAGTCGATATTGAACAACTCGAAACGCGTCTTGCTACGCAGGCGTTTTCTAACTGTGCCGCCAGTGAGATGCAAAGCGAAGGCTGGGATTCGCCGCGTGGGGACGAGCGTCTAGTCCATTGCGTCAATCAGCAACTTTTATTACTACTGACGACTGAGAAAAAATTATTACCTTCCAGCGTGATTAATCAAGTGACGAAAGCCAAGGCCAAGCTACTCGAAGAAGAACAGGGCTTTGCGCCTGGCCGCAAGGCGATGAAAGATTTAAAGGAACGCGTGACGGAAGAATTACTACCGCGCGCTTTTGCGATTAAGCGCCAAACTTGGGTGTGGATGGACCCGGTCAATGGCTGGCTAGTGATTGATAGCTCCAGCCCAAACAAGGCTGATGAAGTACTGAAACTTTTACTCAAGTGCGACAAAATTCCAGTCGAAAGTTTGCGTGTTCAAGTTTCTCCGCAAACGGCGATGACCGACTGGCTCGCAGGCGATGCGCCGCCCAAAGGTTTTACCATCGATCAAGATACCGAATTACGTGCGCATACCGAGGACAAAGCAACGGTACGTTATGTGCGTCACTCCATCGATCCCGACGACGTGCAAAAGCATATCGCTGCTGGTAAACAATGCACTAAACTGGCCTTAACATGGGACGATAAAATTTCATTTGTCCTGACCGAAAATCTCGCCATTAAACGCATTAAGCCACTTGATATTTTGGATGAAGACAAAGAAAGTCATGCAGGCGACGAGAACGCAAGTTTTGATGCAGACTTTGTGTTGATGACGGCTGAAATCGCGCAGATGATAGACGACATTGTCTTTGCTTTGGGTGGCGAATTGGCCGATCCTTTAGCCGCTTGACCTAATAGCGCTGCAAGAAAAGATGGGTTAAAAATCCCTTATATCAAAACGCATCAACGCCACTCCGGGCTGTTTTTCAACGATGATTTCCGGCCCACGCAAGTGATAGCTAAGCTGGCAGTCGTAGCGCGGCTGCGAGAGTAGGCGAGGATTGAAGATGGCGACATTTTGCCCACCTTCGCGTCGCACCGAAAGTGTCATCAGCCCCGGATGGCCTTCGTGATGCACGCGTGCGCCAAATGCTTGCGCCGCGTGATAGTTTGACTTATGCATCAACTCGCTATGATGTTCACACCCCTGTTCACACCAAGGGCGCAAATCAATCAAAGCGGCGTCGCAGCGCACCTGATAAATTTTACGCTCTACGGTAACAAGTTCATTTTCAAAACCTGCATCCTGCAAAAAACCTTTAAGCCAATGATAGGCCGTTTCCATCACGCTGGTTTCTACACTTTCGCAGCCATACCAAACACCAAAACTGCCATCTGAAAACCGGCTGGCGCGCCAGTTTTGAAAGGGCCATTCAATGGCATTAAACCACTCAGCTTCCTCAAATGGACGATGGATAATGGTCTGATTTGATTGGTAGTGCGGAGGTTTGATTTCCATTTCAATGGCTTGCGCAGCGAGCCAATCTTCGGGGTGCGCGCTTAAATCATCAAATAAATCTTGTGATTGCTGAATCGAGATAATATTGCGATAGACATCACTATGTAAATCGACCAAGCTTAATTTTGAAAAACCCGACGCAACCTCAGACGCAAATTCAAACACCACGCGCCCTGTCCAAATAAGAACGCACCATCAGTAGCCCGGAAAATCCCCATTGGTTCACGACTTCGACCGGCGTGAGATTATCAAAAGCCTTGTTGCGTGTACTCATCCAACGGTAGGCCAAGTCCAAATTGTGCGGAAATAATAGCCGTAAATTTTTGTGTATGCCCAATAGATGACCGACACGCTCATATTGATCGCGACTAGTGCCTATCGCCTCACCTTTGCGATAACGGGTCAAGGCAGCGCGATTGCTACTGGCAATGCCTAACAACGCGGCTTGGTCTTCGGTACCCAGCTTCCAATGGTCAAGCAGCGTCATCACCATTTTGGCAAGTGCGCCTTTATCTTGAGTGGCGGGTACATTGGGGTAATCGTGGGCAAGTGCAGCAGACATGGAGATTCTCCTGAATACGTTCCTTGCAATATAGCACAAGAAAATCATTAAAACAAAATTTGTTTTAATAGATTCAGTAGAGGCGTAATTTTACGGACAAAAAAATACCTGCACTAGGCAGGTATTTTTCATAATTTGGCGGAGCGGACGGGGCTCGAACCCGCGACCCCCGGCGTGACAGGCCGGTATTCTAACCAACTGAACTACCACTCCGTAATACTGAAGAGGTGTATTTTTTAACAGTTATTTGATGGTGGGTGCTGAGAGGCTCGAACTCCCGACCTACGCCTTGTAAGGGCGCCGCTCTACCAACTGAGCTAAGCACCCATATGTCTTGCGACTTGCTTAGTTCAAATAACTGCTCGTTTTGTCACCAACGAATACAGAAACGAGATTATAGAGTGGGTTTTTGGTTTTGTCTAGGGTTTGCTGCGTTTAAACCTGATTTTCCATCAGGAATCGCAGCGGTCCACATATCGTTCAAGGCATTTTTTTCAAATTCCACATGCACACTTTGAGGAGAAATGAGCGCCCTTATGGTCAATCCGCCTCGGTTAGTGTGCTTGATGCGGCCCCAAGATAACCTGCACATCGACCATTTCTTTTTTGATGGCCTCGGCGAAATCGTGCTCCAGTTCGGGTAAGGCCTCGATATAGGGGACGCTGAGCGACATCAAGCCGTAGGCGCGATTTCGACCATGGACCTTTCCTAAATACAAGGCCAAATCAGCCAACTGCAATGCCTTTTCCCAATTGCAAATTTCTTCGGGGACGTCCGCAAAAGGAAGGGAAATAAAGCCAGCACTGGCCGTGACCGGGATTGCATTAGGTCCGACCAAAACTGGACTACTGCCGATCGCCGCCAATATCCGCTCGACCATTGGTAGCAAATGTTCGACGTGGGTCTTAGGCGAATAGATAAGAAATTCTTCGCCGCCCCAACGCATACTCATATCGCTATCGCGCACTGCGGCGCGCAAGCGTTTGGCAATTTCCACCAAAACCACATCGCCAGCAGTATGCCCCCAAGTATCATTGATGTGTTTGAAGTGATCAATGTCTAACAACATCAAGCAATCGGGATTACTACTATCGTCAGCGCGCCTATCGTGAACCACCGCCGTCGCACGATGCTTCATCATTTCCAAAAATGAGCGTCGATTAAATAGCCCCGTCAAAGCATCGCGCACCGAATGGAACTCGAGCTGGTCATTCATTTCCGCCAGTCTAATATTGGTTTGTTTGACTCTCAGGTAGAGCATGTAAATGAATATGCCGACCATGATGCTCACCAGCGCACCTAGGCTAATTACCCAAGCCTGCAAACGATTATTTTTCAGCTTCACGTTTTTGATTTGATTTTCTCTACCGAGTAATTCAAATTGCTTTTTGCGCTGGTCTGTATCAAATTGTTCCTGAAGCAGCGCGACCGTCTTAGTTCGACCCGAGCGAAAGATCTCATTTCTTAACGCCAATTGCTCACGCGCATAAACGATGGCCTCCTTGTACATTTTTGCGCGCTCAAACATCCGCCCGACTTCACCGACAGTTAATTCTAAATCTGCCTTATCACCCGAATCCCGAGAAACCTGAATCACCTCTCGTAAATATTCCATCGCCTGTGGAATTTTTCCTTGCCCGCCGAGGCCAAAACCGATATTGGCTTTGGCGTTATTGATGGCCGACTTATCACCGACTTGCTGGGCTTTTAGCAGGGACAGCCGCGATACGCTTTCGGCTTTTTCGAATTGATGGGTGCGTAAATGGAGATCGGCGATATTACTTAAAATCAGTGCCTCCATTTTTGGAATATTCGCTTCCTGCGCGGCGTGCAAAGAGGCTTCATAAGCGGCTAAAGACTCTCGATAGCGCTCTAAGTCAGACAAAGCCATTGCTTGATTTTGCCGAATCTGCGCTAATACTCTGGGCGAATGAGATAGCGCCTCGAGTTTAAGTGCCTCCTCGCTCATCAACAAACTTTGCTCGGGATTTTGCATCGTTAAATACAGGCCAGACAAGGTAGCTAGGCGGCGCAGCTTATAGATTGCCGCGTGGTGCCTTGCTTGCTCACTCAAACGATAAGCAGCAAGATGATGTTCCAATGCACGTTCAAATTGACTCATTGCACTGTACAAGGCACCATAGGCTGTTTCTACCCGCATGCGTCGCTCGGGAAAAGTGGTATAGGCCACCGCCGCAGCAATGCGATCAAGTGCGGCCATGGCTTGCTCAAAACGACCTTGATCGCGCAAATCATAAGCCGTTTTAAGTTCGATCAAGGCCAAGCTCTCATGATCATTTTGACTTTGCGCCAATTGAACGATAGCCCTGCGCATCGCCTCATACGCCACTTCATTGCCCGCATCCCAATACGCATCGACCAGCGCATTCATGGTGTCGATGCGTATCAAATAATCTGACTTCGTCGTCAAAGTGGAATAAAAATTTTGTAGCTGCTTGAGTGCTGCTTGATTATCGTGTTCCGATAAAAGTAGCATCTGATCGAGCCGACTTTGCTCCGCGCTCACAAGTGACGAATCGTCGGCCTGCGCTAGTCCATCGCCAAAACAAACGACCAATGCAAAGGCAAGCGAAAGGAGATAAGGTCGAAGTGACATGGATTTGCCTTCTGAAGTTATCCAAATCGGCACCACTAATTCATTTTGTCGCTCGCAAATTCAAGCCCGTGCAGCGCCGGCTAGCTTTGCGTTATCAATATTGATCTTAGCACCGATTCACGGACAACCAAAGGAAAAGACACGAGCGACTTCCAGCTCAGGCCACATCAAGATTACGGAGTTGGATTTTTGACATAGGAATGGCACTTTCCATCACGATGCGCAAGGCCATTTCCATCTCAATTAAGCCTTCGCTCGCGTAAAAAATTTCTTGAATCGCAACCCCAAAAAGCATGGGCCATTCAGATGGATTTTGGCAGAAGGTTTGTGCCAATGGGAATAATTTCGGCCATAAAAAATGCACGTAGTCACGTGGCTTTTCATGCGCCTGATGGACCGATGGAACCCGTGGAATGCCAAACTCCGCGCTCCCCAATGTATCGGTGGCATACTTAAAAATATCGTGCAAATTGGTGAGCTCAGTTAAGCCCATTTTCTGTGCCGCACCCGAGCTCAAGGACCATACGGAATAGCGACTCTCTGCCAAAGGCTTATTGAGTTGATCACCAAAATAATAGACCTCGCCATTTTGTTTGCTATTGATGACAATAAAAACGTCTTTTTCCGCCTTGCCCTGTTGCCGTATAAATTCCTCGCGGACACTGGCCTGACAAGCATACCCGGCTAAAGAACCCAGCGCGCAAAGTAGGGATTCAAGATGAATTCCTTTTTCAGTCGACATTGCCGCAAAGAGTTTGGAGGCCAGCACCTTGCCACCTTTTTTAACACCGTATAAAGGGTCATTTTGCGCCGTCTGCTGCGGCATTTCTGGCGCGTGGGCTTCTATCTTCTTTTGCTTAAACGCCCACAACTTACTGCCGGCAAAATTCCAACATAAGACAACCCCCGTACTCAAAATTTGCCCAGCCCAAAGCCATAGCCCAAACCAGCCCCATTGTTCAACAAACAAAGTCATCAAGCCAAAGTTAAGGCACCAGCCCACCAACAACACCGTAAAGTATTTCGTCGCCGCCTCGAAATGCGTTTTTTCGCTGCCGAAAGTAAAGAAATAATTGAGTATGTAGTTGACGACCGAACCCAGCAAATACCCAATCGCCGAACCGGTCACAGCAGGCGATTTAGCAAACACAGAGAAATGTGTTTCAACAGCGATAAAAAAAGTGAGGTATTGAACCGCAGTGCCCGACAGTCCGACTGCGGCAAAACGTAGAAATTGATGAAGGGATTTAGAATGCGTCATACCGCATTATAAATGAGCGATGCGCCCGCTACAAATGCAAACAAGGCATTAGACGGGAAGAGGATGACTCCATTTACAACGCCGGAACGTCACGCGGCTTGGCTTCAGCACCGAACAAAATAAGCCCCGCTGCAAATGCCGCCAAGAGATGTTTCAAGCTATGTCCGCTCAGCAGCTGCAAATGCTGAGCGACGAATACGTCCTGTACTTCCGCCCACTTGGCAAGGACGTAAATCAAAATCGCCAGGGCGAATGCGTAGCGTACTTTGGCGGGACTGGGGTAAAGCGTTTGCCATAAGGGGATAAAACACAAACTACCGATCTGTAGCAATAAATAAGGCCGCAGGTCCGCCGTCTTTGCCCACCACAATACCGTCAACACAGCAAACAAAATGAGACCCCATAATTCGCTACGAGCTCGACCTTCATTTCCAAGCAACACCGTATCGGCGCGTACCGCTGCCACCAAACCCGCGCAAGCTAAGGCAATCGACAAACGATCCCAAAATAATCGTGTGTCATCCGGCGCCCAATGGTAATAGCTAGAACTCACACTGGTCATCAAAAGCGCCAAAACAAAAACACGATAGCCCCAACGACTAGCATCGGTTGTGTGCCAAGCTGGACTCCAAAAACTCAAAACCGCCACCAACAAAAATCCCACATTGCTCAGCACATCGCCGGCATGAGGAATACCCCAAACCGAGCTTTGATCAAAAAATTCATGGTAATGCGCCAGCTGAAAAATAGGGCCGTGCAAAGCCAAAACGACGATTGCTATTAGAAATAAAAATAAGGGGAGCCACATTAGGGATTTTTTCATTTTGTCCTCATCGGAAAATTTCGGCTAGCTTGCCTATTTTTTGTTTTTTTGGGAACTAAATTAGTAAAAGTAGTCTCTTAGTTACACTTTCGTATTGAAAGATGCCACCGTAGCGCTATAGGCAATGGTTTGTACGGCAACATCAGTTCAATGAAAATCTCGGCTTAGGCCCTTTGTGCTTCCACTATTCAAGGTAATTGATCAACCATGCCAGAAATCGAACAACTCATGCTGACCATACGATGGCAGCTCAAAAAACAAGGTAAAACCTATCGCGACGTCGCCGACGCTTTAAAACTTTCCGAGCCTAGCATCAAGCGTATTTTCAGCCCCGCCACCACGGCCCAAATCGGCATAGAAAGGATAGTAGAAATCAGTCATTTTCTGGGTTTCACGCTGCTGGAATTAGTCCAAGAAGCTGATTTGGCTCAGTCAAAATTACGCACACTCAACGCCAATCAAGAAAAGGAGCTGGTGTCTGATCCTGAACTCATGCTCGTCGCGGTCTGTGCGATTAACCAATGGACGATGGAGGATATTTTAGAGTCTTACACGATTAGCGAAACCGTGTGCTTGCAAAAATTACTCAAGCTCGATCATCTCGGTGTCATCGTTCTTTTGCCGGGAAACCGGATACGCCTAAACATCAGTCGCGATTTTGATTGGCTACTCGATGGCCCTATTCGCGCTTATTTCAAAGAAGAAGGCATGGTGGAATTTTTAGACTCGCACTTCCGGCATGAAGGCGAGAATTTAGTTTTCAGTCACGGCATGCTCACCGACACCGCGGCGATCAAATTCCAAAACGAGCTCAGGCAATTAAAACGTCGTTTCGCTGAACTTCACGCCGAAAGTTTATCTGCCCCGCTTAAAAAGCGCACAGGAACGGCCTTATTAATGGCCTGCCGCCCTTGGGAACCCTCTGGTTTTGCCAAGCTTCGCAAAGCACATTCTTAGTCCCAATTTCTTCTTTCCAATAGAGAGGTCGCTGAGTACTAGGCAAGCGCGGATTTATTCGGCATGCGCGTTCGAGCCCAAAACTGGATGAGTTTGGGCTCGGACACGCATACCGAATAAATCCGCGTTTTTGGACGTTCGCAGACCAGTGTGCAAACTATGTGAACAATTGTGTCTACCAACTATTTATCCTTTATCACAAGCAAATTCAACATGATAATTACGCTTGAATGTTGTCGCCTCTTGTAAGCGTCAGCACTCACTTTGGAGGTACAGGTATTGCTATGCTTATGCAAAGAAATATCCAACCAAAATTAAAACGTAAAAAAGGAAAATAATGAAATCCAAGAATCTGAAATTTTGTTTGTTCGGCGTAGTCGGTTTAGTTGGTTTGTGGGCGGCTTCAGCTTATGCCATCAATGGCACATCACAGCCTTACAATCCCGGCCCAGTCGGGCTCGGCCCATGGGTCGGGGAATACAAGTTCATCCATCCCCATACTGGACCCGACGGGCGCTATTACACCTACCAATATGTACCCGTGACAGGAACTACGCTGGCCTCTTGTGAGCAGCAATTGAACTCAGCTGGCGCGCAGTTGAACGTCACGATCACTAAATACTGCACTTCACAGCAATAGCACCTACTACCCGTTTTTAGCGGGTAAATGGCAAGGTCTTTTTTCGCAATATCGACGTATTGTTACGAAAAGCGCCTTACACAGTTTTCGAAAAAGAGACCTCTCACCAGTTTTGCGTGCGCAAGGCTGGTGTAGAGGTCGCTAAGTATGTTCGCGCACCTACTGAACCAAACTAAAATCGACCTGCAAATTGCTCTGCGCGATGGCAAATACCGCAACGCGATTGCTGAACGCTTGGGCGCAATTGAGCGTTAGTGGCACAGGCGTTTTGCGATAACGAATCACTAGGCGGCCGCTGATTTCTTGCGCATCTAAGAGATCGATACCGCCGCAGCTATTGCTCGAATACGAAGGCAAAACAACGAGCATTTCTTTGGCAAAATCGAGTGTGGGAACGGCTGGTACTTGTGCGTCTTGAAGTGGTAAGTTGATCGCCCATTGTTGCCAAGTTTGTGCATTACGCAGCACTGCCGCTGCTACCTGGCGATCCGTTGGGCTAACGCTGGCTAACGAGATGTATGACAGGCGACGATAGGCACCGACTTGAATTTCTATCGTGACGCTGACGCTGCTGAAATCCTCTCGCGTGGCTTTGACATGATAGACACCGGGCTTATTGGGCGCAATGTAACGCCCATCACTCGAAATGTTACCGCCATCTTGCTCGACCACTTCCCAATGAATAGGCTGGCGTTTAAACACATTTGCCTGTACCCCGAAAGCAAAATTAAGGTTCGCCACAAATTCATATTGTTCGCCCACACCTAAGGCCAAACTGCCCACTGCCAGATCGAGCCTAGGGAAAAATGGCTGCGGGTCAGGCAAAGGGAGTCCCGAAGACAAAATACTCGACAAACTATTGAACATGGTGGGTGATAGGTAAGGCGCGAGCGCCTCTAGCAATCGTGCGTAGTCGTCCTTCGACGGAGTCTGTGTGGTCGATGCCAACAGCGGCGTTGAAAAATAATTTTTCACGTCCCAAGGCGAGGCCATATCACTCAATACACCGCGCACTTCAATAAAGGCTTGCGCCAGTTTTTGCGTGTCAATCGTACTTTGACTGGCATTGTAGTCCGCGAAAAGCAAGTCCGGCTTTTTCTGTGCTGCACGCGCCAAGGTCAGTTCCGTTAAAGGCGTGATATTGGCGACAGCCTCAGTGCCAGTACCTAGCGCAATCGAATGCAAAGTGGAAAAACTTGAATTGGGTGTATTCACTTCAAAAACGCAAGGCAGTTTTCCATTGTCGAGTTTGATTTGGTACTGCCCGTTGGCATCTGTCTTTACGCTGCCATTAGCACCACCACATTTTATTTTAACGTCGAGATTCGCTTGTGCCATAGGTGCCGCCACCGTCCCCTGCAAACTCAGTACTGGCGGCGGTACAACGCTGCTAGAATTTTGCGTCGTCGTTGTGGAACCGCCGCCACATGCGGTGCACAAGATGAGTACGCTCGTTGCGATGACTAGCTTAGGAAGTGTTTGCATGCTTTTCTCCGAATCGGGGCTTTGCCGTAATTTCCCTAGCGGGTTTAGCGCCCAAGGGAAGATCAAAAATTCAAATAAATATTTAGAAATGATAATCTATTTTTACGCGAACACAAAGCCCCTTTTTGTTTCCTCAGCCGCCCATTTCCCCATGCACAGCTTGCATACCTCGCGCACTTCCTTGTTATGAGCCCAATTCCTTATGGGATTTCATGTGCAAATCACCTTCAGCTTGCATATTTTTGCTCACTAAATTAGCCAGCAAAATATTCACCAAAGAGCTTCCGCCTTCTGCACCCGCACCGCCCGCCATAATTTGCGGCACCAAAGGAATCTTCGCTTCCGCCAAAGCCCGCCCGACTTCGATCAATGCGTAATTGCTTTGCCCCACGGCCGTGGTTTTTCTTTGGATGACTTCCGCTTCCGCCGTACCGACCGCCAAAGTATTTTCTGCTTTGGCCTTACCTACCACACTAAAAACTTGTGCATCAGCCTCAGCATTAACGATTTTTGAACGTGCATCCCCTTCTGCATTGAGCACGCGCGCATTCTTATCGCCTTCCGCTTTTTTCACCATCGCATTCGCGGCGAACTCTGAAATCTCCACTTCCCGTTCGGCCGCCACCACTTTCGATTGGGTATCGGCAATCGCCTGTGCTTGCGCGAGTTCTTTGCGCGCCACTTGGGCTAATTGTTGCGTCTTAAAGGTCACTTGTTCTTGCTCGGCGATTTTTCTATCCGTCAGGGTTTTCATCAAAGCTTCGGGCGGCGCAATATCACCGATCAAGGTATCGACCGCAACGACATTGTATTCACGCAGCGCTTCGGCGATTCTGTCTTTAGCATCGGACTGTCGTTGCGCACGCCCTTTGAGAAAGTCAATCACATCCGACCCTTGCGCGGTATTGCGGAAATAATTGCCGATGGTCGGCTCCAACACTTGGGTCACCAAATTGGCCACATTCCCAAAACGGGCAATCACTTTCGGCGCATCGGTGCGCGGTATATGGATGATTTGCGACACGTCCAAATTGAAAGTAAAACCGTCTGAGCTACGTACCGTAATCGTCGACAAATTTTTGTCCAAATTATGCGCTTCGGTTTTCCCGGTTGCCCAGTTCAGGACCACGTTTGCAGTCGGCACACATTCCACTTTATGGGTGTAAGGATTGATAGGATATTTACCGGGATCCAAGGGTTCAACCCAGACCCCTTTCTGGCCTTTGCGCACCAAATTGCCGTGCTTAAAGCTATCACCCGTCACGTCTTCCCCTTCGCCACCGACATAGGCAATCACCACCCCAGCATTAGCGATTGGCACCTTAGTCATCTCAACGATTTCAACCGTGGCAAACATGGGGTTGATAAAATAGCGCCCCGCCAAAATCACTTGCTCTTGCAAACCCTTGCAACCACCGGCATTCAAAAACGCCTGGCCATGTTGGAACATATTGTGATCGGCCACTTCGCGTCCGGCAATTTCACCGGTGCTCAAAGCAGCGCCTTCACGGGTAGTCACAACACCGACCATATTGTCCGGCACGTCCACCACGCTGACCATTTTGATGCTAAACAAGCGCGGATTGATACGATAGCGACCGTTAGGGATAATGGAAATTTGCGGACCGCGTTCACCACCGCCCGCCAAGAAAGCCTGCGCGTCCTGAAACATATTGCAGTTCACATGCTTGGCTAATACGCGACCATTTGGAATCGGTGAACCACCATGCGCTTCGACCAAACCAATCTGGCTTTTCTCTATACAGGTTAAACTTTCCATGGCGACTCGAAACAACAAAGTATTGATGCGATAAGAACCTTCCGGCATCACCAAACCTTGCGGGCCACGTTGACCACCGCCTTGCAAAAATGCGCGTGCATCTTGAAACATATCGCAATCGACATGGGTGCCAATGATATGTCCATCACTCAAAGGTTCACCATCGCGCGATTCGACCACCCCAATAAAATTTTCAGGAATAATCGTTAAAGGTGCACTTTGCACGCTGTATTGCCACGGCCAAAGATAGTAGTGCACACCCGAGGCTAAGGTATCAACTTGATCGCCCGCTTCACCATGCAAGGCCACGATTTTGCCGGGCGGCAGATCCTTATTTTCACCCCATAAAACAAATTTTTTCGTCACCAAACCGATCATATTATCGGGAATGATGATCACGCCAAAAAACCACAAGAACTTCCGCCACAACACAAGCACAATCAACAGCGCCACGACCCAAGAATACGACCAGAGTGCAGGCTGTATACTTTCAAATGCGTTCATCTAAGACTCCACAATTAAATTGCAGGGTATAAGGGCAGGCTTGCCCAAGTATGTTTTCTTCTGATACTCCCGCTCAAACAGTATAGTGCAGTGCACAAAATCAGGGATGGTTAAGGGAAGACTTTTTTACCATAATCCTAGAAACGGCGGTTGGACAGGTTCAAGTGTACATTTTTCCGCGCCTCTGGCAAGGCGTGACGACGACGCAACCTCCACGTTGTTAGGAGGAACAACGCAGTCCAGAGACGTGGAAAAGTGTGCAATTGAGCCTGTAGCGTTCTCACCCAAACGGTGAAAAAAATAGTCAAAGAAATCTCTAATAAATCAAATACTTAATTTACCTTTGAAGCGGTCAACTGCCGTTTCTAGGATAATTGCTGAACAAGCTTACACAGTGTTCATTACAGTGCTCATTACAATGCTCATCGTTGCGGGCTAACGCGCACGCAAGCCAAACGCGTCCACGCTAAACGCCACGCTATCGACATGGCCTACCGCATCAATCACCGTCAATTGATGTTGACCAGCTTCTTTGAGGATGAGACTTTGGCGCTTTTTGGGACTCGCTGCCCCATATTGATGGCCATCCAATAACCAATAATGCAAACCCGTACCACCGACTACATCAACACTCACATGTAATTGCAATTCGCCCGGGACTGCGCGCAAACGACTGCCGCTCTTAATTCCCATCAAACGCAAACTGCCGCCACCACTCATTTGCGGACAATCGGGTGACCAAGGCATTAAACCCAACTCCGCTTTGCGATTCGGTGTCAACCACGCTTCCAACAAAGAAGGCCAACGCGCTACCTCTTCTGCTTGGGCTTGTGGATCGCAATTGGGCGTTGTCCTCAAGCGTGTTTGTGGATTAATCCAAATCGTCTCCAGTAAACCTTGCGTTCTCAGACGATCAGCTAAAGTCGGCGGCACCGTGTCACGCAATAGCCAGGCACTGCGTTTCTGATGGCAATGCTTCGCGTCAGTGCGGCTCGCAAGGAGCCCCAGAGGCCAGCAAATTTGCGCACTGTTTACTTCAGGCGGGGGCTGTGTCGTCAGCGCGGTACTCGGCGGTAAGGCATAGGCAATTTGATGCAATAAAGGTGCGGCAACATTGGCACCAAAAAAGCCCGGATTGGGTGTGCCATCAGGCCGCCCTATCCAAACACCGAGCGTATAACGCCCACTCACACCCACCGCCCAAGCATCACGAAATCCGTAACTAGTTCCCGTCTTCCAAGCGAGATGCACGCCGCTATTAT
Organism: Oxalobacteraceae bacterium; assembly: GCA_023259175.1. Lineage (GTDB taxonomy): Bacteria > Pseudomonadota > Gammaproteobacteria > Burkholderiales > Burkholderiaceae_D > Undibacterium. The sequence continues at coordinate 8,805 of JAHFQV010000058.1, read as the reverse complement.
TGTTCTCGATAAAGGCTTGATCCGGATGCCCGCCACTCTCCAAAATATTGCGGATAATGAAGGCGGCGCCCGCACTCATCATACGCGCTTCATGACGCGGCGCATCGGGTGTAATACGCGGCGTGCCCGCCATCCCATTCATCGCCAAAGAACGATAAGCACCGACTAAACTTTCAAGATTAGTTCCCGCGCCGCCAAGGATAATGCTCAAATTCGGCGTCGCCTCTTTCGGCAAATGCAAACGTAATCCTGCGCCGGATAATTTTGCACTAAAACGTGCAGGGCCGATACGATCAAGTAGATCAACCGCGGGCACGTTCAAGGAACGCTGTAGGGCTTCGGAAACGCTCACAGGGCCGGAAAAATTTGCCTGAAAATTCCCCGGGTCATAGCCGCTAAACGACTGCGGCGTATCGGCCATCAAACTCTCGGAATGGATCAAGCCTTCATCCAAAGCCATGCCATACAAAAATGGTTTCAAGGTCGAACCGGGGGAACGAATGCCGCGCACCATATCGACATGACTAAAGCGGCGTGTATCTGCAAAATCAGCCGATCCAACATATCCCAAAATCTCAAGACTTTCACTCTCCATCACCAAAGCTGCCATCGATACAAAACGTGGCAGGTCTTGCACTTTGTCGCTCAGCAAACGCTCTAACATGGATTGAATTTGCGTATCCAAGGTCGATTGTACGATCGCTTTCCCATTTGCATTCCCTCCACGAGCCTGTCTTCCATGCAGCGCTGCTTGATGTAAACGCTCAGCCGCTAAGGGCGCAAGCCAGGCCAGACGCGGCGGATTAGTACCGACTTTTTCAATCAATGCGTCATCGACTTCTGCTTGCGTCCAACGCTGCAATTGCGCCATCCGCCGCAACACTTTATCGCGCGATTGCTGTGCCAGTTCAGGATGCCGATCTGGTCGCAAACGCGAGGGTGCTTGCGGCAAAACGACGAGTAGCGCGGCCTCGGCAGAAGACAATTGTTGCGCGCTTTTACCAAGATAAGTGCGACTCGCCATTTCCACGCCTTCGACTATCCCCCCCATCGGCGCATGGTTCAGATACAGCGTTAAAATTTCTCGCTTGGACAAGCGCATTTCCAATTGCACGGCACGCGCCATTTGCCGCAATTTCCCCATCAAACTATGCGGCACGGGCTCCAAAGCACGGGCTACTTGCATACTTAAAGTCGAGCCGCCCGAGACAATACGCCCATGCGCCAGCCACTGCCATGCAGCACGCCCCATGGCGACAGGATTAATCCCAAAATGCCAGTAATACCAGCGATCTTCGTAGGTCAATAAAGCATCGAGATATTTAGGCGAAACTTGTTCAGGTGATGTGGGATAGCGCCAAACACCATCCGCATCGGGCCAGCCACGCAAAGGCGCGCCATCGCGCGCAACGACCACCAAACCAGCAGCCTCATGTGGAATCGGCGGAGGAAAAACCTGATCAAGTAACAGCAATAAAGAAATGAAAAACGCGAGAAACGCACGAAGAGGATGCAAACGCGACCAAGCAAAAATCGCTTTAAAAATGCGCGACAAATAAGGCCTGGAAACAAATGCAAACATCGTCAATGGGGATGCAGACTTTTGTGCTGCGCCAACCGGGTCGCCAGCGCCTCCATCACTAGGCGATTGCCTTCCTCGCCCAAATGCCAGTCACCTTCCGCAACATTGAGCGGATGGTTGGCTTCTAGCGTCAAGCTAATCAAGTCTTTTTGCAGAGAGCTACGTTTTAGATAGCGTAGCCAGTCCGAGCCATCATAGGCAAAAACTTGGGCATTACCGACTTGCTTAACGCACTTAATTTCTTGAAAAGCCGCATCAAGATCATTCCGATAGCCATGAAAAATAGCGAAACTTGCGCTGTGGGCTTGCGTCAATAATTTAATCTCGGACAATAAGCGATGCGTCACCGCGATTGCATACTGATCCCGTTCCGACAGCTCGCTTAAAAAAGGTGAAAAATGGCTGCGGCTATGCGCCACGTCCTCGTTCGCAAGCAAAGTGTAAGCACGCTTTCCTTGCCAATAGGCTTCTATCAATCGGCTCTCGGCCACTTCTTCTTTCGGGCAATCGGCGGCATGGGTATTGGCACGTACTGTCGATGGAAGTTGCTTCAACCAACGATTCAAATACACCTGTTCCATACTCATTTTTTGCGTCTTTCCTGCATTCGCTCGCGCTAAATCAATCAGATTTTGTAGCTTCCACTCACGCCGCTCAGGCAGTACTTGAATCAACTGCTCACCCACCAATTGAAAAGTCGGCTTCAAACGCCCCGCTTCGGGCGTCACACTACGATCAACAAAGGTATTTTCCCAGTAATCATTCACGGGCGTAGGCCAGACTAACACCAGGTCAGCACGAAACTGCGTGAAGTATTTTCCCAAAGCCAGCAATTGCTGATCTTGCCCCCATCCGGCAGCCGCAATCGAAAATACTTTAATTTGATCGCTCCCTAGCTTCGCACGCAAAGCCGCCTGTAACAAGGCCTCGGGCAAATGATCCGCGCGCTGCGTACCGGCTTCGACCTGCGAATCACCCACCAACAACACCACCTTATCCTGATCGGTATAGGCTATCTTCTGGCCGCGCAAACCCAATTGATTTACTTGATGATCATCGCGATTGATTTCACCACGATAAGGGCTTTGCTCCCAACTCCAACCCATCACAGGTGAGGCGGGATAATTCAACCACTCCATACCTTTCTCGACACAGGCAAAGAGGATCAAAAACAGCAATGCAACGAAGGCCAGATTTTTTGCGTGACTATTCATGACGAGAAAAAATAGAGGTTTTTAGAGATAGGAAAGGCAGACTAATCAAGCTCAAACGCGTTTTCATAATTCTGCTTGAGCGCACTATCTTGCGCTTCTTTTCGCAGATAACAATGACCGATGGCCAGCACTTCGATATCGGTTCCCATAAAACAGCGGAACGCATCTTCCGGCGTATGCACGATCGGTTCACCACGCACATTGAAACTGGTATTGACCAATACTGGGCAGCCAGTTTGCCGTTTAAATTCGCTCAGCAAGGCATGGTAACGCGGATTAGTTTGCGCGCTAACCGTTTGTATGCGCGCCGAATAATCAACGTGGGTAACAGCAGGAATGGTGGAGCGTGCGACATGCAATTTTTCGATGCCGAACAAACTTTGTTCATGCGCAGGCAAGGGAATTCTGCGCTCGACTTTGACATTGGCCACCAGCAGCATATAGGGGCTATCGACATCCAGCTCAAACCAATCGGCCACATCTTCTCGCAAGACGGATGGTGCAAAAGGTCGGAAGGATTCGCGAAATTTCACTTTGAGATTTAAAGTCGATTGCATGCTGGCCGAACGCGGGTCGCCCAAAATAGAACGCCCACCCAAAGCACGCGGCCCAAATTCCATGCGCCCCTGAAACCATCCTAGCGCTTTGCCTTGGGCGAGATCAAGCGCACATTGTTGTGTCAATCCAGTTTCCGTCATGACCTCAAATACCGCGCCCACGCTGCTCAAACGCTGTTCAATTTCCGCTTGCGCAAACTGCGGTCCTAAGTAGCTACCCTGCATCGCGTCAAGTTCATGCTGCACGCTGCGTGCATGCCCCAAATAACCATGATAAGCCGCAAGCGCCGCACCGACTGCGCCACCCGCATCACCGGCCGCTGGCTGCACCCAAATGCGCTCAAATTTTCCACTGCGTAGCAACTTACCATTGGCCACACAATTAAGTGCCACACCACCCGCTAGGCACAAATTTTTCATGCCGGTTTCGTCTGCAATCGCGCCGGCCAATTGAATAATGACCTCTTCCACCACCACTTGTAGCGAGGCCGCCATATCCATGTGCTGCGCCGTCAAGGCTTGTTCAGAGGTTCGCACAGGCAGCGCGAATAAGTTGCTAAATCGCGCATTGGTCATGGTCAAGCCAGCGCAATAATCAAAATAATCCATATTCAGGCGAAACGAACCATCCGCCTTCACATCGATCAAATGTTCGCGGATTTGCTGCACATAGCGCGGCTCACCATAAGGTGCCAAGCCCATCACTTTGTACTCGCCCGAGTTGACCTTAAAACCTAGATGATAAGTAAAAGCCGAATACAGCAAACCCAGAGAATGCGGAAAATGAATTTCTTTGATAATCTCAAGCTGGGCGCCGCGCCCTATCGCCACCGAGCTAGTGGCCCACTCGCCGACGCCATCCAAGGTGAGCACCGCAGCCTCTTCAAACGGCGAAGGAAAAAACGCACTCGCCGCATGACTTTGATGATGTTCGCCAAACAGCATCTTGGCTTCCCAATCGAGATGGGCATCGATCTTTTTCAACTCTTTTGCCAGCAGGCTTTTCAAAAAAAGTTTTTCGCGCAACCAGACCGGCAACGCCAAACGGAAGGAAGAAAAACCACGCGGTGCAAACGCCAGATAGGTCTCGAGCAAGCGCTCAAATTTTAAGAAAGGTTTATCGTAATACGCGACATAATCAATTTGATTGGCAGCGATACCCGCTTCGCGCAGACAGTATTCCAAAGCCTGCATGGGAAAAGCCGCATCATGTTTGCGGCGCGTAAAACGCTCTTCCTGCGCCGCTGCGATGATTTGCCCATCGCGAATAAGCGCGACCGCGCTATCGTGATAATAGGCGGAAATGCCGACGATGATCATCGCGCGTGCCTAAAACAAAGTATAAATAAACGGCGCAATCGCCGAACCTTGCGCCAAAACGATGAGCACGCCCAAGACCACCATCACCAATAACACAGGGACGAGCCAAAATTTTTTTCGCATTCGTATGAATGTCAGCAACTCTTTAATGAAAGACACCGAACTTTCCTCTATGATGATCAAGCTTAAGGCGAGGATTATAACATTTAGAAGAGGTTCTTCATCGACTCAGATGTTGGCCCTGGTGGTGTGCGTTTGACCCAATAGCTAGGCGCGGCAGTGTCAAAATCCAAGACCAAAGTGGATTTACCAAAACGCCGCATCAGCCAGCCTGTAGGTGTTAATACGCCGTAAAACACGATCCCCATCGCCAAGGGGCTGACAACACGGGACAGCAAGTCACCCAAACCCATCCAAAGCCGATTGAATGGCGTTAGCGCTGCCGGATAGAGTCCAGCAAACAGCAAAAAAACCACCGCGACCAACAAAGCCCAAGCCCGCGGCGCTTGCTGATGCCACAGCGGAATCAAACCCAGCCATACAAAAAATACGGCCATGACCCAGGCAAAACTACGGTTACTCGGGAGTTCTTGAGGACTTGTTTTCATTGGGCTAGTCTAGATTAAAGTAATCAAATTGATGCGCGAGCTGTCGCCAAAATATCGATATGGTCGACCCCTGAAGCATCAAAAGCACGCATGGTTTTCGCGTGATCCGAATAATGAGGATGAACAGTTCCGTCCAAATCAATCACGCTCACATCATAGCCCAAGCTGTCTAAAAACCCTAAATAAGCGAGACCATCCACACCACTTACGCTAGGCATTGCGGTCGGTGAGAATTCGCTAATGATGAGCGGTTTGAAGCGCCTCAAAGTTTCTTGCATACCCCAAAGCGCGTTGTATTCAGCGCCTTCAACATCAATTTTCACAAAATCGACACCGTCTGCAAGCCCATTAAAATCATCCAACTTAATGGCCGGAACTGAACGAATGGCCTGCAAATGGGCAAGCTCACTGCTCACCTGCGAAGTCGTACCATTGCTATACGAAGTGTGCAACGCAAGGATACCATTGGCGCGCCCGGCAGCAAGCTGTAGCAGCGTGACGTGTTCAAAATGATTTTGCTTAATACTCGCGTCTAGCAATTTTCCATTGTCAGGATTCGGTTCAACAGCAATAACCCGCCCCGTGTTTGTCACCAAACTAGCCGCCAATAAAGTGAAGTAACCAATATTGGCACCAATATCTAAAACACGCATTCCAGGTTTAAGTAATCGCCTAAATTGCGCCGTCACATGCGGTTCATAAACACCGTGCAATAAATGATTTCCAACCGCGCGATCCTGCGCATCAAGATAAATCTGAAAACCATCCAATTCCTTCAGTTCAAAATTCACCGCGTCAGTAAGCAGCAATTTTCTGTTTTGAAATTCCATCGATTGGACGTAAGAGCGTACTACATCTTCCAGTGCCACCCCAGCCATCGCCGAGTGCCCCACACACTCCTCTGGATTAGGATTGCGACCGAGTATCAAACGGAAACAATGATAGATGTCTGCAATTGAAGCGACATTACTAAAATGACCGTCCTGATAAAGCGCTTGCAAGCCAGACTGCGTCTTTTTGCGACCAAAATTAAACCAATTCATCACGCCCACTTTATTCGAAATTTTTAGTAAAAAGAATTCTGCGCTAACCCACATCCATCAAGGCTCAGGCGTTCCAGTATCTTCAGAACCCACACTCAACTGCTCACGCGCAGCGGTGGCTAAGGCTTGATACCGAGCTCGAAACGCATCCAAAGATTCCTCCTCAAGTTCTTCCAAATCCAATAGCGCATTGTGCGCGCCTTTGGTCGCTCGTATCAACTCATCTAACTTCACCTGTATCGCCTCAGTATCACGGTTCTGCGTATTCTGAATCAAAAACACCATCAAGAAAGTAACGATGGTCGTGCCCGTATTAATCACCAATTGCCAAGTATCGCTAAAACGAAAAATTGGCCCAGTCACTATCCAAATCGCAATTACCGACACCGCTAAAAAAAACGTCCTCGGCTTACCACAAAAACGCGAAGCATTTTTTGCGAGACTGGAATACCATGAAGCTGCTTGCATACTGTTTTCCTTTTGAGCGTCTTTCGGATGCGATATCGACTAACTACGAATACTTTGAATTTCTTTGCTGGATTGAACGGCACTATCAGGACACAAGGAATGTTTAAGGTACTCCTCGCGCCTGACAAAAGCTACAACACAAGCGAAACATGGACCAAATTTGAAACTGAAGTGTCCGCAGATTCTCTACAAATCCGCATCTCAAACCCAAGCTCACTACGCTCACGCAGCGGTCAATCGCATGGCACTACTTACCACATTTACCTTTGACCGCCATGTCCAACATGCTCACCTGTTTTTTACCTTCTTCTTCGCTTTCTAGTTTTAAGTCTGCGCCACCCACAAAAACACCTAACTTAATGTATTGATTCACGAAATAATTCTTACCGCTTTCGAGCTTTAGAACTAAAATGTTGGGCGAAAATTCGGATTCTGTTGAGATGGTCACATCCCTATTTCCAAGCAAATCCTCGAAGAAAAAAACACCCTTTGCGGTTTCACCCAAGCACTTTCCATCAATTCGTATATCTTTTTTCAGAGCAGCTCCGCCAACGGTATCTTTCCGAAAAACGTACAAACCTACATGCCCTTCAGCCGGGACAGCGAATTCCTTAGCCCGATCAGATTCAACTTTATCTGACATCGCAACCGAAGCGCAACCCGAAAACAAGGACGACATCATCGTTATCAACACTAATTTTTTCATTTTTCACAGACCCATTTTTATTAATCGAAGCACAAAAATTTGTGCGATCCAGATCGTACACGAAAAACGGCAAAATGCGCTCACCTCGTTGTGATAAGTTTGAGTATTAGCAAGTAGGGCGCAATGCATTGCGCCGCATGGCCCGATCAATGCACAACAGCGACACATACGATCACGCACATCAATCAGTGGGATGCCCGCACCAGCGAAACTCGAACTTGATCAAAGTAGCTTAAGGCGCGGGAAGCATTTAAGAATGATTCTTTAATGTTTGCTTGCAGCGCTCGTAAAGCTTTCCGCAACCGCCTTGCCTGCGTTCGTGAGATACGGTGCAAGCGCTTTGTAAGGGACCAATATAAACATATCGCACGCAAGATCTCTGCACGCACCCAGGCGGCTTGTAAATACCAATCCTTTCGATACCGGATAGGGTCTTCCAACGTAAAAATTCAATTCATAACTCTCTTCATCAAAGTTAGAGTTGAATTGCTTTTCTTTTCCCATCGCCACTTTTCGACCATACTTCAGAAGTAAGCTCCGAAAGCTAGTCTCATCGTGAATGTCCGGATTTGCCATTTTTTCGCCACCTTTAATCCACCTCCAAGGATTAACTACTTTTCCGCTACTCATTTCAATGACCAATTCTTCTCTATTGGCATCACCATGAGCACCGCCACAATAGACGTAGTCTTGTTCTGACCGTATCACTAGCCAATCATCCGTCCAAACCAAAGGAGTGTGCCTGTTAAACCAAGCGGAGTCCCTGCTACCATTCCAATCGTTTAGCATGAAATCACAATCATATGCCGACACTACCTCGCTATCTAATAATTTACGAGTGAATGAGTTGATGATAGGGGCGTTGACGAGAGCATCGGGTAACTGAAATGATCGTCCATATTTTGAGGAAATCACAAAATAGGGTTTGCCTTCAAAGCGCGCCTCCTTGGAGGTTACCCCCACCGCTTGAAACAGCGGCTCATAGAAAGATAATTCACAGAGACGCAAACCACCCGATATTTCCGTGACAGAATTTCTTTTTAGTCGGATTTCTTGCTTCGCGATCTTAGAAATTTCCTCCCGCTTACCCACGATAGTGTTGCGATCAAGTTGACGCAACTCCCATGTTGGAATTTGTTCACCCTTTTCGGCTTGATGGTTCGCCTCCCAAGCATGCCAATTGTTCGAATCAGCGGAGGACTTTAACAAGCTAAGAGTAAGCGCATTTCCTTGCTTAAGCCGATAATAAGTCGCCCCAGAACGACTAAAGCACACACGAACATCGTCATGACCAATAGTGCCACGCC
>JAHFQV010000232.1 GCA_023259175.1 Oxalobacteraceae bacterium | reverse complement strand
AATCGATTCCCACCAATGAAAATGTGCAGCCCTTACAAGGCCCGAAAAAAGTACCCGATCGCATGGTCAAAATGTTGCGCAAACAATTGGCCGAAATCCATTTCGGCCCTAACTCCGATTATTCCATGGTACCAGCACCGGTAGACGCGGCTTATATGGACTGGTCATTGCCCCCATTTAATGCCGGCTATCACGCCTGGGCTTCGCATTTTAATATCGGCGACGTGCAACAAAAAATTCGTAAGCCTTCACAACTCATGGAAAAAACGGATGTGAATATTTTTATTGTTGGTGAAGCGTATTCAAACGATCAGGCTTGGGTGGAAGGCGCTTATTGCACGGCGGAGTCAGTGTTGAATGATTTCTTTGGCGTGGAGCCCATTATCGATAATCGGGAGTATCCGTTTATTTGTTCGGCGAAGTAGGGGGGGCGGTTCTTCTCCAGAATTGCCCTTCTTGGTTCTGGTGTAGCATCGATTTATGCAATTTGCGCGAAATCCCATTTTTTAAGAAACTGAATTTTCGACCTTGTTCGACAAAAAAATGGGATTTCCCTCTGGGTTCGGCATCGAAGTTGAATTCGCGCTGGCAAACACCTGGCCAACAAGAAGATCATGCATGCGTTATTTCACTCCTGATTCTGAATCATCTACCGCATGTGTAGAGGACTCTGCGCCAGATAAGGCTTCTGCATTTAATCTGAGGATAAGCGCTTTTATGATCCTTTTCCGCTCATCCGGCACTGGTAGTAGTTCAACCATGTTAAGCACAACATCCTCTTTGACTAAGCCCGCTTTAAGGAGTGCTTTATTAAATTCGCGATCTTTGTCGCGATTTGCCACACATTTCGATAGAAATAAATCGTTTGAGTCAATGCAATACCCGATCCGGTCATTGGTTTCTTTTGATTGCAAGCGGATAAGACGCCCTTCCCAGCCCTTAGGTAATACCGCTGTCGTCGAGTCTACACCTTGCGCATAATATTGATAGCGCTCATGAAACATCGATCCTTCGCCAATTGAGCCGTCAATTAAATCTGAAAGATGCTCCGCATTTAAAGGATAGAATCTGCCTCCATCGACACCGTGCATTCTGGCGGAGGATTGTCCACCGCACCAAGTATGGCTTGGCTACCAATCACAACGAATTCATATTCGTTGGTGATCGCGGCAGCAGCGCGAATTAAGTGCTCAAGCTGATCTTTTCGCATGTCTAATAATCTCCAACCTTTTTGATGTCGGTAAGACGCATGAAACCGGCGATGATTGCCTTAATTGTTTCCCACGTTCCCCGGGATCTAAAGCCAAATTCCAATCACGCTCTAGCAATATCCGCATCCATTCCTCTCGCAATGGTTTCGTATTTTCATCAGAATCCATACTCCATTTTTGCAAAATTGAAATCGCCCTGCGTATCAATTGCGCGTCAGATCGCATCAATTCAATTGCAGCTTCGTGCAATTGAAAACTGCGTAGGTCTTGTTCTTGATGGTGCATTTTCGATTCCTTGTCACTCCGCCAAAGTAGGCAGGTTTGATGCTGTAAGGAGGGCTACTTGTCAACGTCTTCGTGATACGTAGGCCATCAGCGTTTTGCAGATTCATCCAAGCATAGAAATAACGCTCCTAGTGAAGGGCTACATCTGCAGGCACGTCGGATTTTTCGTTTGAATCTCATGTCATTGATCCTTGATCCGCACACGTCCCACCACCGTTTCTAGGTTCAATCATCGGCTAGCGCAGCCTTCATTATACCCACAGCGGGTGCAGCATCAAGTTGGGCAAAATTGCTTGCTTACACGCTTGATGTTAGCAAACGACGACTTTTGCGGGTGGCGAACAGGGCTTTGGTATCAGAGAAAGCAAAGGATAGACATGAGTTTAGCCTATTCCTTATCCAGTTATCAGTCAATTGCCCTACAGAGTCAGGTTTTTGGTGCCAGATTGTTTAACCGAGATTTCCCATTAGGCGCAGCTTTGGTGTTTTTTGAGCGCTGCCCGCAAACTCATTCCCTATCATTGCAAACCTTATTGGAAAAGCTCAGTCAGACTTGGGTATAGCGATGACTCTTTCCGTGTTTAGCTACCC
>JAHFQV010000057.1 GCA_023259175.1 Oxalobacteraceae bacterium | reverse complement strand
ACGAAAAAATGGAGTTTCCCTCCGGGTTCGGCTCAAAATGGGTGATTTTGGCAGCAAATTCCCTTGCTTGGCACCAGCCAAGCTGCGGAAATGTTGCTACCAAACTCATCCCATTTTGGGCTCGAACGCGCATACCGAATAAATCCGCGCTTCCCTAGAATTTCGCAAAATATTTCACTCAAATTTCCACTTGGAAATAATTTAAATCGATTTTGATTTAGCACATTTTTTTTGATGAATTTTATTTTTCTGTGCTGCAGGCGCACAAATGCAACAGACCATTTTCAAATTTTAAAAGCTTTGTTTTTTTTCGGATTGATGCGTGTTATATTCTGCCCACACCAAAACATAAAAAGAAAAAGCGGTGGGTACGACGACAGAATGACTAAGACGTTTTTTGGAAGTGCAATAATAGCGCTCTCTAGGGCGCATCAAAAAGGGGGGAGATTCACGTTTCAAGATAAGCTGAGTGCTCTTGAGTGCTAAACAGCCCGGACGTGAAAATTTTTGGAAGGCGCATCTTCGGATGCGCCTTTTTTCTTGGTACACTGGGTTTTTTTGTCTGGTCTTGCCTTATGTTTTCCTCTGAAGAAGCTATTTTTTCCGCGATCGTTAGCGCGCCTTTTGGCCGTATGGGTATTCGTACTGAAAATGCTAGCGTGAGCGAGTTGGTCTATCTTCCCGAACGTTACCGGGAAAAATCAGCGAGCGATGCGGTCGCTGAAAATGCGGCGCGACAAGTTCAATCCTATTTCGCTGACCCTGATTTTATATTTGAGTTGCCACTTAAAAATGCTGGCACCTTGTTTCAGCAAAAGGTTTGGAAAGCGATTTCGGATATCCCGCGTGGCGAGATTCGTACTTACGGTCAGCTTGCCAAATCCTTGCGCTCTGCACCGCGCGCAGTCGGACAAGCTTGTGGCGCGAATTGGTTTCCACTCATCATTCCTTGCCATCGCGTGACGGCTGCCGGAGGCATCGGCGGCTTTGCGCATCACGACGATGTCGATGGCTTTCATATTCGCGTTAAACGCTTTCTATTGGAATGGGAAAGTGCGCCGGGCTATGCTTCGATCTGGAGTGGACGTGGCTAAAGTGCGCGTGAACCCTGAAGATATGGTCGTGTTGCCGCAGGTGATACAGGTGCAAATCGACGCATTTTGTGATTATCTTTGGTTGGAAGATGGCTTGGCAAAAAATTCGATTGAGGCCTATCGGCGCGATCTGCGTTTGTTTTCCGAATGGCTGTACGGCCGCTACCAAAAAGATTTGTTGCAAGTGAGCGAAGCCGAAATTTTTGCCTACGTGGCGGATAAACATCCTACTTCCAAGGCGACTTCGGCTAATCGCCGCATGACGGTTTTAAAGCGCTTCTATCAAATGGCGCATCGTCAAAATCAGATTTCGATTGACCCATGTGTCCGGCTTAAAACTTCTAAGCAAGCACAGCGCTTGCCTAAAACTTTGAGCGAGCAACAAGTGGAGGCGCTTTTGTTGGCGCCCGATGTGAATACGGCATTGGGTCTGCGTGATCGCACCATGCTCGAACTTTTATATGCATGCGGTCTACGCGTGAGTGAATTGGTGAGCCTAAAGACCTTGGAATTGAGTTTGAACGACGGCGTTTTGCGTATCGTCGGCAAAGGCAGTAAAACGCGCATGCTACCTTTTGGTGGTGAGGCCAGAGTTTGGATAGACCGTTATCTGAAGGAAGCGCGAGCCGATATTTTGGCAGGGCAGATGGATGATGCCTTGTTTGTGACCGCGCGTGGGGGCGCGATGACACGTCAAATGTTTTGGTTTTTGATTCGAAAATATGCGTTGCTTGCAGGGATTGAAGGCGTGATTTCGCCGCACACTTTGCGCCACGCGTTTGCCACGCATTTACTCAATCATGGTGCGGATTTACGCGTGGTGCAGTTATTGTTGGGACATGCCGATATTTCGACGACACAAATTTACACGCATGTTGCGCGTGAGCGCTTGAAGTTGCTGCATGCGACACATCATCCGCGTGCTTAAACAAAACTATTAAAGTGAGGAATGGCAGTGGCCAAAAAAGAACATATCTCCGAAACACCGGCAACGCAGTTTTTACGGCAACAAGGCACGCCGTTTTCTGAACATCCTTATCCTTATGAGGAGCATGGCGGCACCGCCGTTTCTGCGCGTGAATTGGGTGTGCCAGAACATACGGTCATTAAAACTTTGGTGATGCAGGACGAGCACGCTAAACCTTTGATCGTTTTGATGCATGGCGACAAAACAGTATCGACCAAAAATTTAGCACGTCAAATTGGCTGCAAATCGGTCGAGCCCTGCAAACCCGAAGTCGCGCAACGTCATTCTGGTTATATGATAGGCGGCACCTCGCCTTTTGCTACGCGCAAAGCAATGCCTGTGTATGTGGAAGAAAGTGTGATGCAACTTGAGCGTATTTATTTGAATGGTGGTCGGCGCGGTTTTTTAATTGCGATTGACCCACAATGTTTGATGAGCCTGTTGCAGGCAAAGACAGTGAGTTGTGGTTTGTAGCTAGGGAAGCGCGGATTTATTCGATAAGCGCGAAACACCATTTTTTTAAGAACCTGAATCTTCGACCTTGTTCGACGAAAAAATGGAGTTTCCCTCCGGGTTCGGCACAAAAATTAAACTCATGGGCGATTTTGGCAGCAAATTCCCTTGCTTGGCACCCTGCGGAAATGTTGCTACCAAACTCATCCCATTTTGGGCTCGAACGCGCATGCCGAATAAATCCGCGCTTCCCTAGAAAAAACGACTCGGGTGTGCAAGAATGTCTAAAAATAATGGGAGGATTTGAAATGAATGCTGTGTACGCTGTGATCATCGCTTATTTGATCGGTTCGATTTCTTTTGCCGTAGTGGTCAGTCGTGGTTTTGGTTTATCTGATCCACGTACCTATGGTTCGAAAAATCCGGGTGCGACGAATGTTTTAAGGTCAGGAAATAAGGCCGCTGCGGTGTTAACTTTGTTGGGGGATGGTGTTAAGGGATGGTTGGCGGTGTTTCTCGCAATTTTTTTTCAAGAAAAATTTTCCTTGTCTGATAATGCGATTGCGCTAGTTGGACTGGCCGTTTTTTTGGGTCATTTGTGGCCCGTCTTTTTTCGCTTTGTCGGTGGCAAAGGTGTTGCGACGGCCTTGGGTGTGTTAATTGGGGTTAATCCTTGGTTGGGGCTGGCTACACTCGTGACTTGGTTGGTGATTGCTTATGCGTTTCGTTATTCTTCTTTGGCGGCTTTGATTGCGGCTATTTTCGCACCGTTCTATTACGGTATTTTGTTTGGCGCGAATTTGCAGCTCGCTTGCATTGCCGTCATGAGCGCATTTTTGATTTATCGTCACCGTCAAAATATCGCTAATCTCATGCGCGGCAAAGAGAGTCGGATCGGTAGTAAAAAAACCGGATGAATTTAGGCCGCACCTAATTCGTCCAGCGGCCAGCGTGGCTTTACATTGAAGCTGTATTGATAGGTCGCCAGTTGTGGATTCGCTTTAAGCCTCAACGCGCCCGCAAATGCGATCATGGCGCCGTTATCGGTGCAGAATTCGAGTTCAGGGTAGTACACTTGAAAACGTCGCTTCAGGGCCGCGCTATTGAGGGCTGTACGTAATTGCGTATTTGCGCCAACGCCCCCTGCGATGACTAGGCGTTTGAGTCCGGTATGCTTTAAGGCGCTCAAACACTTCGCAAGCAGTACATCAATGATGGCATCGACAAAACCGCGTGCGACATTCGCTTTGTCTTGTTCGCTTAAGTCGTGAGGATATTTTTTGACCGCCGTGAGCACGGCCGTTTTTAATCCCGAAAAGCTGAAATTAAAATCTTTAGAATGCAGCATGGGGCGCGGAAATTGATGGATTTGCGGGTCACCCAAAGTGGCTAAGCGTGAAATGGCAGGCCCGCCTGGATAATCTAAACCTAAGAGTTTCGCGGATTTATCAAAGGCTTCGCCCGCTGCATCATCCAAAGTTTCACCTAAAAGTTGGTAGCGCCCAACACCATCGACACGCATTAGTTGTGTATGACCGCCAGAGACCAAGAGCGCTAAAAACGGAAATTCGGGGGGATTGCTGGCCAAGAGTGGCGAGAGCAAATGCCCTTCTAAATGATGAATGCCGATCATGGGTTTTCGAAGCGCCAAACCCAAGCCGCAAGCGACCGATGCGCCGACCAGCAAAGCCCCCGCGAGTCCTGGACCCTGAGTGTAGGCAATCGCATCGATCTGGCTTTTGTCCAACTGAGCGCGCTCAAGCGCCTCTTCGAGTAGCGGCAAGGCGCGCCGTACATGGTCGCGTGAAGCCAGCTCCGGCACGACACCACCGTACTCCTGATGCATGGCGATTTGAGAATGTAAAGCGTGGGAAAGTAGGCCTGCCTCGGTGTCAACGAGGGCGATACCGGTTTCGTCACAGGAGGATTCAATGCCGAGGACGATCATAATATTGCGGTTAGTGAAAAGGTGCGTACTAAGAGGCGTGCATTATACCTGATCGAGGCGCTGACTAAATCTTCGCCAACCAAGCTTGCAAAGCTTCACCATGTAAAGGTTTGCTGGCGAAGTAACCCTGCATCGAGTCGCAGCCTAATTCAAGCAGGGTGTCGCGTTCTTCTTTGGTTTCTATGCCTTCGGCAATGACACTTAAATTCAGGCCGTGCCCCATTTCGACGATGGTGCGCACCAATCTTTGAGTCGAGGGAAGTTGGTCAATGTTGACGACGAAGCTGCGATCAATTTTAAGCTCGTTGACGGGGAGTTTTTGTAGATACGCGAGTGAGGAATGACCCGTGCCGAAGTCGTCGATGGATAAGCCGATCCCGGTGTCACGAAGCTTTTGTAAAAGCGGAATTGAGCTACTGGGGTCTTCCATGATGCCGCTTTCGGTGAGCTCCAATTTGATTTGTTTGGGGTCGACGGCATATTTTTCCATCAGGTCGCGCACCCGGTCTGGGAATTGTTGGTCGCGTAAATCATTGGTGCTGACATTGACCGCGATACTTAATTGAGGATAGTCTGTTTTCCACTGCACTAGGGTTTGCATGGCGCGCTCTAACATCCATTTCGTGACCGTGCTGATGTAGCCAGTGCGTTCGGCGAAGGGCACGAATTCCGCAGGAGAAATGAAGCCCCGTTTCGGGTGCTGCCAACGCACTAGCGCCTCAAAGCCGAAAGTTTCCATCGAATGCAAATGTATTTTTGGTTGCAACCACATTTGCAGTTCAGAGTTCTGCACAGCCATGCGTAAATCGGACAGTAAGCTTAAATGACTCAGACGTGATGCTTCTTGTGCGTCCGAATACCAAATCACAGCCTGGGTATTCGCCTTGGCCGCATACAGTGCGACCTCGGCATTGCGTATTAAGGTGTTGAGTGTCAAGGTGTTGGCACTTGATACCGCGATTCCATAGACCATGTTGACATCGACCGTATGTTGACCAAAGCGGACTGGTTCGCTGAGATGTTGATCGATTTCGGCGATGATGTCGCTGATGATTTCTTTTGAAGCCGCCGAGCATAGAATTGCAAACATGCCGCCTGAAAATTTCGTGAGGCTGGTGTAGCCACGTCCACGTATGCTTAAGGCTTGTTGGATTCGTCGTGAAGTTTCGAGTATCACAGCGTCACCGGTGCCAAAACCCAAGGTTTCGTTGACGGTTTTTAAGCGCGCAATGTCGAGCAGGATGAGGCCGCTGGCAGTTAAGTTTCCGCTTTCATTATTCTTTAAAAGTAAAGTGCGATTCGGTAAATGGGTTAAGGGGTCGTAGTAGGCGAGTTGTTCGATTTCCGTTTCACGCGCACCAATCGCTTCGGCCATACTGTTTAAAGCGCTACCCACCCTTTCGATTTCAATAATTTTCGAGCCGGGAACGCGGCTCTCATAATTGCCCGAGGCGATCTGCAAAGCACTGGTTTCTAAATTTTCTAAAGGTTTCACCACGCTGCGACGGGTGATGAAAGCAGACACACTGCTCACTAGAACGGCAAAAAATGAGAGCGCAATTACCACTAACTCCACTTCTTTTAAGCGCTTTTGTTCGTCCAATTGTCGCAATTCGATGCGCTTCTTTTCGTTTTCGAGTAGGTTTTTCGATTCCTCTAGCAGTACTTGCCGGGCCGGCTCCACTTTTTCAACGAAGACGATCTTGGCTGATTCTATGCCATTATTTTCGATCCCCTGAAACTCCAACACATTGAGCATTTCGTCGTATTCGGCTTGAAAGCGAACATGCTTTTCCTTGAGCGCTTTGAGCGTTGTCTGCTGATCTTCGTCGGATAATTCTTTTTCTAGGCTTCCCATGAGCTGACGTAGGCGACGAGTTTTTTCGTCTATCACACTATAGTCAGGACGGCTCGATGCCTTTCGTTCAGTTTGCTTGCGTGGTGAGCCTTGGGTTTTGCCCGTCGTTACATCATTGCTAGACGCGCTAAAGGTCATCAATAATTGGCCACCAATGCCTTCGGTTTCAATTGAGAGTGCTTGTACACTGAGCAGGCGACGCATATCGGTCTGGGCGAATTGCTCATGACTCTCGGCCATATGTTGAATTTGCAGCACCGTCATGGATACGACGACGATAAAGAGGGCGATCAGGAAGAAATAGCTCAAAGCCAGCCTGACCCCAATACGGTGCAAGCGTAGTAATTGCATCAAAAAATTGACCGCATTGTTCATAGGCTATTTTGGGTTAAACCAAATTCAGCTTACTCATTTTGCTACGATGTTGATGGCATGCCTTAAGTCGAGATTTTCCATTTGGTGGGCGCGACAAATCTGAACGGAGACTCTCGATTTGTTGCAAATAGACCTCAGATAAGAGCACGGCTTAGTCGAGTTTTTTACCGCAAAAGCCTACGGCTATTTAACCAAATTATTGCGCCAGTGCAAAGTAAAACTTGGCTTCTCTTGGCTAATCGTTGTAAGTTGGTTGTGTTTCTAGGTGTTGCACGGGGCAAGCGTCGCAAATTTTCCTGTTTCGAAAACTATCAGCTAGAATGAATTGATCAATCCGGTGAGAAGGCCATCAATTGGGAGTATCCTCATGTTTTTAGATCATGCAAAGATTTCCGCCACCCACAGCGAGACGGAACCTGATCGCTTAGAGCGCCTGTTTCGGGTCTACGGTTACGCGATTGCATTGGCTGACGCGGACGGCAACCTCGATTGCATCAATAAATTGGCGAAAATTCACGATCATAAGGGAACGCTGATGGTGATTTGGCATTCAGCGCCCACTGAGATCGAACGGATTTATTTTCTGAAAGCTTGGAAAAGCAAAATTGGAGATGAGTCGACCCACGTCGAGCATGCGCTGATGCTGCACGATACCGTCAGCGAAACTAGCGAATAAAGTCTTCGAGTAGCGCGGTAAAGCCATTCCAGCCGATTTCAATACCGATACACAGCAAAATAAACGCTGAGAGCCGCATCAAGACGGTCGCCCCCACTTCGCCTAAAAAACTTTCGAGCTTGCGGGCAAAGCGATAGGACAAATAAATCGCGAAGCAAGTGAGTAGGACACCCATTGCGCCCGCAAAGCTGACAATAATCCAATCAACGGGTTTGGCGGGTAATTGCGCACCCAAGGTAATGGAAGTCGCGATGGCACCCGGTCCCACCGTTAAGGGAAAACTAAACGGGAAAAAGCTATGTCGTTTTAATTCTTCCTTGCTCCAATTATTGGCCGTTGCAGCGACCGTATTTCGGAGTTTATCGCCCCCTTGATCGTTTAGCAGTTTCCAGCCCGCCATGCCCACCACAATGCCGCCCGCTACTCGCACAATCGGCAGTGAAATCCCAAAAAAATCTAACACATAAGAACCAACAAAGATGGCACCCATCAGTAAGAAAAAACAATTGAAGGCGATACGTTTGGCAAGGCGATTGGTCATCTGCTGATCCATCGGTCCTGTCATCGACAAGAAAATCGGTGCGACCGCAATCGGATTAAGTATCGGTAGCAAAGTGATCGGTACAACGATTAGGGCTTTGGCAAAAACAGAGAGAGCGATACTCATCCTATTTCCTTGGTAAAAATGCGGTGTCATTAAGTTGAAATACGGCGGTCATGTGCTTGCAGTAATCGGGTTTTATTCTGCCTCAAGTTGCCAATAAAGGAGATTATTAAATGAGAATATTGACTCACCCACATGATGCCAGCCCGAATTTTTCTAAGCTTAGCTTAAGCCTAGCAACTACGTCCGAAGAAGTGCGTGAAGTGCAGCGTTTGCGCTACAAAGTGTTTATTGAAACCATGGGTTTGTCGGCTTTGGCAAACGATGAGGGCTTAGATCAGGATGAATTTGATGCGTATTGTGATCACTTGATTGTGCGTGATACCAAATCATTGAAAGTAGTTGGCACCTATCGTATTTTGGGACCCAATTCGGCGCGGGATTTGGGGCGGTATTATGCCGAGCGCGAATTTGATTTGGCGCGCTTGGAAAATATCCGGGGCAGCATTGCCGAAGCAGGACGTGCCTGCATTCATCCGGATTACCGTAGCGGTGCAGTGATTATGCTGTTGTGGGCGGGCTTGGCCGCTTTTATGCGGCGTGAACGTTGTAGTCACTTAATCGGTTGTGCCAGCGTCAGTCTGGCCGACGGCGGGCATAATGCGGCGGCGATTTATCATCAGTTACAGCCGCAAGAATTTGCACCGCGCGAGTATCATGTTCAACCGATCTTGGCTTTTCCGTTTGGAAGCATGGATCAACATCATCACGCCAATATGCCGCCTTTACTGAAAGCCTATTTGCGTGCAGGCGCTTGGATTTGCGGTGAGCCGGCTTGGGACCCTGATTTCCACAGCGCTGATTTTTTTGTAATGCTGCCTTTGGCGAATCTAGGTCAGCGCTATGCGCGCCACTATAGGATGGAATAATCTGGATGGCGTAATTGAACTTTGTCGGAAGATTCCTTTCTAAGTGAGCTTTGATAGGAGGCTCTGATGGATCATCCATCCGAACAAGTGCTAAGCGTAGAAGCCTGTAGCTTGGCGCACATCCCGGCGCTCAATGAATTGATTGCGCAGTCGGCTCGGATACTCAGCCGTGGGTTTTATACTGAGGCTCAAACTGAGGCAGCGATTCAATATGTGTTTGGGGTGGACAGTCATTTGGTCGCGGATGGGACTTATTTTCTCGCGAAATTAGAGGGGCAAGTCGTTGGCTGTGGCGGCTGGAGCCGTCGCCGCACTTTGTATGGCGGTGATCAAAGGCCGATGGGTGAAATTGATTATCTTGATCCGCAACACGACGCGGCGCGCATACGTGCATTTTTCATCGCTCCGCATGCTGCACGGCGTGGCGTTGCTAGTGCCATTTTTGCGGCCTGCAAACAAGCCGCAGAGGCGGCGGGTTTCCGCGATTTAGAGCTCATGGCGACCTTGCCCGGTGTCCCTTTCTATCGTGTGCTGGGTTTTGAAACACTGGAAAAGGTCGAAGACACTTTGCCCAACGGAGTCGTGTTGGAATTTGAACGTATGCGTTTGCATTTGGCTTCGACTACTTAATTTTACGGCATGTTGGTTAATCAAGGTCTTTTGCATTTGCGTTTGGGTTAAAGACAAAATGAGATGGAATGAAAATTGTCGCTGCGCCTTGGGGAATTTTGCAAGATGATGTATTCTGTAGGATTGAAACAACGGCATTATGCCCACTATGCAAGAACACTCAAGTAAGCCCAGATCAACTGAGCTTAATAAACCTCATAGGTCATTGTTTGAACGCTTGACCGCTTTTATATCCCCCGAACCTGAAAACCGCGCGGAGTTGCTGGAAGTTTTGCACGACGCGCACGAACGCAACCTGATCGATGCCGATGCCTTGGCGATGATCGAGGGCGTGTTTCAAGTCTCTGATTTATCCGCCCGTGACATCATGGTGCCGCGTTCGCAAATGGACGTGATCGATATTTCTAAGCCGATTACTGAATGGTTGTCCGAAGTCTTAGCAACGGCCCATTCGCGTTTTCCTGCAGTCGATGGCGATCGCGATAAAGTGATCGGTATTTTGCTCGCCAAAGATTTGTTGCGATATTACGCGGAAGAGAGCTTTGACGTGCGTGATATGTTGCGTCCCGTGGTGTATATCCCGGAGTCGAAGCGGCTTAATATTTTGTTGCGTGATTTTCGCGCTAATCGTAATCACATGGCGATGGTGGTGGATGAATACGGCGGTGTCGCCGGTTTGATTACCATTGAAGACGTGCTCGAACAAATTGTCGGCGATATTGAAGATGAATACGATTTTGACGAGGAAGAAGACAATATCATCGTGCTCGATAATCAGGGTAAGGGCGAGCGTTGGCGCGTCAAAGGCTTGACCGAAATTATCCAGTTTAATGAAGTGATCGGTAGCGCTCTTTCGGATGAAGATGTGGACACGATAGGCGGCCTGATTGCCAATCATCTGCAACGTGTGCCACACAAAGGTGATGGCTTTGAAATCGGAGCGCTGCATTTTGAAATTCTGCGTGCCGATGCGCGGCAAGTGCAAATAGTCTTGGTCGAAAAGCGTCATCCGGCCTACCTATCCGAGCACCAAAAATTGAATCCATAAGTGAATTAGAACCCTAAACGATGCGCTTTTCCCTAGCTCTTTTTTTTACTGGACTTAGTTGTCGTCAGGCCTGTGTCTTAGCTTTGATGCTGGGCGCGCTAAATGTACTGTCGTTCGCGCCGTTTCAGCTTTGGCCGATTCAATTATTGAGTTTGGCGAGCGTCTGGGTGATATTGATCGCACATCCCGAATGGAATAAGAAACAAGCTGCAGCGCTCGGGTTTTGTTTTGCCTTCGGGTGTTTTTTAGTGGGCGTGAGTTGGTTATTTGTCGCCATGCATCGCTATGGTGATATGCCTGCTGTACTAGCGCTTATTTTTGTGGCCGTGTTGGCGGCTTATCTCTCGCTTTTTTCTGCGCTTACGTTTGCTGTCTGTGTCCCGGCAAAGCGTCGTTGGAAACTGACACCGCTTACGCTCTTACTATTATTTTTACCAGCATCGTGGATGTTGAGCGAACTGGCGCGACGTTATTTATTTACCGGCTTTCCTTGGCTTTCCACCGGATACGCGTATCTAGCGAGCCCCTTGGCGGGCTTCGCGCCGGTTCTGGGTGTGTTCGGCGTTAGTGGTATCGCTGCACTGGCGGCGGGTACTTTGGGGTATTTGGTTTTGGAACAAAAGCGTCGCGTATATGTCGTCGCTTTTTTGGGCTTGATCTTTCTGACGGGTTGGGGACTGCAAAAAATCGAATGGACCAGCGCGTTTGGTCAGCCTATTTCGGTGCGCCTCATTCAAGGCAATATCAATCAAGGGCAAAAATTTGATGCGGAATTTGTCGATAGCAGTTTAGCGCTTTACGCCAATATGATGACTGCAAAGCCGGCCGATGTGATCGCTATTCCGGAAACCGCATTGCCTATTTTGACCTCGCAATTACCGAGCGATTATTTGTCCGGTTTGAATAATTTTGCCCGTAGTTCGGGCAGCCATTTATTCCTCGGTGTAGTGCAAGATGATGGTGAAAATCGTTATGCAAATAGCGTCGCCGGATTGGGTGGACAAGCCGCTAGTTCTGAACAAACGCACTTTTACCGTTACGACAAAAGCCATCTCGTTCCTTTTGGTGAATACGTGCCGATAGGGTTTCGTTGGTTTGTCGAACTCATGCAGATTCCTTTGGGCGATTTTACCCAGCCCGCAGCTTTGCAGCCCGCGATGCAGGTGAGGGATCAAAGTGTGATGCCCAATATTTGTTATGAAGATGCGTTTGGTGACGAGATCGCCAGCCAATTGCGCGCGCAAGCAGAGACATCCTCGGGGGCGGCCAGCATCTTATTGAATCTGTCCAATCTGGCGTGGTATGGCGATGCAATCGCGATGCCGCAGCATTTGCAAATTTCCCAGATGCGCGCATTGGAAACTGGGCGACCCATGCTGCGCTCAACCAATACGGGTGCCACTGCGATCATCGATGCGCGTGGTCAAGTGCAGGCGCAGTTACCGTTTCTCACTCGCGCTACTTTGGAAGGCCGTGTGCAAGGCATGCAGGGATTAACACCGTATGTGCGCTTCGGCGATAGCGGTGTTGGGCTGTTGGCCGGCTTGGCGATTGTTCTGAGCTTTTTACTCGGTAAGCGCAAGCCGTCTTAAGTACGGATTAGCGCAAACGAAATAAGCTTAAACGAAATTCACCTGACCACTATCGCTACGCGCGCGAATGTCGGCAAGGCACTCTAAGCCGCGCGCGCTAATTTTTAATTCCGCACTGTCGGTATTCACATCGATATACCCTTTTTTGCCTAAGAAGGTCGCTACCGGCGTACTTAAATTGCTTGCGGGATCTTCCGCGATTGCGCTCAAGCCATCAATGCATTGTTTGATGAAAAGTGTCTGCCTTCCCATTTCAGTTAATTCAAAACCGCCATCACGGCGATGGGCGACTAATTTGAAGCCAATTAAACGTTTTGAATTTCGTGCGACGCATGCACTAGGGCGAGCGTGCAGGGGAAGTTTGCTGATTTGTTCGAGTGCTTTGTATTCGTCTATGCCGATTTTTCGGTTCATGATTTTTTATGTTTGCGAAGGTGAGAATGAATAGGGCGCGTGCTTACGCGAAAAACGCCCAAGTTTGAAGTAAGACTTGCGTTAGCGCAAGCTTTGTCAGAGTGATTGACAACACTCTGACAAATTTTCCTCAGTTTTTCGCCTATTTTCCGCCAAATTTTTATCCTTACTGCGCTGTGCCGCATATCTTCTTTGGAAAATCGGTTTTCTGGCGGCTTCGCTTTACTAGTCAGTTCGCCTTACTTTGCCTTAAAGCCTAGAAAGTATTGTGAAAAATACGCCAAAATGAGTAGTAAGGTATTCTTTTTTATGGATAAGCATCATAAGCTACGCATTTTCGTATTGACTTTGAAGTTGGGTATGCTACTCTTTGTACTCAATTTACTTGAAATGAGTACTATCATGAGCACTGTCCTAGACGAACTACAGAATGCCCGAAAAGCTATCGGCCAGACCCATGAAATGCTCGCTGAGCGCGCGGGTGTCAGCCGGATGACGGTTCAGCGTACAGAGGCTGGAAAGATTGATCCCCGCCTGTCGACCCTGTTGGCGCTTGCCCGCACGCTAGGCATGGACCTTATGTTAGTGCCGAAATCTTTGCGTCCGGACTTAGAGAGTTTTGTTCGTTCGGGCGGGCGCTTCCTTGGTCAGCCTGTTGGCATCAGTGCGCCGCCATCACTGGTTGACGCGCTACTTGTGGCAGAAAAGCCCGCCAAAAAACGGTCTGCCGCCAAGAGCAAATGATGAGCACTTCGATTCGTTACCTGCGGATGTTTTTGCACTCGCCCGTGGGCATCAAAAATCCCATCGGTTATTTATCTCAATACGGTGACATCCTGCGTGTGTCCTTTAACGATGATTACGTCAACGATACGAACCGTCCGACACTGTCCTTGGCCTACGTCGGTGCTAACGAGGCCGCCACGAAGGCGATTCTGAGCGCCGCACGGGATATTCGGCTGTCGCGCAGCGACGGCAAGTGGCCGACTTACTTTCAAAATTTGCTGCCCGAAGGACACAATCGCGAGCGCTTGGCTGCGCAACGCGGATGTCGCTCGGATGATGAATTCGAGCTCTTAGCCGCGGCTGGACATGATTTGATGGGCGCGATTGAAGTTGAGCCTGTGCCCACCGATGAGGGTATCCCAGAGGCGGTGCGCCACTGGCACACCGCTCTGGGTCTGGACGTACTCGAACCTGGCTTCGTTGAATTTCCGGTGGAAGATGCGTCGGCTTTGCCAGGTGTTATCACTAAGTTTTCGGCCGTGCTCGAAGGACGTCGCTATGTGGTAAAACGTCATGGTGCGGCTGGGTCGACCATTCTTAAATTGCCAAGCACTCGGCATCCCGATCTGGTTGCCAACGAATTCATGGGGTTCCAACTTTGCAAAGCGGTGGGTCTCCATTGCGCCAATGTGTCGGTCATTTCATCTCAGGATGCTGAGCTACCAGAAAGTGTGCCGTTCGAGGAAATTCTCGCTGTTGAACGGTTTGACCGTGGACCGGGCGGTCAACGCATTCATATGGAAGAGTTCGCTCAAGTGCTGCAGTACGAGCCCAAGCATAAATACGGCAAGGGGCTGCATAAAGACTATTCAGACATGTTGCGCATCATCGACCAGCTATCAACCCGATCCGCACAAGACGTGCAGGAATTCGTCAATCGCTTCGTGACTTTCATCCTGATGGGTAATACTGATGCGCACTTAAAGAACTGGGCGTTTCGCTATCCCGATGGCATCCATCCGGAGCTGGCACCGCTCTATGACCCGGTCTGCATCACGGCATTCTTCGAGGGGGTATCTGAACAAGATTACGCGATCAACCGGGCGATCGACAAGACGGTGCGCGCATTTACCTGGGATGACCTCGACGCATTGCTGAAGAATTCAAAAGTGCTGCGTCGAGGCCGCATTCTGCAGCGCGCAAAAAGCCTGGTCGCAAAGGCCAAGAGAGACTGGCCAGAACTCCTTAAGGGGGCGCCCGAAAACATGCAGCGTGCAATTGCCGAGCGCCTCGCCGGTGGGCTTGCTTTGACCAAAACGGTCTAGTCCTTTAGAACTAGAATCCCGCCCCTTTTAGCACCATAGCCTTTCACCTTCTGAAGAATAAGCAAATCGCTTGAAGTTGGGTAAGCTTGAGTTTAATTCTTAGAGAGGTGAGTCATGGCAATGCAGAACAAAGCCAATTCGGTACTGGCATCAAGTACTTTGGCCTTTACCGTGTGTTTTACGATATGGATGATGTTTGGTGTCATCGGGATTCCAATCAAAAAAATACTGGATTTAAATGAGACTCAATTTGGACTCCTGACCGCGATGCCCGTTTTGACCGGCTCCTTAGTTCGGGTTCCCTTGGGAATTTGGACCGATAGAATGGGTGGGCGCATCGTGCTGTTTTGTTTGATGTTATCGACTGTCATGCCGATTTTTTTGATTAGCTATGCGACTACCTATTGGCATTTTTTAGTTTTGGGCTTATTTGTCGGGGTGGCGGGCGGCTCTTTTTCGGTGGGTACTCCATATGTGGCGCGTTGGTTTAAAAAAGAGCGACAAGGTTTGGCGATGGGTATTTTTGGCGCGGGCAACTCCGGTGCGGCAGTCAATAAATTTATTGCGCCTGTGATTATTGCCGCCGCAGGTTGGACCATGGTGCCGAAAATTTATGCCTTAATGATGTTGGTTGCCGCACTGATTTTTTGGGCTTTTTCGGCGACTGATCCCTCGCATCAAGTGGCGCGCAGCGTGAGTTTAAGTGAACAGTTTAAAATGTTAAAGGACCCTAAAGTTTGGCGCTATTGTCAGTACTATTCGGTGGTATTTGGTGGCTACGTGGGCTTGAGTTTGTGGATGGTGAAATACTTCGTCACCGAGTATGAATTCGATATTAGACATGCGGCGCTACTTGCCGCTTGCTTTTCCTTGCCGGGCGGTGTTTTGCGCGCTTTTGGTGGCTGGCTAGCGGATAAATATGGCGCATACAAAGTGACTTGGTGGGTGATGTGGGTGTGCTGGGTCGCTTTCTTTTTACTGTCCTATCCCCAGACCGCTTTTACCGTTAAAACAGTCACCGGCATGCAAACTTTTCATATTGCCTTAAATCCCTTGATGTTTACCTCGATTCTATTTGTGGTGGGAATCGCGATGGCGGTAGGGAAGGCTTCGGTCTTTAAATTTATTTCTAACGAATACAGCGACAACATCGGTGCGGTGTCCGGTGTAGTGGGATTGGCCGGCGGTTTGGGCGGTTTTATTTTGCCCATTATGTTTGGCGCTATGGTCGATTTAACCGGTGTTAGAAGTTCCTGTTTCATGCTCTTGTATGGTACGGTATGTATTTCGCTGGTGTGGATGCACTTCCAGTTTAGGCGTGAGATATTACAAAGTGCGCAGACTGCACTGGCTGCGACCTAAGTTTGAACCTTTCCCCTCGGCGATGCTCTAAAATTTTTTCGCCGAGGGGAGAGCGCATGAAGCATACGAGCATTTCTACGAAAGCCGTAGTCAAGTTTAGTTTTAAAATGAGTGATCACAAAAAGGCCTGGACGCAAGGCATTCTCGCAAGTAGCTTGCTGTTTTCGATTAGCACAGTCTTTGCGCAATCACCACCACTCTCGCCACAGCAAAGTCAACTGCGGACGATTTATCAAGAGCTGGTCGAAATCAATACCACGGACTCGGTGGGTAGCTGTACTCAGGCGGCACAGGCCATGCAGCAGCGTCTAAAAGTCGGCGGTTATCGCGATGATGAGATGAAGCTGATCGTGCCTCCTGATGGTCCAAAAAAGGGCAATTTGGTCGTGCGCTTGGCGGCTAATGTAAAACCCTCCAATTCTTCTGATACAAAAAAGCCGCTACTCTTACTAGCCCATATCGACGTGGTTGAAGCGAAGCGCGAAGACTGGCTACGGGATCCATTTAAACTGGTGGAAGAGGGTGGATTTTTTTATGCGCGCGGTGCTTCCGATGATAAAGCGATGGCGGCTATTTTTGTCGCCAATATGATCCGTTATAAGCAGGAAAAACTAGCCCTTAAACGTGATTTAATTTTGGCTTTGACTTGTGATGAAGAATTGGTTCCAGCGCAGTTTAATGGTGTCGAATATCTTTTAAAAAATCATCGTAATCTGATTGACGCTGAACTCGCCTTGAACGAAGGTGGCGGCGGCGCGATGGATAGTTTGGGTAAGCCGCTACGCCATAGTATTCAAGCGGGAGAGAAAATATTTCAGACTTTTCAATTTGAAGTCAGTAGTAGCGGTGGACATAGTTCGCAACCACGAAAAGAGAATGCGATTTATCGTCTTGCCGCAGGCTTGGGACGCTTAGCACTGTATGATTTTCCTTTTAGGCTGACCCCCACGACACGCGGTTTTTTTGAGACGATGTCGAAAATAGAAACCGGTCAACTCGGTGCCGATATGAAAGCGGTTTTAGGTGAGCCGGTCGATGCACTCGCCTTGGCTCGTTTGAGTGCTAGCACGCCTTTTTACAATGCGACTTTGCGCACCACTTGCGTGGCGACGATGGTCAATGCCGGACATGCTGCCAATGCTTTGCCGCAGCGTGCGCAAGCGACGGTGAATTGCCGTATTTTACCCGGCGAAACCGTCGCGCAAACTGAGGCGCAATTAAATTCTGTGTTGGCCGACCCCGAAATCAAAATTACTCGCGTCGGCGTTGCCACGGTCTCGCCAGTGCAGCCCTTGCATCCCGAATTGATGAAAGCGGCGAGCGAAATAACTCAAGCTATGTGGCCAGGCGTGCCTTTGCTGCCAACCATGTCGGTCGGTGGTACTGACGGGCGTTTTTTGAATAATGCGGGAATTTGGACCTATGGTGTGAGTGGGATTTTTCATTATCCAGAGGGCGCAAACGCACACGGCTTGAATGAACGCTTACCCGTGAAATCCTTGTACGAGGGGCAGGCATTTTTATATGCATTGGCGAAGCGTTTGGCTGAATAATTATTGAATAAGTGAGTGAGGGAGCTTTAACGATGAATGTTTCATTATTGAATCGGCGAATCTTTGCTGTCTTTGTCTGCTTGGGTTTGAGTTTGTCTTGGTCTTACGCACAGGCCGATGTTCACAATGCGAGAAATTCCAAATCCGCGCACATACAGGATTCGGACTCGGACTCGAACCCAGAACTGAAACGTTGGCAGCAAAGGGCTAGTCGAGTAGAGATTTTGCGCGATCGTTGGGGCATCCCACATGTCTTTGGCAAAAGCGATGCGGACGCCGTATTTGGTTTGCTCTACGCGCAAGCCGAAGACGATTTTAATCGTATCGAAATGAATTACATCAATGCGATGGGGCGCTTGGCGGAGGTGGAAGGTGAGGCTGAAATCTGGCGTGACTTGCGCATGAAGTTGTATATTTCGCCGGAGCGTTTACAAACCCAATATCAGCAAAGCCCTGCATGGCTTAAGAAGATAATGGAAGGATTTGCTGATGGATTAAATTATTATCTCTACACACATCCTACGGTTAAGCCAAAATTACTCACCCGTTTTGAACCTTGGATGGCGCTTAGTTTTAGTGAGGGTTCAATCGGTGGTGACATCGAGGAAATCGACCTCAATGACCTGAAAAATTTTTATGCAGGATCAAGAACACAAATTGCGCAGCGCGCTTCTCGCAGCGATGAAGAGCCGCGTGGCTCCAATGGTTTTGCTATCGCGCCCAAACGCAGCGAAAATGGTCACGCACTTTTGCTCATCAACCCACACACTTCGTTTTACTTTCGACCTGAAGTCCATGTGCAAAGTCAGGAAGGCTTAAATGCCTATGGCGCAGTGACTTGGGGACAGTTCTTTGTGTATCAAGGTTTTAACCCGCATTTGGGTTGGATGCACACTTCCGGTGGCGGTGATGTGATTGATGAATATTTGGAGGATATCGTCGAACGGGAAGGGCAGGTTTTTTATCGTTACGGTGCGGAATTAAGAGCGCTCAAAAAAGTGGCGATTACACTGCCCTACAAAACGGTGCAGGGCTTGGCACGTAAAACTGTGAACGCCTATTTTACCCATCATGGCCCGGTGATCCGTTCCGAAAATGGAAAATGGGTGGCGATCAAAATGATGGATGAGCCACTGAAAGCTTTGACCCAGTCTTTCATGCGAACCAAAGCGCGCAATTACAGCGAATTTTTACGCAATATGCAGTTGCGCACCAATTCTTCGAACAACACCGTATATGCAGATCGTGCTGGCAATATCGCGTATTTTCACGGTAATTTTATTCCTAGGCGCGACCCGCATTTTGATTGGACTCGACCCGTCGATGGCAGTACGCCTGCGACCGAATGGCAAGGTCTGCACGAGATAAAAGAAACGATTACGCTTTTTAATCCCAGCAAAGGCTGGCTACAAAACACCAATAACTGGCCCTTTACGGTAGCCGGTGCTGTGGGTGCGCCCGATTCCAGTAGTCCACGTCAACAAGATTATCCCGCCTATATGTGGAGTTTGCCGGAAAATGCGCGCGGCCTCCATGCATTGCGCGTGCTCGATGCAACACCGCGTTTTAATTTGGAGCGCTTGATAGCCGCGGCCTACGATAGCTACCTTCCTGCTTTTGAACCTATGATACCGGCGCTGGTACAGGCCTACGAAACCAGTGAAGACAGCGCACTCAAAACGCAGTTAGCGCAGCAGGTCGAGACGCTCAAAAAATGGGATAAACGATTTTCCACCGACTCCATCGCCACCTCATTGGCGATTTATTGGGGACAAGCGATGGTGGCCAACTCCGCTGTAGAGGCGAAGGCAAAACAGATGTCCGTACAGAATTTTATTCGCGATGAAATAAGTCCTAGTGCGCGCTTGCTAGCCTTGCAGCAAGCGCGCGCGAAACTTGAAAAAGATTTCGGTACTTGGCAAACCCCTTGGGGCGAAATTAATCGCTTCCAGCGTATCAGCGCCGAGCTTAAACAAGACTACGATGATGCCCAACCGAGTTACCCAGTTGCTTTTACTTCAGCCACTTGGGGCTCGCTGGCGGCCTTTGGTATGGTCGCACCACAAAAGACCAAACGCATCTACGGTGATCGCGGGAATAGCTTTGTCGCCGTGGTTGATTTTGGCCCCAAACTGAAAGCGAAAAGTATACTGGCAGGCGGAAATAGCGGTGACCCGACTTCCAAGCATTTTAATGATCAGGCCTTGATGTATAGCCAGGGACAATTTAAAGAGGTGTTGTTTTATCGCGGCGATATATTGAAAGCTTTGGAGCGGCAATATCATCCAGGTCAGTAGCTCAATTTGCACAACACTAGCCGAATAATTTTGACCGTTGCGCAAGTCAGGAGTAGAGTGGGGATGGTCTGAGAAGTGGCAAATGGGAGAAGTGAACGCCATTTTTCGGCGCAGAAAAAAATACTTGTGGCCAGTCAGAGAACCTAAAAAATGCTTATTCAGCCTATCCATTTTCACCCTATCGCCGCTTTAAGAAAATTTCACATGGGAGTTTTCCTATGAAACAGGCGCAGCTCTTTTGCTTGGGTTTGTTTTTATTGCAGACGCAGTTAGCCGCTGCTGGAAGTGTCGCTATTGTTTGGGATCCGCAAGCGAATTTTCAATACGAGGGCAGTCTCAAACCCACCGAAATATTAGAATTGTGCGGCAAGCTTTCCGCTGCGACGACGATAGACTGGAGTTTTAATGCGAGTCAAGCTTTGGTGTCGAGTGTGTACTTTCGTCAAGGCGATACGCCCAAAAACCTCGCGCAATTCCCATCACGCGAACGGCTTTCTTATCACATTAACTTAAGCGCAGCGCAGGAGTATTGCTGGAAGTGGATCAATACGAATCCAAAACCAGCGCAAATAAAAGTGAACTTAACGCGCGTGTCGAAGTAGTAGCGGCGCTCTCGAGTTCTTTTCTAAGTGCATACAAGGACTATTCCGAAAGCGCCCAGGCAACAGGTGGACAACGGTTGACGCTTTGCGCAAAAAAAGAAAATCTGGGGGAGGTTTGGGTATCCAGAGCGAACAAGATAATCTCTAAACCGATATTTATGTGCTGCCAAAAACCGCTCGTTTTGAGCTCGTTCGCGAATACCGTATAAAACAGCGTTTCCCTAAGCTTTCAAATTCAAACGAAAAATCGTGTGTTATGACACGCTGTTTGGCTTTGACAAAAGATTTACAGTAGGATTTTTCGCAAATCCGCCAATAGCTCAGCAATCAGTCCGGTAAAACGCGCCCCCATGACACCATCCACCACACGATGATCATACGATAAGGACATGGGGATGATCAGGCGCGGGATAAATTGTTCACCATTCCATACCGGTTTCATTTCCGCTTTGGCCAACCCCAAGATGGCCACTTCTGGCGCATTGATGATGGGGGTAAACCCGGTTCCGCCGATTCCGCCCAACGATGAAATCGTAAAACTAGCACCTTGCATATCATTCGGCTTTAACTTGCCATCGCGTGCTTGTGCCGACAGTTGTGCCATCTCGCTGGCAATCTCTACGATGCTTTTTTGATCGGCATTTTTTATGACCGGCACCACTAATCCATTTGGCGTATCGGCCGCAAAACCGATGTGATAGTACTGTTTGAGAATGAGATTTTGCGCAGACGCATCCAAGGATGCATTAAATGCTGGAAAGCGTTTAAGGGCGACGATACTGGCTTTAATGACAAACGCCAACAGCGTCAACTTAATATTTTTGGTTTCTGCAAGCTTGGCGAGATTTGCGTTGGATGATTTTCGGAAGTCCTCCAACTCAGTAACATCCGCTTGATCGAATTGCGTTACATGCGGGATCATCACCCAGTTTCGGTGCAAATTAGGGCCACTAATTTTCTTGATTCGGGTCAGTGCCTGCAGCTCGGTCGCACCGAATTTACTAAAGTCGAGTGACGGCCACGGCAATAAATCGAGCCCATTGTCCTGAGATTGGCTGGTCGGCTTAGCTTCAGTATGCGCACCACTGGTGAGTGCCGACTTCACATAGGATTCGACATCCGCTTTTAGTATGCGTCCCTTAGGACCTGTACCAGAAAATGCGCTTAAGTCCACACCCATCGTTCTGGAAAACTTACGGATCGAGGGTGAGGCATGCGATCTCACCATGTGCTTAGTGGCTATATCTGGTGCGATCGCTGTAGCGCTAGCTGGCACCATGGGAATAGGCAATGCAGGAAGCGCTGCCGTGACGGCTGGTGCTAGTTCAGCAATAGGCGTTACCGTGGATGTGCTGACCGCGGTCAGCGCATCCTGTGTAGCATCGCTTTGACTTAATTCCACCATTAGAATCAAAGAACCCTCGGCCACTTTATCGCCCAGTTTCACCTTCAACTCACGCACAATACCATTGCGTGTAGAAGGAATTTCCATGCTAGCTTTGTCGGTTTCCACCGTGATCAAGGATTGATCTACTTTGATCGTATCACCCGGCTTCACCGACAATTCAATGATTTCAACTTCCTTAAAATCACCGATGTCGGGAACTTTGATTTCTAATACCTGCATTTGTTTCACTCCATTTTCGCTGGCTTTTGTACCGCTAAAAAACTAGATCCAAGATGGATTAATTTTGGCGGCATCTAATTGATATTGACTGATTGCTTCGGCTACCACCGTACTATCAATCCGCCCTTGTTGTGCCAGTGCTTGTAATGCCGTCACACAAATATAGACGCTGTCAATTTCAAAGAAGCGACGTAAAGCAGTACGGGTGTCGGAACGCCCAAAACCATCGGTGCCAAGGACGTGATACGGCGCATTCACATAAGGGGCGATTAACTGCGGATAGGCGCGGACGTAATCACTGGCAGCGAT
The DNA here is from genome assembly GCA_023259175.1 of Oxalobacteraceae bacterium. GTDB lineage: Bacteria > Pseudomonadota > Gammaproteobacteria > Burkholderiales > Burkholderiaceae_D > Undibacterium. Next base: position 955 of record JAHFQV010000057.1, on the reverse strand, counting down.
CACGGGTGCGTCACCGCTCAAGCATTGCGCAACAAAACTTTGTTGCGGTACTTGTTGTGCGTGATGCAGATTATGCCGCGCCACTTCGCGCGCTTCCCGCTCCAACTCGCTAAAGCTGGTGACACTCCAGACTTCCGCCGTCACCTCCCAATCTTCTGCCAACATGGTCGCAGCTTGAATGGCTTCGCGCAGAATCGCACCTGAACCAAGCAAGCGCACTGTTTCACTATGCTTGCCTGATGTGAGGTTTGGTGCACTGACAGAATAGCGGTACATACCTTTGATAATGTCGGCGTCAACTCCTTCTGGTAAAGAGGGTTGTGGGTAGTTCTCATTCATCGCGGTGATGTAGTAAAACACATCCTGCTGTTCTTCCATCATGCAGCGCATACCTTCGCGCAGAATGACGGCCATCTCACCGGCAAAAGCAGGGTCATAAGCACGACAATTCGGGACGCTGGCGGCAATCACATGACTGGTACCATCTTGATGTTGCAAGCCTTCTCCAGCCAGGGTGGTGCGACCCGCAGTTGCGCCGATCAAGAAGCCGCGGGTGCGTTGATCCGCAGCCGCCCAAATCAAATCGCCGATACGTTGGAAACCGAACATAGAGTAGTAGATATACATGGGCAGCATCGGTACTCCATGCGTGCTATACGAAGTACCTGCCGCAATCCAGGACGATACTGCGCCAGCTTCGCTGATGCCCTCTTCGAGAATTTGGCCGTCGGACGACTCTTTGTAATACAACATAGAGTTGGCATCCTCTGGCTCATACAACTGTCCCTGCCAAGAGTAGATGCCAATTTGGCGGAACAAATTGGCCATCCCAAAAGTACGCGCTTCATCCGCGACAATCGGCACGATGCGTGGCCCTAATTCTTTATCCTTCAACAGCGTACCCAACATACGAACAAACGCCATCGTAGTGGACATTTCTTTGCCATCGGAGTGC
>JAHFQV010000056.1:14264-23352 GCA_023259175.1 Oxalobacteraceae bacterium | reverse complement strand
AACCTCCAAATCAACATGGACGCTTCGCGCTCGTCATTCCTATGTTGGGCTGATAGATGAAGCGACCAGAATTAACGGGGCAGCCAACAAAAAAATAGATTGAAACATCGATAAACACGAAATCTGCCTCCGTAAAGCTGAGTTCAAGCGTGGTTTGTTTGGGCATATTTATGATCGTGAGCATGCTTCGTCCATTTTCTTGCTTTTCGGATGGGTCTCTCTTTGATTGATCCAATATATCGATATAGCACGAGCAATTGTATATTTGGCTCAACATGACACATCAATTGCGAATGACATCCCGAGGTTTTTTGAACGACTTGCATAGAACAAGAAATATCTACTGAATGGTTTATAACTCAACAATCGACAAGGGCGCAAAATTGAGCCCGTCACTTCGGTACTAGCGAGCACCAATGGATTCCAACCGCTTCAACCAAATTTTGATAGTGGATTCAATTCCTACAGGTGAATACAACACCGCGAGACGCTTGTTCGAAGACTTGGAGATTCATGCAATTGCATACTCCCCTTCGCCTGCAATAAAATACATACGCGTAAATAATGTTACTGAATTCTTCCAGTGCATCCAGACCGCCAAGTACAATGCGGAACAGCACGACCTTTTTCCAATGCTCCACATTGAGTGCCATGGGTGTGAAGATGGCTTTCAGTTTGCAGACGGGTCTCTTGCCGACTGGGACGAGCTAAAAATCCCCATCACAGAGCTAAACGTCGCGACTGGGCGCAACCTGATGGTTGCAGTTGCAGCATGTACCGGCGGAGCATTGGCCAAGGTAATGCGAATAGGCGACCGAGCGCCGTTCTGGGGACTTATCGGCCCAACCCGGACGTTGACCGCTGAAGAACTTGAAAAGGCTTACGCCGCCTTGTACCTAACACTCCTCAGGACTAAGTCACCAGCTGATGCCGTCAAAGCCATGGAACATGCGACCGTTCCCGGACTCTTTTTGCGAACAACCTCGCAGGGTTTGTTTGAGAAAGTGTGGTGCAGTTACAAGAGTGAACACTGTACAAATGCAGCTCTTGAGAAGCGGGGGAGGCGAATTATGACCCGCCTTCATGAGTCCGGTATTTCGACGCTTCTATCGATGGATGAACTTCTGATTATGTTCGCTAATTACGAGCCTTTTGCATTTGCAAGGTACAGAGCGACGTTCTTTATGGTTGATATTTTTCCGGAGCATTCAAATCGCTTCCCTATTGAGTACATTGCATGAGGAACGCCAATGCTCACTAATCCATCATTCCACCGAACCTGCGCGAAAAGCCGCGCCGGTCGGCGAATTCAAACCTAGCGAAATAGCTATGAAACTAGGTTCCTCTCTAGAAAAAGATACCCAGCGCGTCAATTCGTTCTGACTCAATATGCGTGACAAGGATGTAGTTGTTGTGGGACTACCAAACAAACATAACGCGTTCTCCGTCAAAATTTTTTCGATGAGTCGATAGTCGTTCCCGCTACTGCGTTTGCTTCCACTGGTTCTTGAAACCGCGGCCATCGCGCTTTTTGAATTCTCAATCCAATCCTCAAAAACACCTCATCACATTCCGAGCAAAGTTGCTTTGAAATTTTTTTCAAAATATTCTAGACAAGTTGATCTAGATCGTTTAATCTAGATCAATCGATCTACTTTGATAGAGAAGACCTCATGCGTAATTCAAAAAAACCTGCTGTCCTGCCGCCGAAACCGACTGCGGCTGAAATGGAGTTGTTGCGGCTTATTTGGCAGTTGGGTCCGGCGACGGCGAAGCAGGTGCATGAGGCGGCGTTGAAAGAGCGGCCAGAATTGGCTTATGCATCGGTGTTGCGTATGTTGCAGGTGATGCATACCAAAGGGCAGTTAAGTCGCGATGAGCGGCAGCGGGCGCATGTTTATGCGGCGGTCGAAGAGCAGGATAGCTTGCAAACGAATTTGGTCAAGGATTTGATACAAAAGGCTTTTTCTGGGTCTGCCAAAGCTTTGGTGTTGGCGGCCTTAAAGACACATGTGAGTAAAGATGAGCGTGCCGAGATTCAGGCCTTTTTGCACGAAGAAGTGAGCGTGTCACCGACGCGTAAAAAAGGCGGTGGAAAAAAATGAACGAACAATTTGCCACTTTGGTCAATGCGATCGGTTGGGCGCTTGTGCATTTTGTTTGGCAAGGCGCGCTCATCGCCGCTATTACGGCGTTACTCCTACTGTTGCTGCGCAACGCTAGTGCGCAATGGCGCTACAACATTGGCTGTGTGGCGCTGCTGTTTTGTTTCTTGGTACCGCTATGGGAGGTGCTGCATCACTGGCAAACCAGTAGCAGTTTTGTGCAAGTGGCGGGGAGTTGGGCGCGTCAGGAAACGCTGGTGATGGCCTATGCCGAACCTTGGCAGTTCGCCGGCAGCTTGCAAGCGTATTTGCAATCTCATTTGCAAATGATAGTGCTGGGGTGGGCATTGGTGGTGGCGCTTTTGGGTTTGCGTTTGGGGGCGGGCTTGTGGTGGTTGCGCGCTTATGGCAACGGACAGCGTGGTCAGCCCAATGTGGTTTGGCAAGCGAAATTAGACCGATTAAGCCTGCGCATGGGATTACAAATCGAAGTAGCACTGAAGGTGGTCAAGGACTTGCAAAGCCCGATTACGATAGGCTTTATTCGACCCATGATTTTACTTCCAGCCGCCTTGGTGAGCGGTATGGATCCGCAGTATTTAGAGGCCTTATTAGCGCATGAGTTGGCGCATATTCGGCGCTACGATTATCTATTTAATCTGCTTCAAAATTTCATTGAAATGATTTTGTTTTACCACCCTGCTGTTTGGTGGATTTCAAAAAACGTCCGTCATGAACGTGAGAACATTGCGGACGATTTAGCCGCGAGAACACTAGGCGAACCGCGGCGTCTAGCTCTTGCATTACAAGAATTGGAGCTGATCCAATTTTCCACCTCGCAACTAGCCCAAGCGGCTCATGGAGGAAATCTTATGTCTAGAATCAAACGTTTATTGCGTCCAGAAGTACAGACTATTCATTGGAAAGCAGCGCTTACCGTAATGAGTGTCAGCGGTGCATTGATGGCTGCGGCCGCTCATGCTGTGTTACCTGGCAGTGTGGGTAATTCGGTTGCTGTGAATTCAAACCCCAGTCGTGAATGGGTCACATCGGCCGAGAGTCCCGAAGCAAGTTACGAACCGGCCTTGAGTTCGGGTATCAATACCGATAAAACTTGGAAGGAATCGAAAAATAAATCTGAGGATGTGACTATTCCAGCACGCATAGACTTCGCCAAATTAGGCTGTAGGCCAGAGTATCCACGAAAGTCGCTCCGCAATGAAGAGACTGGCAAAACGGAACTGGCAATCACAGTCGCTGCAGACGGCAAAATTGCGAATGTGGTGGTTCGGAAATCAAGCAATTTCCCGAACTTGGATAAGGCCGTCGTCGATCAATTGAAATCGGGGAAATGCACCAGCACGCCAGGCACGGTCAATGGGCTTCCGGCTTCTACTACGACAAGAGTGGATTATGTTTGGCGACTCGATACCCCCAAGTCCAGCAAGCAAGGCGAGACTCGTATGAATGAGAGTCTTGTCGAACAAGACCCACAAGGAAAAATCGATTTCTCGCGCAAAGGCTGCAGGCCTGAATATCCGCGCCGTTCAATCAGAAATGAGGAGCAGGGCAGTACCGAGCTCTTGATCGACCTAGCCGCCGATGGCAAGATGAATAAGGTCGCGGTAAAAAAATCAAGTGGTTTTCGCGATTTGGATGCCGCGGTGTACGACAAGTTGACAAAAGGTGGCTGCAAGGGTCTACCTAAGATCGTCGATGGCAAAGCGGTCGCTTCACAAGTGCAAGTTATTTACGTGTGGAAGCTGGATTGATTTTGTAATGTTTCCGAAGGCAACAAGCCCCGAACAAAAACTTTCGGGGCATGTTGCTAGTTCGATGAGGACTCGGCGCTACCAGAATGATAAATGGGCTTGGTCAACTTATTGCAGAGACCTTTGTTGAGCTGTTCGAACCAGATACTCAGTGCCGTGTTAGACCAGATTACAAAGAGCGATACAAGAAGCATGCGGTACACGCTGGCGCGGCTGATTTTGCTGGGATGTTGGGTCGATAGCCAGTGTGGATTATTGAGCGTTTTGGCTAAGGTGGCTAGGCCGAGCACGAGCGGCCAAAAACAGGCCAGTCTTAAGCGTAGGTGGTGACGAGGAATTGTGTGTAGATAGGCTAGTCCTGCTCGGAAATCGTCTCGTGTTGCGTTCACTAGAGGGCGTACTGCGTGACGTAGTCGTACTGTTTGGGTTTCGTCGAATAAATCTGCTACCTGCAATTGCGCTGGTGCTAAAATTTCTTGCGGTAGGTAGCAACGACCGATGCGCAGATCATTTGGCAGGTCGCGCAGGATGTTGGTCATCTGCAGTGCTTGTCCAAAACGTCTGCCTTGTTCAGCTAAAATTGCGCGCTGTTCTGCGGCGATGGCTACGCCGCCGTCCAACATAATTTCAGTCCAGAATTCTCCTACACAACCTGCCACTTGGTAGGTGTAATGCTGTAGCTCCGACACGCTCTCTAATGCACGCACTGTTTTACTTTCTTCATTGGGGAAGAAATTGAGATCAAAACACATGCCGCTGGTGAGGGTGTTTAATACTTTTTGTATGTAAAGCTGCTGCACTATTTGGGTGTGCTTGAGGGTATTTATTAAGCTCTTTGTTGTTTGCAAAAGCGCGGCTTCTGCGCTGTGGTCCGTGGGTGAGGTCCTAGGAAAATTCAAACTAGGCACATCGGCACCGGCAATCGCATCGCGCAATTGGTGTAATAAGTTGATGCGTTCGGAAGCCGGAATGCTAGGCGTATCGGCGATGGTATCTGCGGCGCGTGCAAGTAAGTAGGCTAAGGCGATGGGCTCACGTAGCTTGGATGGCAGGACACGTAGGGTGAGATAAAACGAGCGCGAAACGCGTTTTAAAAGGTCAAGCGGCAAAGAATTTGAGTTGGACATGCGCGTGAAATATGGTGGCAATATCGGCTGCTGCTAAGGATAAAAGTAAGGCATCGCGCGCATCCCCGAGACGGAAAAAAAACGAATTAAGTTCGACCAATGATCGCCGCAGTCGCGATCAATTCCTCGATTAAGGCTAAAGACATTTTGCCGGACATGCAGTGCGGATTGAGTTCGGGTAAGGCGGAATATTTAAGCAAAATGGAGGGATTAATTTTGCAGAGATTGGCTTGTCCCATGGTCCAGCCTGCGTAACGACGTTCGCTGATTTCTTCGTAATGTAGCAGCGTGACATCCGAGTGGCGCGGGTCGCGAAGAATTTTTCCGTACAAATGGTTGATGGCATCGCGCCCACCTTCCAGCACTTGCATAAAGACGCGATCGCTGTGGCACAAAATACCGGTGATGCCATGGTCGGGGTTGTGTTCGCGTGCGGTGTGCAGAATATTTTGTATGACTTCGCAAAGCGGTTCTTGTTGAACGCGGCTTGCGTAAAGTAAGCGAACTAGCATGATCATGTCCTCGAAAAAATTTACGATTTTCGGATTAAAGATAAAAATTCACGACGTAAGTTGGCATCCTTGAGGAAGGAGCCGTGCATGACGCTATTCGTCATTTTCGCATCCATATCTTTGACACCGCGCCAATGCATGCAAAAGTGATCTGCTTCCATGACGACCGCTAAACCATCCGGTTGCATCTTCTCTTGTAGGGTATCGGCCAATTGCACGACCGCTTCTTCCTGAATTTGGGGGCGGCTCATGATCCAATCGGCGATGCGAGCGTACTTGGATAAGCCAATTAGGTTTGAATGTTCATTGGGCATCACGCCTATCCAGACTTTGCCGATGATAGGGCAAAGGTGATGCGAGCAGGCGCTCCTGACCGTGATAGGGCCGATGATCATTAATTCATTGAGATGCGAAGCGTTAGGAAATTCCGTCACCGCTGGCATCGGCAAATAACGCCCTTTGAATATTTCGTTGAGATACATCTTCGCGACGCGGCGACCAGTGTCCTGGGTATTGTGATCACTGTCGGTATCAATCACTAGGCTTTCTAAGACACCCCGCAATTTTTCTTCGACCTCGGTCAAGAGTTCGTCCAATTCACCCGGCTCGATAAATTGGGCGATATTGTCGTTGGCATGGTAGCGCGTTTTGCTTTTGATGATGCGTTCGCGTATGCGCTGCGAGACAGGGAGCGGGGCGGTGGCTGAGTAAGCACGGTCTTTAGACATGATGTTTCCTGTGGTGTCGAACTGCAGGCAGCTTCGACGGCTACACAAAAGTGCAAGAAAGTCGCTATGGTATCAAAATCGTCTGTGTTGTGTTTTGTTGTGCTTGAATCGAGATTTTTATCAGCTACGTTCCCTTGTCCGGTTTCTCGTCCTTCAACTGTGTCGGAGGTGTTGATGTTTGTTCTTCTGCTTGATGCGACCAAGTCTGCATGGACTGGCGAAGGGTGCCCATTTGTCCTTTGAAATGGGTACATGAGCGGCAAATGCTGAGGTGTACTTGCAGACGCGTGCGTTCAACCAAACCCAAACGGCGGTCCAGTGCTTGGGAAAGCAGTTCATGCGCTTGTCGGCAGGAGTAAAAAATTGTCATGGTTTGCTTGAAAATCTAGTGTGGTCTTATGGTGAACGTGAGCATGCTTCGTGGCTAAGTGGTGGTATTGGTACGTCCAAACCAATTCAAATCCAAACATTCGCGCAGTCGCAGGCGTGCGCGATAGAGCAATACCCATAGATTAGACGAGGTGATCTGTAATTCCTTACAGATTTCTTCGGTCGAGAGTTCTAACCATTCACGCATCATGAAAACGCGTCCTGTTTGTGCCGGTAATTTTTCTAGGCAAAGTTCTAGGGTGCGGAAAAAATCTTGTTGTTCGAGTTGGGCATCTGGCGTATTCCATGCCCGTGCGTCTTCATAGGTATGGCCATCGGCATGGAAGAGGTGATCGATCATGTCGGCATCGGATTGTTCGTCATTGGCGGTGTCGGCGTAAGCGGTTTCGCGTTGAGTCAATCGGAGGAGGTCGATAATTTTGAATTTCAAAATTCCAATGACATAGGTTCGAAAACTGGAACGCCCGGCAAATTGATCCGGCTTTTCTAAAATTGCCAGTAAGGTTTCTTGTACCGCGTCGTCAGCGTGGGTTTCGTTGCGTAATTGTAGTAAAGCGAAGCGTCGTAAGGCTGGGCGCATTTCTTCAAGTTGCAAATGGAGTTCGTTGAGCGTGCTCATGATTGAGTAAAATCGCGGAAAATTAAGGGGTGAAGTCTTATCGCCGAGGTGCTTTGCCTGTAAAATTCGGGATCAGCATGATTAACCTACAGGATACGCTTAGAATGAGCACAAGCACAAGCACCACGGATAATGAAGGCACAACAGTGAACGATCGAATAGCCAGCGTAGAACCCGAAATTAAGGCTGAAATTCTGGCCGAAGCACTGCCTTATATTCGTAAATTTCACGGTAAAACCATCGTTGTGAAATATGGCGGAAATGCCATGACCGAAGAACATTTGAAACATGGTTTTGCCCGTGACGTTATTTTGCTCAAGTTGGTGGGGATGAATCCTGTCGTGGTACACGGCGGCGGCCCGCAAATTGACAATGCACTTAAAAAAATCGGTAAGCAAGGTAGCTTCGTGCAGGGCATGCGCATCACTGACGAAGAAACCATGGAAGTCGTGGAATGGGTGCTGGGCGGCGAAGTCCAACAAGACATCGTGATGCTGATTAACCATTACGGCGGGCAGGCGGTGGGATTGACCGGCAAGGATGGCGGCTTGATACGGGCGCGTAAGCTCAAAATGCCGGATAGAGAAAATCCTGGCGAGTTTTTAGACATTGGTTTTGTCGGCGAAATCGATGCCATCAATCCGGCGGTGGTGAAGGCTTTGCAAGATGACGCTTTTATTCCGATTATTTCGCCGATTGGTTTTGGTGAAGACGGTCAAGCGTATAACATTAACGCTGATTTGGTCGCCGGAAAAATCGCAGAAATTTTGAAAGCCGAAAAATTAATTATGATGACCAATATCCCCGGTGTGCTGGATAAGCAAGGTCATTTGGTCACCGATTTGAGTGCGCGCGAAATCGATGAAATGTTCGCCGATGGCACGATTTCCGGCGGTATGTTACCGAAGATTTCTTCCGCACTCGATGCTGCTAAATCGGGCGTGAATACGGTGCATATTATCGATGGACGGATACCGCATTCTTTATTGTTAGAGATTCTGACCGAACAGGCTTTTGGAACTATGATACGTTCGCATTGATGGGCGCTTTGATGGGCGCATTGAACAGTAGATGAATCAGAATTGAAAATTAGGATTTAAATCTTCAAGCCCCATGAAATCGTCTACCCCTATTTGGCTCTTCGATCTCGATAACACCTTACATAATGCCAGTGCGGCGGTGTTTCCTGCGATCGCGGCCAATATGGTGCGCTACATGACCGAGGTGCTGGAACAGGCGGGTGCAGCGTCGGATCTAGCCAGCGTGAATGCTTTGCGCCTCGATTATTTGCGGCGTTATGGCGCGACCTTGAAGGGCATGGTGCTGCATCATGGGGTGCGTGAAGCGGATTTTTTGCGCGAGGCGCATCGCTTCGTGCATTTAGCCTCTTTGTTGCGACTCGAGCGTGGACTAGGACGAGTCTTGGCGCGCTTGCCAGGGCAGAAAATTTTGCTGACCAATGCGCCTGCCGAGTACGCCAATGGCGTGATACGCCATTTGGGTTTGCGGCCGCATTTCGCACAACAATTTTCAATTGAAAGCATGCGGGTGCATGGCCGTTCGCAGCCCAAGCCTTCAAAAACTTTTTTGCGTCAATTATTGGCGCAACATGGCTGGCATCCGCGGCGCTGCATTTTGGTAGAAGATAGCGTGGCGAATATTCGTGCCGCAAAGCAAGTTGGCCTGCGCACTGTGATGGTGACGGGCTTTGGCCAGCATCAGCCACAGAAAAGTTTGACCGCCAGTGCCGACATCACGGTAAAATCAGTTTTTGAATTAACGCGACGCTTTCGTCAATTTTCTTTTCATCATTCTTAAGCTCGTTACACATAAGC
>JAHFQV010000056.1:0-14164 GCA_023259175.1 Oxalobacteraceae bacterium | reverse complement strand
TAAGCACGCTACTTTAAGACCTATTATGCCCATCACCAAACCTGGCGAAAGAAAACTGCAAATTTTGCAGGCATTGGCGAGCATGCTTGAAAACCCCAAGGGTGAAAAAATCACGACTGCGGCATTGGCGGCAAAAATTGATGTCTCCGAGGCGACGCTATATCGCCACTTTGCCAGTAAGGCGCAAATGTTTGAAGGACTGATTGAGTTTATTGAAAGCACCGTCTTTGGCCTCATCAATCAAATCACGCAAGAACACAAAGATGGCCGCACTCAAGCACACAGTATCAGTATGATGCTCCTCGGTTTTGCGGAGCGTAATGCGGGCATGACCCGGGTTTTGATCGGTGATGCTTTGGTCAATGAAGATGAGCGTTTGCAGGCGCGTATGAATCAATTTTTGGACAGAATAGAACTGGCGTTTAAACAAGCTTTGCGGGAAGCTGTGGTTCAGGGTTCGGTGCCTGAAAATGAAATCGTGCTACGCGCTAATCTGCTGACGAATCTGATACTGGGACGTTGGCAGCGCTATGCAAAGACGGGTTTTAAAGCCCTGCCGACTTTGCATGCATCGGCGCAGATTAGTTTGCTGTTGTAGATTCGAGCGTGATTTTCCCGCGCAATAAGTTGTGCGCGAGCTGAAAAAAAGCTTCAAATTCACTGGCCTTTATGCGCACCTGCACCGTTGCCTGTTCCTTGTATTCCACTTCTAATACTTGCGCATGATGTTGTTCGCAGAGTCGGCGCAAAGCAGACTCGTCAGCGAAATCAACCCGTAGGCGCGCTTCGTTTAAAACTTCGATGGGAACGAGTTGCGCTTGATTAAATGCATCGGAAATGGCCTGACCATAAGCCCGAGTGAGGCCGCCAGCACCGAGCTTGATGCCACCCCAATAGCGCACTACGACGGCTAAAATATTGAATAATGATTTGTGTACGAGTACGTTGTACATGGGTTTGGCGGCGGTGCCGGAGGGTTCACCATCATCATCTAAACCGGAGTCACCCTCGCACAATAAAACCCAGCACACGTGTACCGCATGCGGGTGAGCCGCGCGAATTTGGCTTAAACGTGCTTGCGCTTCAGCACGCGAATAAACGGGATAGAGTTGTCCGATAAAGCGACTTTTTTTGATTTCAATTTCAGCTGCGACGGCCGCTTGGAGTTGGAACATGTAGGACGGTTTTTCTATTGGATGACGAAATTTTCAAAGAACACTTCGCTGACGCCTTCGTGTTCTTTTGCATCGATGGCTTTATTGATTTTTTCGCGTAATTCTTCGATCAATTCCTTTTTTCCTTCCGCCGTTTGCACGTCGCTTTGTTCTTTGCTACTGAGCGTCATGATGACCGTGTGACGCACAATGGGCATGATGGATTTAATTTTATCGACCACTTCGGCGGCACCGACTTTTAAAGTGATGATCGTCTGAAGATATTTGTCAAAGCTCGATAAATTGACAACGAAAGGCTCCAAACGCGCCACCGGCGCGCCACCGCCGGCCTCTTTGCCGCCGCCATTTGCATAGGCACTATTCATCATCACCATGCTGGCGATGAGTAAGCACAAAGCTAGAAAATGCTTGCTCAGTTGAGTGTGAGTGCTTGTGCGCATGGCGGGCTCCTTAGGAGAAGTGTTTAGTTTAATTACACAGTGAGCGGTTTGTAGCGTATCCGTTTCGGTTTTGCGCCTTCTTCACCCAGACGTTTCTTCTTGTCCGCTTCGTATTCTTGATAGTTACCATCGAAGAAAGACACCTGAGAGTCGCCTTCAAAAGCGAGGATGTGGGTGGCGATCCGGTCAAGGAACCAGCGGTCATGTGAAATCACCATGACACTCCCAGCGAATTCAAGTAAGGCATCTTCCAAGGCGCGCAAAGTTTCGACATCAAGATCATTAGACGGCTCATCCAATAATAGGACATTTCCGCCCTGTAACAAGGTTTTTGCGAGATGCAAACGACCGCGCTCACCGCCTGATAAATTGCCGACAATTTTTTGTTGATCACCACCTTTGAAATTAAAGCGACCAAGATAAGCACGCGATGGCATTTCGAAGCGGCCAACACTTAAAATATCGGCACCATTGGCCACATCTTCAAATACGGTTTTGGTATTGCCTAAGTCTTCACGCGATTGATCGACCAAAGAAATTTTGGCCGTTTGACCTAACACCACTTCGCCGCTATCGGGTTGTTCCAAGCCCTTAATCATTTTGAATAAAGTGGATTTGCCGGCACCGTTGGGGCCGATGATGCCGACGATGGCACCCGGTGGAATTTTAAAACTTAAATTGTCGATCAAGAGGCGATCACCAAAAGCTTTGCTGACGTTTTTAAATTCAATCACTTCATTGCCCAGACGCTCGGCTACGGGAATGAAAATCTCCTGGGTCTCGTTACGTTTCTGGTATTCGTGTTCGCTCATTTCATTAAAGCGTGCCAGACGTGCTTTGCTTTTGGCTTGCCGTGCTTTTGGATTTTGGCGTGACCATTCCAACTCTTTTTGCAAAGCTTTTTGACGTGCCGATTCCGTGGCTTCTTCTTGTTTGAGACGGGCTTGCTTTTGATCTAGCCAAGAGCTGTAATTGCCTTTCCAAGGAATACCCGCACCACGGTCGAGTTCCAAAATCCATTCGGCCGCGTTGTCGAGAAAATAGCGATCATGGGTAATGGCGACGACCGTACCGGGGAAGCGCAACAGAAATTGTTCCAACCAATCGACGGACTCGGCATCCAAATGGTTGGTCGGTTCATCAAGCAATAACATATCCGGCTTAGATAAGAGCAAACGACACAAGGCGACGCGGCGCTTTTCGCCACCAGACAAGACGCCGATTTTGGCATCCCAAGGGGGGAGGCGCAAGGCATCAGCGGCCATCTCTAATTGCAGTTGGACATTGTCGCCCGCTGAGGTAGAGATAATCGCTTCCAAGCGCGCTTGCTCGTTGGCGAGCGCATCAAAATCGGCATCTGCTTCAGCATAAGCGGCATAAACTTCTTCCAACTTGGCCTGTGCTTCAAAGACTTCGCCCAGAGCACCTTCCACCGCTTGTCTGACGGTTTGTTCAGCGTCAAGCTGAGGTTCTTGCGGCAGGTAGCCGATATTCAAATTGGGCATGGGGACGGCTTCGCCCTGAATATCCTTGTCAATGCCCGCCATGATTTTTAATAAGGACGATTTACCAGAACCGTTTAATCCCAAAACGCCGATTTTGGCACCCGGAAAAAATGAAAGAGAAATGTCTTTTAAAATTTGACGTTTGGGCGGCACAATTTTGCCGACGCGATTCATGGTGTAGACGTAGTTCGCCATAGTTATACTCGATTAGATTCGATGAAAAATAAAAAAGGGGTCAATCAGACGTAAGCTTTCACCAAGAGGAAGCTCAATATGAAACCTAAACTGAGCCTCAATATGAAGCTGATTAATGGTGTGTTTTACAGTGATTTGAAGTGTGCCGCAAGGATACCTTAAGAATGAGAGCGCGACGGTGTTTGCATACAAAATGGGCAAAAAAAAGCGATGGAAGCGCAAACAAAGCGGCAAAAATGCTGTTTTTTTAATCTGAAAAATGCGGATACTGCTCCTTTGTAACAACAAAAAGAGGCTTTTTTTAGGGGGGCATGATTTACTTGTGGGGAATTACTCTATAAAGTTATTAGCAGCAAGTTTTTCTTCTGATCTGTCCACTGAACTGTCTGGTGCTGCGCCAACAATCGAGACTATGGAAGCAATCATAAAACACTTGATGGAGATCACGGGTCATCGCGATCACGACCTCCTGAACATTTCAGTAATTTCAGCTTTAAGTGAACTGACCGATGCCGAGTGTGCACGGGTCTTGGAGTTTGCCTATGTTGGCGACAAAGTCGCCGTGAAACCGCAGATTACCTTAATGCGAGGTCAGACTGAGGCGCAAGCTGAAACTGACATTAGCGACCACCCTGGGATCGCGCTGGATCAATTGCCCAGCTTGGGGCGTGGCATTGCGCAGGGCGACAACATCATCGAATATTATGATAAGGCCAGTAAGCAAAGGGTGGTCTGGCTGCCAGTACGAATGAATGAACGGGTGCATGCCTGCCTAGAAATCACCAATCCCGCGACTTATACGAAGAGTACCAAGCAAGTGATGTCTGGGATTTTGGTTGTGTATCGCAATTTTCAAAATCTACTTGATTATAGTGAGCGGGACTCGCTCACCGGACTGTTAAATCGTAAAACCTTCGACGATAATTTCTCAAAAATTCTACGCACCAGCATTAAGCAGCAAACGGCAGAGGATCAAGCGCATCCTGACCGTCGTCACGACGAAAAAGAAAAACAGCATTGGCTGGCGGTGTTGGACATTGACCACTTCAAACGCGTCAATGATCAGTTCGGGCACTTGTATGGCGATGAGGTGCTGATTTTGGTGGCGAATTTAATGCGCTCTTCATTCCGCCCTACCGACAAATTATTTCGCTTTGGTGGCGAAGAATTCGTCATTTTACTGCGCTCGACTACCAAGGACGATGCGCAAATCGTCTTCGACCGTTTCCGCGAAAATGTGGGGCGCTATAACTTTCCACAGGTGGGTACGGTGACCATCAGTATTGGTTTTGCCCACATCGATCCTTTCGAACCTGCCGTCGGCATCATCGGTCGCGCCGATCAAGCCTTGTATTACGCCAAAACGAATGGACGCAATCGGGTTTGCCATTACGAAGATTTGGTCACGACCGGCGCACTTAAAATCGAGCAGTCACAAGATAGCGTGGAATTTTTCTAAAATTCCTGTCACACTCCGGCATCGTCGCTTCATTCACATCATCCACTTTTTTGCCTATGGAACTTCGTCAGCTCCGGTATTTTGTCGCCATCGTCGATCATGGTTCCCTGTCGCGTGCGGCGCGGGTGCTGCATATCGTGCAGCCGGCTTTAAGTCAACAATTGCAATTACTCGAAGAAGAATTAGGCGCTCTGCTTTTACATCGTTCTGCGCAAGGCATGCAAGCGACCGATGCGGGGAAAATTTTCTACGAACATGCGCTGGCGATCTTAAAACAAGTGAGTGATCTTAAATCGGCGGTGCGTCAATCGACAGACAAGCCGACCGGTACTGTCGCTCTAGGCATTCCGCAAAGTGCCTCTGGCGCACTGGCTTTTCCGCTCTTGACCGCAGTGCGCGCAGCCTACCCCGACATCGTATTTCAACTCACCGAGGAATTGACGGGAAATTTGACCGAGCAGCTCGCTTCAGGCCGACTGAATTTAGCGATACTCTTTGATGACGGTCAGTTAGGAAAATTTAATGTAGAACCGCTGGTCGAAGAAGAGATGATGTTTATTACCCGCAGCGATTCACAGTTTGCCTGCAAACGTAAATCGATTACGCTGGCAAAAGCTTTGGAAGTCCCGCTGATTTTGCCCAGTATTCAGCATGGTGTTAGGCCACGGATTGAGCAGCTTGTGCAGCAAGCCGGGTTGAAAATCAACCACGTCATCGACATCACTTCGATCGCGATTTTAAAGTCCGCAATTTTGGCGGACATGGGCGCAACGATCTTGCCAGTCTCACCGCTATTGGCTGAAATCGAGCGAGGCGAGATGCGGGCTTGTCCCATCAGCGATGTGAGCCTATCGCGCACCGTTACTTTGTGTTCGTCCAAAAACATCCCCTTGACCAATGCTGCGATGGCCGTCGCTAAACTGGTATTGGAATTGAGCAGAGACCTGTCTAACAAAGGACAATGGCTGGGGACAAAAAGCCTGATTGCGACATGAAATCGACGGCGCAATCTGCTATTTTGTCGGTGCGCCGCACGGTCGTCGTGGGCATGATACTGTTTTGGGCTTTGATGATCGCGGTCGCTGTGCAAGACTATGAGCGTAGCGGTGGCCGTGAGTTTTGGAAACCAGTATTTTGGGAAAGCTCTTCTGCACTCGTAACACTGTTGATTTTTTGGCTGCAATGGCCGCTACTGAATAATCAGCAATTGCGCGCAACACCGCGTCTTTGGTTTTTACGTCTGCTGCTCTATCAGCCACTCGTTTGTGTTTTTTTTGTTTGTGTCGTTTTCGCCATTCGACATGCGGTGTACGCCGCTTTCGGTAGCGTTTATACGCATGTCGCTTGGCCGCAAGTGTTCATCTACGAATCGATTAAGCTCACGTTTTTTTACGGGATTTTCTACTCGATTTTTTTCGGTGTCGAAGCCTATACCTCGCTTTTGACTGAAAAAGAAAAAGCAGCGGAAACGCTGGCGCTTTTACAGCAGGCACAAATGCAGCGTTTGGCCGAGCAAATACAGCCGCATTTTCTTTTTAATGCCCTCAATACGATTTCTTCACTGATGTATTCTGACCTTAAAGCTGCGGACAAAGCACTGACACGCCTGAGCGAATTACTGAGGGCAAGTTTAGCCTTAAGTGGCGAATCGCAGACGAGCTTAAGTCAGGAGATCGAGCTACTGCGAGCCTATGCCGAATTGATGCAGGCGCGCTTTATTGATCGGGTCACAATCGCATGGGAACTCGATACTGCGGCCAAGGCATGCAAAGTTCCCGTGATGTGTCTGCAACCCATTTTGGAAAATACCTTTAAGCATGTGGTTGAAAAGCGTTCGACACCGACGCACATTTGTATACGCAGCCGACTTGAATCGGGCTTTTTGATTTTGAGCGTAGAAGATGATGCGGGAAGCTTGGTATCACAGCCCACCACGACCGAAGGCATAGGCCTAGCCAACATACGACAACGCATTGAAGTACTGTATGCCGATCAAGCCAGTTTGCGTTTGGAGCCGCTCGTAGGCGCGGGTGTCAAAACCACTTTGCGTATTCCGCTAGATGGCGCTCTTGAGACACCTTAGAACGATGAGCCTGCATTTCTTAATCGTTGATGATGAGCGACCTTCGCGCGATAAATTGCGCAGAATGTTGGGACTATACGCGCCGCCGCACACGCTAAGCGAAGCTCGTAATGGCCTAGAAGCCTTGCAACTCATCGCAATGCACAGTTTCGATGCGATTTTTTTGGATATGCAAATGCCGGAGATGGATGGTCTGAGTGTGGTGCAAGCGCTTCCGCAAATTTCTGCTGCAATTATCTTTGTCACTGCATACGACCACTATGCCGTGCAAGCCTTTGACGCAAACGCCATCGACTATTTACTCAAACCCTATGATGAGTCGCGCTTTCTAAATTGTTTGGATAAGTTAAGTCAGCGCTTGCAAGCACCGCTCAAACAGCAACAGCTAGCACCACTACTGCTCAATGAGCGGGGGCGTATCAAAATCCTCGCTACTGCGCAGATACGCTATGTCGAAGCGGCCGATAATTATGTGCTTTTAGTCACCCATGAAGGCCAACATATTTTTCGACAAACGATGTCGGGTATCTTGCAAAGACTGGGTAGGGACTATGCCCGTTGCCATCGCCGTTATATTGTGCGTCTCGATCAAATCGACCAATTGGTGAGTAGCGAAAAAGGCGACTACGAAGTGCATTTAAAGTCCGGCGAAAAAATTCCCTGCAGTCGACAGTACCGTGACGCTATTTTGGACATGGTTTTGAAACCGAATTTTTGATCTGCAGCGATTTCCTAAGCCCCGGTGTTCACCCCAGCTAATCGGCGTTCGCCCCATTTTCCTTGGTCTGCTCGAACACTTAGCCTATCGTCGTGGCTTCGAAACTGCTAAGGAAACGCTATGTCACCGCAAGCCGCTCAACTTACCCCCGAAGCCGCGCCTGAACGGCTTTATTTTTTAGACTGGGTACGCATCATCGCTTTTTTTATTTTGATTCTTTACCACGTCGGTATGTATTACGTGACTTGGGGCTGGCACATTAAGAGCCCCTTTGCGAGTGATTTTCTAGAGCCACTGATGATGCTGAGTAGTCCTTGGCGTCTAGGCCTACTTTTTATGGTGTCCGGGGTCGCGTCCAGCTTTATGCTCAAGAAGCAAAGTCCATCGCGCTTCGCCGGGAGTCGCAGCGTCCGCTTATTGCTCCCACTCGTGTTTGGCATGGCGGTGATCGTGCCACCCCAATCCTATTTTGAAGTTGTCGAAAAAGTGTCGTATGCGGGTAGCTATAGCGATTTTTTACAGCTGTACAGCACGGGCTATCATGGCTTTTGCCAAGAAAAATGTCTTCGACTGCCGACCTGGAATCATCTCTGGTTTGTTGCCTATCTTTGGGTGTATAGCCTGCTGCTGTGGGGTCTGATGAGCTTGGCACCAAAGATGATGGGGCGTACGCGTGAGGGATTAACGACGTGGATGCAAGGCTGGCTTATCGTGATCTTACCCGTGGCGTATTTAGCACTGGCACGGATGATTTTAATGTCCGATTTTCCTGATACGCACGCGTTATGGGGCGATTGGTTTAATCATGCCACTTATCTGTTTTTATTTTTGTTCGGCGTTTTGATGGGTGATCATTCTGCTTTTTGGAAGGCCTTAGCCAAAGTGCGTTGGCGTAGTTTGGCCTGTGCGCTCTTGGGCTGGTGCTACATGATCGCCTACATGCACTATTTCAACGAAACACGCGAACCATCCCAAGCGGCACTTTTCTTTCAACGCTTAGTTTACGTCTTCTTAGCTTGGAATGCGATACTCGCCGCTTGCGGCTTCGCACGGCAACATCTTAATTTTAACCACCCAGCGCGCGCATATTTGAGCGAGGCAGTTTTTCCAGTTTATATCCTTCACCAAAGCTTGATTATCATCATCGCTTTTTCACTCAAATCTTGGCGCATGATGCCGATTGTAGAAGGGCCGATCTTAATCGCACTCACCTTGCTTCTGAGTTTTATGGGCTTTGAAATCGTGCGCAGAATAAAGCTCCTGCGACCCCTATTTGGTTTGTCGTGGGCTAGGCGGCATTAGTTTTCTTATTTTGTGTAATCGTGTTGTAGTTAGGGCTGAACTTTGGATTCAGCCCTAGTTGAGCCCTTTGATGTATTGTTCATTGTCAATCTTAAAACCAAGTTGGTATATTAGATTTCGTGATACCCCTATTCAAACTCCCTATTTTGCAAACAGTGCGCTGCGCACTACACTTCCAACTCAGCAGATTTCAAAGGAAGTCGAGAGAGCGCTGCAGCGAATGGGCTTGGTCTCCAGCCCGAAATTTCGAAAGCTTTCTTTGATGTCTCCCAGTTTGCTTTGAGTGAAAATGCAAGTCTTACATGAATACGCGCGGCGTTGATGCTGTTATTGAGCCGCCTGGATGTTTTTGAAATTACCCAGCCCGCGTTGGTTTTTGCTTTCACTTGAGGTCTAAATTGGACTAAAATGGCTGCCATCTCAGCCTATGCAACTCGAGCTTGTAGCGAATACCTTCGTATAAGTTCAGAACAAACTTGTGTTTTACCGAACACAGCGCATGTTCTTTGCACACAAAAATCACAAATTTTTTGGAGCTTCACATGTCATCCGACACAGCAATGAAATCTGCTGGTCTGGCGCCTGCACCTGCACACGCGCTTGCACCAAGTAACACTTCTCCCGTATCTACTACTGTCAACACTGCGCCCACTTTGGCGAATGTCAGTTTGACGGATAAATACACCGCCACTTCGGGCAAAATATTTTTATCCGGCATACAAGCCTTAGTGCGTTTGCCGATGATGCAAAGATTGCGCGATCAAGCTGCGGGCCTCAATACTGCCGGTTTTATTTCGGGCTATCGTGGTTCGCCTTTGGGGGGCTTGGATGAAACTTTGTGGAAGACCAAAAAATTACTTGAAGCCAGTCATATTCAATTTGTGCCTGGGGTGAATGAAGACCTGGCTGCCACGGCAGTGTGGGGCACACAAACCGTCGATTTGATAGGCCCGGCCAAATACGATGGCGTGTTTGGCATGTGGTATGGCAAAGGTCCGGGAGTGGATCGTAGCGCCGATGTATTCAAGCACATGAACCATGCAGGTACCTCGCAGCACGGTGGCGTGTTGTTAGTGGCTGGTGATGATCATGGCGCGTATTCGTCCACCTTGCCGCATCAGTCCGATCATATTTTTTCGGCCTGTATGATACCCATGCTTTACCCTTGCAATGTGCAGGAATATCTGGACTTGGGTTTGCATGCCTGGGCCATGTCGCGTTTTTCCGGTTGCGTAGTGGGGTTTAAAGCTCTGGCCGATACGGTGGAATCGACTTCCTCGGTGGATGCCGATCCCTTTCGTTTGACGATTAAGATTCCCGAGGACTTTGCGATGCCAGAAGGCGGTCTGAATACGCGCCTCTCGCTCGATACCCTAGGGATACAAGCGCGTAAGCAAGAAGCCTTGATGCAGGATTATAAAATCTATGCGGCTTTGGCCTATGCGCGTGCCAATCAACTCAATCATGTGACGATCGATAGCCCGCATGCCAAATTGGGTATCGTCGCTTCCGGTAAGTCTTATCTCGATGTGCTGGAAGCTTTGGAAGAACTGGGCATTGATGAAAAATTCGCCGCCGAGATCGGCATTCGTCTCTATAAAGTTGCCATGCCCTGGCCTTTGGAACCGGATGGTGTGCGTGAATTTGCGCAAGGCCTAGACGAGATTTTGGTGGTGGAAGAAAAACGTCAAATGGTCGAGTACCAGCTCAAAGAACAACTCTACAATTGGCGTGACGATGTGCGTCCCCGTGTGATTGGTAAGTTCGATGAAAAAGGCGAATGGGTGGCACCGCGCGGTGAATGGCTCTTGACTTCCAAAGCCGATTTCTCGGTGGCGCAAGTGGCCAGGGTCATCGCTGCACGCATCGCTCAATTTCATACCAGCGATCTCATCAAAGCGCGTTTGGCCTTTTTAGAAGCCAAAGATGTCGTGCTGAAAAAAGACGTGAATACGCCAGCGCGTCCCGCTTATTACTGTTCCGGTTGTCCGCACAATACCTCCACCAAAGTACCCGAGGGCAGTTTGGCTTTGGCAGGTATTGGTTGTCATGTGATGGCCACCGCGATCTATCCAGAATTTAATAAGCTCACCACCCACATGGGCGGTGAAGGCGCGCCGTGGATAGGGCAGGCGGCGTTTTCGACGCTGCCACACGTATTTCAAAATTTGGGCGATGGTACTTACTTCCATTCCGGTTATTTAGCGATACGTGCAGCGGTGGCTGCCAAGGTCAATATCACCTACAAAATCTTGTATAACGATGCGGTGGCGATGACGGGTGGTCAGCCGGTTGACGGCATTATTAGCGTGCCTATGATGGCGCAACAAATGGCGGCCGAAGGGGTGCAAAGAATTGCCTTGGTCACTGAAGATTTAGCGCGCTACACCGACCGGTCCCAGCTGCCCGCCAATCTCACTTTGCACGACCGCAAAGACATGGATGCGGTGCAACGCGAACTGCGCGAAGTTCTGGGTGCCAGCGTGTTGATTTACGACCAAACTTGCGCCGCTGAAAAACGTCGCCGCCGTAAAAAAGGCCAGTTTCCCGACCCCAATCAACGCCTGTTTATTAATGAAGCGGTGTGCGAAGGCTGCGGTGATTGTGGTGTGCAATCCAACTGTACTTCCATCATGCCGCGCGAAACCGAATTCGGTCGCAAGCGTGCGATTGATCAGTCGTCCTGTAACAAAGATTATTCCTGTGTGAAGGGATTTTGCCCCAGCTTTGTCACGGTGGAAGGCGGTAAGTTAGTCAAATCCAAAGCCGGTGCCGCGAAAGAGAATCACTTCGGTGATTTGCCCGCACCAAGTCTGCCCAATTGCGAGCGTGCTTACAATATCCTCTTGAACGGTATCGGCGGCACCGGCGTCATTACCGTTGGCGCTTTGCTCGGTATGGCGGCACACCTAGAAGGCAAGGTGGCCTCGGTGTTGGACATGACGGGCATGTCGCAAAAAAATGGTTCGGTCACCTCGCATATCCGTATCGTAGGCCACGCCAGCAAGCTGCGCGCACAAAGAATTTCGACTGGCGAAGCAGACTTGATTTTGGGTTGCGACATCTTGACGGCGGGGCAGCACGATGCGATTTCAAAAATGCGTGCGGGCCGTACTTATGCCGTGATCAACACCCACCAACAACCGACCGGTACCTTTGCTAAAAATCCTGATTGGCAATTCCCCTTGGATTCGACTGAAAACTTGATTTCCGATGCAGTCGGTGGCAAGGTCGATTTCATCAACGCTACCCAACTCGCTACCGCACTGATGGGCGATTCGATCGCGACCAATTTATTCATGCTCGGTTTCGCTTTTCAAAAAGGCGCACTGCCTTTATCAGAAGCGGCTTTACTGCGTGCGATTGAACTCAATGGCGTGGCGATTGAATCCAATAAGCAAGCCTTTTTGTGGGGTCGCCGCGCTGCAGTAGATCTGGCGCGGGTAGAAAAAATCGCCTTGCCGACGCAAGCCATCGTGCTGCAAATGCCGCAGAGCTTGGATAGCTTAATCCAGCACCGCGTAGCCGAATTGACGGCGTATCAAGATGCCGCCTACGCACAGCGTTACGCCGATGTGGTGCAACAAGTACGTGCGGCCGAAGAGAAGCTAGGCCAAGGCAATAAGTTGGCAATGGCCGTCGCTAAATACGCCTACAAATTGATGGCCTACAAAGATGAATACGAAGTCGCCCGCTTGTACACCAATGGCGAATTCACGGAAAAGCTCAAGCAACAATTCGAAGGCGATTTTTCAGTCAAATTCAATCTCGCACCGCCGCTATTTTCCAAGAAAGATAGTCAGGGACATCTAGTCAAAGCGCAATACGGTTCATGGATGTGGCAAGCATTTAAGTTGCTCGCAAAATTAAAGGGTTTGCGCGGCACCAAATTAGATGTGTTCGGCTATACCGAAGAACGTCAAAAAGAGCGCGCCTTGATTACCGATTACCGCGAGACGATCTTGTCTTTGCTGAGCCAGTTAAGCGCCGACAATCTTGGGCAGGCCGTGGCGATTGCCAATCTGCCAGAAAAAATCCGTGGCTTCGGTCATGTGAAAGAAAAGGCGATGCAAGCTTATCAAGTGGAGAAAGCGGCTTTGCTGAGTGCGCCGATCCAACGAGAGGCGGCTTGATTGGACATTAAAACCCCTCAACGCCGAGGCGCCGAGACGCTGAGAAAATCGAAAAGAGAGAAAAGCTATCGATCCACGCTTTTCTCGGCGCTCCTCTGCGCCTCAGCGTCTCGGCGTTGAGGGGTTTGCTTTTTTTGCAGCAGAACGCTTTTAGTAAGACTTTGATTAAGTGTGCGCATAGTAGGCTCAAGGCAAAGCCAAAACCAACAAAAAACTACAATTAATAAGTGACGTGAACGTAAACGTAAATCGAAACGTCATATAATCGAACAACAGCATATTTGCCACAAGCATTTATCGATTGAACAAAAGGAAAGCAACATGACCGATCTATCTATCGCCGAGAAGTTAACCGAATATAAACCGACTAACAAAGTCCGTTTCGTCACCGCCGCTTCATTGTTCGATGGCCACGATGCCTCGATTAATATCATGCGCCGTATTTTGATGGCCAATGGTGCCGAAGTGATCCACCTCGGTCACAACCGTTCGGTAGAAGAAATCGTCACCGCTGCTTTGCAGGAAGATGCGCAAGGGATAGCGATTTCCAGTTACCAAGGTGGGCATGTCGAGTATTTCAAATACATGATCGACTTGCTAAAAGCGCGGGGCGGTGCACATATCAAGGTCTTCGGCGGTGGTGGTGGCGTGATCGTGCCAGAAGAAATCGCCGATTTGCATGCCTATGGTGTGACGCGTATTTTCAGCCCGGAAGACGGCCAACGCATGGGGCTGGTTGGCATGATTTTGTCCATGATACAAGCCTGCGACATCGATTTATCGCGCTATGCACCAAGCAGCATTCAGGCCTTGCAAGAAGGCGAGATGGCGGATAAACATAGACCCTTGGCGCAACTGATTACCGCCCTCGAAAACGACCAGGTCAGCCCGCAATTACGTGCCGATATTCTCAAGGCCGCAGAACACAGTAAGCTGCCGGCTCTAGGCATTACCGGTACTGGCGGCGCAGGCAAATCTTCCCTGACTGATGAACTGATACGCCGCATCCGTCTTGATCAAGACGATCAACTCAATATCGCCTTGATTTCGATCGACCCATCGCGCCGCAAATCAGGTGGTGCTTTATTGGGCGACCGGATCCGTATGAATGCGATCAATCCTTGGAAGAATAAGCTGAAAGTGTTCATGCGTTC
>JAHFQV010000055.1:13889-23355 GCA_023259175.1 Oxalobacteraceae bacterium | reverse complement strand
TTGATTTGGAATGCAGAATGGTAAAATGCGCATTCGAATTTTAATTCAGGAAATGCATCATGAATTTGGTCGGCATCGCACGCGCATGGAGTCGGGCTTTTGTATCCCAGTTTAGCGTAAAGCTTTTTTTTCTGAGCTTGTTACCGCTTCTGCTTTCGCTAGGATTGTGGGGAGGCTTGATGTGGTGGCGCATGCAGAGCGTACTCGATTTCATTCAAGCGTACATGGGCGACCATGAGGGTTTTGGAACTGCGGGTCGGATGTTAGCCCCCTTAGGATTGCTGGCCTTAAAGACAGTGATCGTTCCGGTGCTGGCGATGTGGATATTATTGCCGCTGATGTTATTGAGTTCCCTGATGTTAGTCGGCGGTTTGGCGATGCCTGTGATTAGTCGTCATGTCGGCGGGCGCGATTTTCCACGCCTTGAAAAGCGCGCGGGCGGGTCGATTTTGGGTTCAGTTGGACATGCTTTACTCTCATTTTTAATTTTTGCCCTGCTCAGTATCGTCAGTTTGCCGTTGATGTTTTTTCCTCCCGTGTATATGTTCGTTCAGCCGATTTTATGGGGCTGGCTGACTTATCGCATCATGACTTACGATGCCTTATCATTTTATGCCAGTGAAGACGAGCGCAAGCAAATTTGCCTTGGGCATCGGGCTCCCTTGATTTTGATGGGAACCATTGCAGGCTGGATAGGCACTTTGCCTTCGGCTTTGTGGTTGGGCGGCGGCATGTCGTTTGCGTCGGTCTTATTTTTCCCATTTTTTGTGAGCGCATCGCTTTGGGTGTGCATCATCATTTTTATTTTTACTGGTTTATGGTTTCAGCATTATTGTCTGGCAGCTTTGCACGCCTTGCGTGACAGCGAAGTTGAAGGTAGTCCTAAAGAATAAAGGAGCTCAGAATGGCGATAGGTTTGATTATTATTGGCGACGAGATTTTATCGGGTAAGCGAGTGGATCAGCATTTGCCCAAAGTGATCGCTCTCCTGAAAGAGCGCGGACTGAGTTTGGACTGGGCGGAATATGTGGGCGATGATCGTGACCGCATTACCGCAGTTCTGCGACGTAGTTTTGCCAGTGGCGATATCGTGTTTAGTACCGGCGGTATTGGCGCTACGCCGGACGATCATACGCGTCAATGCGCGGCGGCTGCACTTGGACTCGGCATAGAAATTCATGCCGAGGCGCGTGTTTTGATACACGAACGGGTGCTGAGTATGGCGGCGGAGGCGGGTCAGACGGTCGATATTGCAAGCATTGATTACGCGAATCGATTAAAGATGGGTGAGTTTCCAATTGGTGCGGAAATCATCCCGAATTCATTCAACAAAATCCCAGGATTTGCGATTCGTGAACATTATTTCGTTCCCGGCTTTCCGGTGATGGCTTGGCCTATGATTGCTTGGGTTTTAGATACCCACTATGCGCATCTGTTTCACCAACACCCCACGGAAGAAAAATCGGTATTGGTGTTCGAAGTAGCGGAATCGACTTTAACGCCCATGATGGAGTTATTGGAAGAAAAATATCCGCAGGTCAAAGTGTTTAGTTTGCCTAGCGTAGCCACTGCGGCACAACGTAGGCATATTGAGTTGGGTGTAAAAGGGGAGCCGGGACAGGTTGAGCTAGCCTTTGCCGAAATGTTGGCGGCATTGGATGATTTTGAAATGGAATATCTGCCGACACCAGAAATTTGAGTGGGCTAACCCCATCAGCACAGAGACACACGAAATAATAAGACGGAGGGGAGTATCTTATTATTTCACAGGTATTGTGTGTCTCTGTACGTCAGTGGTTCGGACCAGATAGCGAACTAAACGCCACCATTAAAATTTGTAGGACATGCCGATTGAGAACATGTTGTTGACGGATTTTTCGCTATTGCTGCTAGAAAATTTTGCCGGTAGGCGATCCCAATCTGCGGTTAAGCTGATATTTTTCGTCACCGAATAGCGTGCACCGAGTCCGACGGCTGGGGCAAACCAAGCGTTTTCTGTTTCGCGACCACCGGCTGCAAAATCAACCGAGCTATGAGCGTAAGTAGCCCCTATGCGTGTGATGAAGCCGTAGTTTTCATTGCCGAAATCGAGCTTGTAAAACATCCCGGTTCCGCTGGAATTTCCGGTGCCATTTTTTGCTCCAGCGCCAGTGGCGAAAGTGGCTTTGGTGTCGCCGATTTGGTAAGCCATTGCTTCGACACCTTGCGTCAAATTAAAACCGCTGTAGGTCGTGGTTGAGAAATCATAACCGGCAAAAATTTTGCCGCTGCTCTTACTGGCTTTTTCACAAGCCGCGCCCGCTGCGCAGTTGAGGTCGTTGGTAGTGCGTACCGCCCAAGCACCGCCTACATAAGTATCTCCTGCCGAAGCCGTGCCAGCAAAAGCGAGCGCACCTACGGTCGCTGCGATGCTTACAATTGTAGAGAGTACGGAAGTTGAACCAGCGCGTTTAAAAGTAGACATAAATTCCTCGTATTCCTCGTAAAAATAAAAAAGCGTGTTGCGTTTGGGTTGAGCCTTGTTCTCCGGGGGGAGCTGTTTCGAATCAACTTGGAACGCAGTGTTGCGATGCTAGGACATAAAATCCAAACTTTCATCGTAAGGTGCAAATCTTGCGTGATCGAGTACTGTGCAGTAGTGCTTTTCGGTGGTATGGAACTTTTATTTGGCATTTTTTCTGAAAAGTGTTCGGTATTGATACTGACAATGCGTTCAAAATTTAGAGAGGCCGGTGCTACAATCGACCACCTGTTTGACTTCATTGAGCTTGATTTATGCCTACTTCTTCCTTAACCACATCCTCTGATTATCCAACGCCTTTTGAACTTGGCAACCAAAACCAAACCACCCAATGGGTGCAATGTATGGCGTTCTATGAGCGGCTTGCGAAGGACTTTTCCGATGTAATGTCGTGGCAGCAGATTGGAATTTCGGATAATGGGATTCCCATGTTTTCGGGAGTCATTACAGCGGATGGCGAATTTGATCGCGAAGTTTTACACGCCCAAAAGCGCCCCATTTTTTTTAATAACAATGGCATTCATCCTGGTGAACCCGAGGGGATTGATGCCTGCATGGCCTTGGTGCGTGATTTTTGCGTGCATCCTGAGTTACGTGCGGGACTGGGTAAGACCGTGTTTTTGTTTATCCCTATCTACAATGTTGATGGTTGTTTGAATCGACAAAATACTTCGCGGGTAAATCAAGATGGACCTGAGATGTTTGGCTTTCGCGCCAATGGGCGCAATCTGGATTTGAATCGTGATTTCATTAAATGCGATAGTTTAGCGGCGCAAGTATTCAATCAATTTTTTACGCAATGGAATCCCGATGTCATGGTCGATACCCACACGTCTAACGGGGCTGACTATGTTTATACCATGACTTTAATTCAGACCCAGGCCGATAAATTAGGTGAAGGCTTGGGGTCTTTTTTGCGTCAAAGTATGCTGCCCGAAATTTATGCGCAAATGGAGGCGCGTGGCTGGCCGACCTGTCCTTACGTCAATCCAGTGAAAGTAACGCCTGACGATGGCATTGAAGATTTCCTAGAAGTGCCGCGTTTTTCAACCGGGTATGCTGCCTTGCATCACACCATCGGTTTTATGCCCGAGACGCACATGCTCAAACCCTATGCCGATCGTTACGCGTCTATGCGATGTTTAGTCGAGGTCGTGCTTGATTTTACGATCAATAATGCGGCGCAAATTCAAACTTTGCGGGCGCAAGCACGTGCTGCAGCGAAGGAAAAAGCGCACTGGCCCGTGCTGTGGGAGGCGGACCATAGTTGTCCTTCGTCCTTCCGTTTTAAGGGATATCAAGCCATTTATAGCCCAAGTAAAATCGGGAATTACACACGACTTTCTTATGATAGAACGCAAGCTTGGGAAAGGGATATTCCCTACTACGATCATTTTCGTGAAGCGCTCGTGATCAAAACGCCGAAAGCGTATTTGATACCGCAAGCCTGGCGTGAAGTGATAGAACGCTTGCAGTGGAATGGCGTTCAACTGAAGCGCGTAGAAATCGCGCAGGACATCCGTGTCCAGTGCTATCGTGTAAAGGCGACGACTTCACGTCTCCATGCTTACGAGGGACATATGTTTCACGATGAGATGGAGCTCGAGCGTAGCGATGAAACCATCACGACGCAAGTAGGCGATTATTGGCTGGACTTGACGCAAGAAAATGCACGTTACGCGGTCGAAACTTTGGAACCACAAGCGCACGATAGTTTTTTCCGCTGGGGATTTTTTAATAGCGTGCTGGAAAAAAAGGAAGCTTTTTCAGACTACGTATTCGAAGACAGTGCCTTGGATATGTTAGAAAGTGAGCCTGAACTCGCCGCGCTTTTTGCCGAATGGAAGCGAAACTACCCTGATTTATTGAGTGATCAGGCGGCGGTTTTGGGGTTTATTTTTGCCCACGGAAAAAGGTATCGCGAACCGGAATGGCGGCGTTACCCTATCTTTTCGGTGATGGAATGAAAACGATCTATGAGTTTATGCAAACGCCGCCGTATTGGATCGTGCGTGATGAAGCGGGTTATTGGTTGGTTCCTGCGCGCGCTCAAGGCTGGCATGAACGCGAGCCATTTGTGGGCAGGGTGGGGCATTTGCAAGAAGTTAGGGACTTGCAAGGAATAGATTTGGGTTTGGAAACTCTGAGTTGATTTTTACGGAAATAAGCACTTTTATTGCATGAACAGGGAATGAAGTTGTTAATTTACGCATTGCCTTCGCTCCCAGAAGTCCTAAAATCGGTGGGTCGGGCAAAGTGTTTTGCCGACAATCTTGAAAACGGCGAATGGAGATGCAAATGAAAATAAGTTTATTGGGCGCGAGCTTGGGATTTTTCTTGCTAGGGTCGGCTTTCGCGAGTCAGCCATCAAATCTGCAGGCAAAACCGGTGGCGCAAACGGTCGATACTTCGATGGAGGGCATTTATACAGCAGTTTCTAAATCGCATCACCTACAAAAAACCGTTGATCAATTAATCGCGCATGGCGCAAATGAACATCAAGTGATTGCGATTGCCGCGGCAGCAGGAATTCCACAAAACAAGATCATGCAGTTGCAAGTATGCGTGCGTTCTGAATCGGCCGATTCCACGGTACTGGGTGCGACTTGCATGCGTCCAAAAACGGTCATGACGGCGTATGAATCGGGTTTAAATGATCCGCTTAATTATTTGCCTGCAACGGCTGCGGGAAAGAAGCCTAAGAAATAAGGCGCATAAACAAAGGAAAGGGCAGCTTCGGCTGCCTTTCTTTTTGCTTGGTCGCAAAAATCTAGCAGATGATAAATTCTGGAGTAGAATGCTTTGCGTATTTTGAAGCTATAGGGAAGCGCGAATTTATTCGGCATTCGCGACGCTTCATTTTTTCGCTCAACTCAATTAAAAAGGTCAGCTATGAGTTCTCCGGATTTGTTATTGGATGTCTTGCGTATGGAGCTGCGTCGTGTCGGTATGACCTACAAACAGCTCGCTCAAAAAATTGAGATGAGCGAGTCGAGCGTGAAGCGTATGTTCGGTCAAAAGGATATGACGCTTTCGCGTTTGGCACAAATTTGCCAAGTCGCGCATATTGATTTAGAAGAAGTCATGCGCAAGAGTTTGGAAATGACACCGCAAGCCGATAGTTTGAGTCTGGCGCAGGAAAGAGCTTTGATGGAAAATCCCAAGCTCTTACTGGTGGCGATTTCTTGTTTAGGGAATTGGACTTACGATCAGATTATCGAGACCTATACCTTGACCGAAGCCGAATGCATACTTTGTTTGATCGAATTAGATAAGCACGGCTTTATCGAATTAAAGCCCTTAAATCGTTATCGCTTGCGCGTTTCCCCAGCTTTTAAATGGCTGCCAGATGGTCCGATACAAGCTTTTTTCAAAGAGCATGTGGTCGCCGATTATTTTGATGGACGCTTTGATGGCGCAGGTGAAGTATTGATGTGCATTCCGGCACGGCTTTCACTTAAAAGCGCGAAAGAAATTCAGATTAAAATTCAGCATTTGGGTGCGGAACTAGCGCGTTTGCAGCAAGAGGACAGGCGTTTGCCAGTGGAAGACCGCGATGGCTTTAGTCTCATGTTGGGCTTTCGTTCTTGGGAATTCTCTGCCTTTACTGCCTTACGCCGCCCCAGTACGATGGCGGGTCTGAAATCGCGCACCGTTCACCAGATTGGGCCTAAGAATAAGTAGGTGGTCGCTGCATTTTTCCCCGTGCTGCCAAACCCGAAATAGAGCGGCCCAAAGCGGGTGTCAAAGGCGACAAAGGTGGAAAAGCTACGCTTGAGTTTTCCATACTTAACCGCTTCGCCCTCATTAAAGCCGCCACCGAGTTCGAGCGACCATCCCAAGCGAATCGCACCGCCAAAAGGGGCGGGCATACGACCGATTCGTTCGGCCAAAACAAAGCGACCTAAGGCCACTGTTTTATTGGAAAGTGAGTTGACTGGCGTTCCCGATAATCGTAAGAAGCCGCCCAATGCGAGTGGGGCAGTATCGCCTTGGGAACGGGACCATTCCCCATAAAAATGTCCAGCATAGTCACCTAATTGGAAGGCATGCATACCGGTGATCGATGAGTTGAGTAAAGGTTTTTTGAAGTTGTCGGTGCTGATAGAACGCTCAAAATTAAAAGTTAAAAGATTGCCGTGGGTAGGAAAGGCCAGCGAGTCTAGGGTATCCATGCGGAAGCGCGCGTACTGTGTTGATTCTAGGCTTTTCGATTCGGCATCGATCACTTCGGGCAGGATTTGATTGTGCTTGATGTGAGTACGCGTAAAGCCGATTTGCGCATTGCCCCAGTTGTCGATTTGCCGACCGAAAGCGAAATTAAAACTACTGCCTTGATAGGTTTCGCGGTAAATTTTTCGACCCTCGGAAAACACATCATTGGAGTGCGCCCCCGATTGTAAAGAGCTTTGTAAATACCAAGGACTCCCTGCTTGTAGCGGCTGGAAAAATTGAACACCTCCTTCACGTTGCGCGCCAATTTTTAAGATAGTGCGTATCTCACCACCCCAATTATTCATGGAAGAGGCGACATGCATTGCGCCTAGGGTGAATTGATTGGTATCTTTAAAATCGCTATACAGTTCCAAGCCTAGGCGCAGGCGATTCTTGCTCCAAACAGCTTCGTGCGCTTTGATTAGGACATTACGTTTATCGATATTGTCGTCGATTTCAATTTCTACATGGTCGAGGTCGCCGCGCCCATAGAGCTTACCGCTCACTTGCATTATTTTTTCTTCGGTTGCCGCCTCACCTAATTTTAAACCGGACTGCTCGATCAGGATTTGTGGATTGATATTTTGTGTGCCTTGCACTTCAATACTGGCTATCCGCACACTGTTGTCGGCTTCGTTGGTTTCGGACATGCGCAGTTGATCGTAACGGGCATAGTCTTGCGCACTCACTTGCAAGGCTTTGAGCTTACTTGCCAGTTGCCGTGTCGCGATGTCACCGGCCAGCATGGCATTGTGATTTTCATTGAAGTCGAGAAAGCTGATGCCGCTTAAATCTGGTGAAATTAATACGTCATCAGGCCCAATTTCTTTCAGTGAACGTTGGACATTTTGTTCGGTCAAAATTTGTATCATTTGTTGGGCTACGCTGATCGCGCTGCCGAGTTCTTTTTCTTGTGCCAACGGCGTGCCTACATTGACTGCAATGACAATGTCAGCACCCATTTTTCTGGCCATGTCTATGGGTAAATTGCGTACCAGCCCGCCGTCTACGACCAGTCGTTTGTTAATGTGTACCGGCGCAAACATGCCGGGTACAGCGAGCGAGGCGCGCATGGTGATGAATAAAGGTGTGTCGTTTAATTCGACTAATTCACCCGTCACGAGATCGGAAGCAACGGAGCGAAATGGAATCGGTAAATGGTTCACATGCTCGCTCTTCATACCTTTCGGTAGTAAGCGTATCAGGGCTTGTTCTAAAGAGGCGTTGCCAGCGGCGGACGGCGGGAAATTGAGGCCCGTTTTGGTGATTGCCATCTCTATGCGTGATGATAGGATGGTGTCTTCTTCCCGGCGACGATAGTCTAAAGCATCGCGTGCAGGGCGATCTGCCAAGACGCTATCCCACGAGGTTGAACGGACGATTTCTTCAATCTCTTCCACCGACCGCCCAGCCGCATACGCACCGCCAATCACCGCGCCCATACTGGTGCCAACGACATAGTCAACGGGAATCTGCATTTCTTTGAGTACTCGTAAAACGCCAATATGCGCAAAGCCGCGCGCTCCACCACCGGATAAAACGAGCGCTACTCGTGGTCGTTCGCGGTAGTGGAGGGGGGTATCGTTTTTTTCTTGCGCATGGAGTGGCGCTATCGCGATTAAGGAGGCTGCAGAGAAAAGTGCAAAAAGTGATTTTTTCAATCGATTTTTCATGGGCGTTCGAGTATGGTCCGCTAAAAACTGCCTGTAAATTGATAACGATGGCCGGGATGCCACATGGTCACGATGGTCGCGATTTGATTTTGTGATCGCGTTTTTCGATGTAATACTAGGCAGGCATCTTTGCTAGAAATCTGTAGCATCTCCGCGATGGCTTTGGGCGGTAATACGGCTTCGATACGGTAGTCCACACCCTGTAAAGGCGCGACCGCGACCAGATATTCGTTGGGCGTAATTTCAGAAAAATTTTGACTCAAATAGTCCGGTGCGAGCTGAGAATTGACCCAGCGATCTTCGACCTGAATCGCTTGTTCATTTTCGAAATGTACGATCAAAGAGTGAAATAAAGGATAGCCCAGCTTGACTGCAAATTGTTCGGCCAATTTTTCATTGGCATCGACACGGATGAGTTGATGGAGCACACTATGATGACGATGGGAACGGGAGCGTATTTCTGCTGCGATGCTTTTGATTTCAACCAGCGTCGCTTGATATTTTTGTTGCGCGACGTAAGTGCCGGAACCTTGGATGCGATGCAGAATTTGTTCGCTGGTGAGTTCGCGCACGGCACGATTGACCGTCATTCTTGAGACATTAAATTTTTGTGCTAGTGCGATTTCAGAGGGAATCGCATCGCCTTCTTTCCATGCACCTCGCTGGATTTCGTCTAGGAGAAAATCTTTGATCACTTGAAAAACAGGTTTGGCGGATTTGGATTCGGTCATGTTTTGTAGGTGTAACTGGGTTTGTTTGGTTTGCTTAATTCAAATGCGGGTACAGAGATTGGTGTTGTTGAGTTCGCCTTACCGTGCTAATCGTACTAGTGTAGATGCCGACTATTTCAACAAAAGCAAATTTTACGCATTTTCGCACGGATCGCAAAAAAAGCGCTTGCAAAAGTTGTATATACAACTTAAACTGAAATCCTTGACTAGTGTGAGTAGCGTTCTAAATACTTTTTTTGACGGCGATGCCCACTGCGTTTTCATCGTATTTTTTGAGGAGAAATCATGAATAATGACCCCCGTTGGGATGCCAGCCGCGAAATTCG
>JAHFQV010000055.1:0-13789 GCA_023259175.1 Oxalobacteraceae bacterium | reverse complement strand
TTGGCCGCCAGTTTTGCCGGCGCCGTGTCACTGAATATCGAATGTCAGCAATCGAGTATCGATTTCCGTCTGCGTACCCGCTATGTCGATAAGCAAGCCAAAGACTTAGACGATGCCTTGGCCTTGATCGCCCATCATTGCGAGCGCAAAGAAGCCATTTCCATCGCCTTACTCGGCAATGCCGCCGAGATTTTGCCAGAGTTAGTCAAGCGTGCCAGAGCCGGTAGTATCAAACCTGATTTGGTGACCGATCAAACCTCCGCGCATGATTTGATTAACGGTTATTTGCCTATCGGTTGGACGGTGGAACAGTGGAAAGCCGCGCAACAGGATGTCAGTCAGCACGCTAAACTCACCGCCGATGCCGCGCAAGCCTGCGCCGTGCATGTGCAAGCGATGCTCGATTTCCATGCAATGGGAATTGCTACCGTCGATTACGGCAATAATATTCGTCAAGTCGCCTTTGATACTGGTGTCAAAAACGCCTTCGATTTTCCTGGCTTTGTGCCAGCCTATATTCGCCCTTTGTTTTGTGATGGCAAGGGGCCTTTCCGTTGGGTGGCCTTGTCGGGTGATCCGGAAGATATTCGCAAAACCGATGCCAAGATCAAAGAACTCTTCCCGGAAAATAAGGGCGTACATAAGTGGCTCAATATGGCGAGTGAGCGTATCGCTTTCCAAGGCCTGCCTGCGCGGATTTGTTGGCTAGGTTTGGGTGAGCGGCATATCGCTGGTTTAGCGTTTAATGAGATGGTGAAGAATGGTGAATTGAAAGCACCGATCGTGATTGGTCGCGATCATCTCGATACCGGTTCGGTCGCCAGCCCAAATCGCGAAACTGAAGGTATGAAAGATGGTACTGATGCGGTGTCCGATTGGCCTTTGCTGAATGCTTTGCTTAACACCGCAGGTGGCGCGAGTTGGGTTTCCTTGCATCACGGTGGTGGGGTTGGTATGGGCTATTCTCAGCACTCTGGCATGGTGATCGTGGCCGATGGCACAGAAGCGGCCGCCAAGCGTTTGGCCCGCGTTTTAGTCAACGATTGCGGCTCTGGCGTAATGCGTCATGCCGATGCCGGCTACGAACAAGCGGTGGCCTGCGCCAAGCGCAATCATTTGAATTTACCGATGATTAAGTAAGTTTTGAATTAACTAAATTTTGAATTAACTAAGAAAGCCCCTCAACGCCGAGGCGCAGAGACGCCGAGAAGCGCAGAGAAAGACATGTGAACGAATTGTTTTGTTTTTCCTCTCCTTTCGAATTTCTCTGCGTCTCAGCGCCTCGGCGTTGAGGGGTTTGAAAAAATACAGGATAAATTATGAGCACTATATTTACCATTCAACCAGGCCAATTTAAACTCGCGGATTTGCGGGCGATTTGGCAAGCACCATTTCAATTAGCCTTGGCTAGTTCCGCCTACGCCGCGATCAATGAGGCCTCGGCCACGATAGACCGTATCGTTGCCAAGGGCGATGCCGCTTACGGTATCAATACCGGCTTTGGCAAGCTGGCCAAGACTCGTATCCCTGATGAAGATCTGGAACTCTTGCAAAAAAATCTGATTTTGTCACACTCAGTCGGTTCCGGTGATTTGATACCGGATGATGTAGTGCGTCTGATTTTGGTCATGAAAATTGCCAGCCTGGCGCGCGGTTTTTCCGGCATTCGCGCCTCGGTGATCGACACCATGATCGCCACCTACAACGCCGGCATCATGCCTGCGATTCCGGTCAAAGGTTCGGTCGGCGCTTCGGGTGATTTAGCGCCTTTATCGCACATGACTTTGGCCATCATGGGCGAAGGCCAAGTGCGGGTCGATGGCAGGATGGTCGATGCCAAAATCGCCTTAGCCAATGCCGGCATCACGCCTGTCGTTTTGGCCGCCAAAGAAGGTTTGGCGCTGATCAATGGTACCCAAGTCTCGACCGCTTTAGCCTTGAACGGTTTGTTTTTAGCGGAGCGTTTATTAGAAGCGGCTACCATCACCGGCGCCTTGTCGGTCGATGCGGCGAAAGGTAGCGATGCGCCGTTTGATCCACGTATCCATGCAGTGCGCGGTCAGCCCGGTCAAATCGCCACGGCGAATATTTATCGCACGCTGCTGCAAGGCAGTGAAATTCGCCAATCACATCTGGTCAATGATGAACGGGTGCAAGACCCTTACTGCCTGCGTTGTCAGCCGCAAGTGATGGGTGCCTGCCTCGATATCATCAACAACGCGGCGCGTACTTTACTGACCGAAGCCAATGCCGTGACCGATAATCCTTTGGTCTTTGTCGATACCAATGAAGTGATTTCGGGCGGTAATTTCCATGCCGAACCGGTCGCATTTGCCGCCGATACTTTAGCCTTGGCGATTGCTGAAATTGGATCGATTTCCGAACGTCGCATTGCCTTGTTGATCGACGCTTCGATTTCAGGTTTGCCACCGTTCTTGGTGCCGTCGTCTGGCCTCAATTCTGGCTTTATGATTGCCCATGTCACCGCGGCGGCTTTGGCATCAGAAAACAAATCGCACGCGCATCCAGCCAGCGTCGACACGATTCCCACCTCAGCCAATCAAGAAGACCATGTGAGTATGGCGACTTTTGCAGGTCGTCGTTTGCATGAAATGGCCCACAATACCGCCACCATTGTTGGTATTGAATTGTTGGCGGCGGCGCAAGGTGTTGATTTTCACGCGCCCTTGAAAACCTCTGCTACACTCGCAAACGTACATCAGCTTTTGCGTGCGCAAGTCGCTTTTTATGATAAAGACCGTTTCTTCGCACCGGATATCGAGGCTGCAAAATCTTTGGTCGTCGCAGGTGCGCTGAGTGCAGAATGCGCGCACATGTATTCGCATTTGTATTTGGATTGAAACGCAGAGTAAGCTTAAGGAAAAATGCATGCGACATTGGACTTCAAAAGACTATAAAACAATGCCGTGGAAAAACGGGGGCGGTAGCACGACGGAATTAGCGATTTTTCCTGAGGGCGCTAACCTCGATCATTTTGTCTGGCGTTTGAGCACAGCAAGCGTGGCTCAAGCCGGACCATTTTCCTATTTTTCTGGTATTGATCGTAGTTTGGCGATTTTAACGGGCGACGGTTTGATGCTCAAAAAAGACCCAGGCGTAATATCGGAAAGCGCGTCAGAGGAAATCAATATTTTAGATCGCACTAGCGCGCCACATCGATTTCGAGGTGAAGAAACTTATTACGCAGAATTGATGAGCGGCGCGGTGCTCGACTTAAATTTGATGACCCGTCGTGATGTGTGCCAGCACTATATGCAACGCCTTTATGCGGGCGAACATTTTGTGCGGGCTGAAGACGCACAACAAATTTTAATTTACTGCGCTCAAGGCCGTGCCCTGCTTGATGCCGGGGTGAGCCTGGTCGCGCAGGACCTGCTACTGATGGACGAAGAGCACGAGCACGGTGGCATTGAGTTACGTCTTAAAGTCGAGGAAGAAAGCGTGGTTTATTTGATGCGCATTAGTTTTCTCAATCACGCAGATCAAGGCGGAGCACCGTATGCTTTGGGATAGTCTTTGGGCAAATGTGCATGTTGCGAGTATGGTCGATGGTTATGGTGAAATTCATGACGCGGCACTGGCTATCAAAGACGGAAAAATCGCTTGGCTAGGGCCGCGTAAGGCGCTGCCAAAGCAGGCGCGGGCGCAGCAAGACTATGATGGGCAAGGCGCTTGGATAACACCTGGATTAATTGACTGTCACACGCATATGGTCTATGCCGGCAATCGGAGCAATGAGTTTGAGGCGCGCTTGAACGGTGTCGCCTATGAAGAAATCGCACGACAAGGTGGCGGTATTTTGTCCACTGTCAAAGCATGCAGAGCGGCGAGCCCGGCACAATTGATGCAAGAAAGTTTGCCGCGTGTTTTACGTTCTTTGCGTGAAGGTGTGACGACTTTGGAAGTGAAGTCGGGCTACGGTCTTGATTTTGACACTGAGGCGAAAATATTGCGGGTTGCTCGCCAACTTCAAAGCGATTTGCCGCTTCGTATTCAAACCACATTTTTGGGCGCACATGCTTTGCCTCCTGAATTTTCAGGACAGGGCGATGCTTATATTGAGCAAGTTTGCCAGCAAATGTTGCCCGCGATTGCGGCTGAAAATTTGGCCGATGCGGTCGATGTGTTTTGCGAAAAAATCGGGTTTAGTCGCGCCCAGACCGAGCGTGTTTTTCAAGCCGCGAAGGCACACGGTCTCCGTGTTAAGCTGCATGCAGAACAACTCTCAGATCAAGATGGTGCCGCATTGACGGCGCAATATCATGGACTTTCTGCAGATCATTTGGAATATTTGTCGGAGCAAGGTATCGCTGCTATGCGCGATAGCGGTACAGTTGCCGTACTCCTACCGGGTGCTTTTTATTTTTTGCGTGAGACCCAGTTGCCACCGATTGCGGCCTTACGTGCAGCGGGTGTGCCGATTGCCTTGGCGACCGATTGTAATCCAGGGACATCGCCCATGACTTCGCCACTATTAACGATGAATATGGCGTGTACCTTGTTTCGGATGACCCCATTAGAAGCCTTAAGTGGCATGACCAAGCATGCAGCGCGCGCTTTGGGTTTGCAGGATCAGATTGGGACTTTAGAAGTAGGAAAAGCCGCCGATTTTGTTTGTTGGGACATCGCGAGACCAGCCGATTTAGCCTACGGTATTGGCGGTGGCGCTTGCCTGCATCGCGTTTTTGCAGGGCAGCTTAGTTGAGGTGTGGATGGGGCGTTGGAAAATCGGCTTAGTTTGGCTTAGTTTGGCTAAGTTTGTTCGTGCTAGAACGGATGCCGGATTTTGGTTGACTTCGCACTAAGTCCAGCTATGATTAGAACTGACACATAAGGCTTCTAGCGCTAAGCCCACTTATTCTTCGTGCGGTATGGAATCGAAGAGAATGAAAGGATGTTTGTGAAAAAAGGCATCAGCATTTTGTATGTTGAAGATGATCCAGATATTCGTGCTGTTGCGCAAATCGCGCTAGAAGTGGTCGGCGGATTTCAACTTTGTTCATGTGCGTCGGGACATGAAGCAGTCGCTGCGATTGAGCGCGGCTTACAGGTCGATTTGCTTTTGCTCGATGTGATGATGCCGGACATGGATGGGCCGGGAACTTTGCGGGCATTGCGAAAATTGGCGGCGACATCGAAAACGCCGGTAGTTTTTATGACTGCCAAAGTACAGTCGAGTGAACAAGATGATTATTTCGATTTGGGTGCGGTCGGTGTGATTGCCAAACCATTCGATCCCATGAATTTGGCACAGCAGCTTACTGCGCTGCTTCCTGCATGAGTGAGTCTATGGATACCACTACAGACAGTTTAGAGCAAAAATTGCGTGATTTGGAACGCATCTTTGTGTCCAAATTACCGGGTAAATTAGAAGAAATTAATGCCGTGAATGTGCGCTTTGTCGCAGCGCCGGATGCCCAAGAAAATTTCGCCACTTTACATCGTTTATTGCATGCCCTAGCAGGCTCGGCAGGTACGTTTGGCTTTCATGAAGTAGGCCAGAACGCGAGAATTTTAGAATCTGAAATGAAAGCGCATGCCCACGACGCGACTTGGAAAATCGAGCAGAGTCGCGACTTCAGCGAGCGCGTTGCTCGCTTTGTCGAGGGCGCGATGCCGAAGTGAATCGGCGCTTTCCTATATTTTCGTTAAACTCAGCGCCTTAATTTTCGATTCCAAAGGCTTACCCTTACGCGCCCGCTTAGCTATATGTAGCGCTAGCCCACTCGCGCTAAGGCTGACTTCTTGCGCCTTGGCAGCGCGTCCTATGCCGGCCACTTTCACGCCTTTTTGACTAATCGCCAGCGCACGCAATAATTTTTCTTTGGCTTCTAATTCCATCAAAATCACGCCGCGGCCACCGCTGGAAAGTTGCTTGATTTCGCTTAAACCAAATACCAGCAAACGACCATTTTCGGACAAGCAGGCAATGGCACTGGCGTCGTCCTGTATTACGCTTGGCGCTAAGGGGAGATCACCTTCTTCCAACGTCA
Source organism: Oxalobacteraceae bacterium (assembly GCA_023259175.1). Taxonomy (GTDB): domain Bacteria; phylum Pseudomonadota; class Gammaproteobacteria; order Burkholderiales; family Burkholderiaceae_D; genus Undibacterium. Next base: position 7,775 of record JAHFQV010000055.1, on the reverse strand, counting down.
TAAAGGCCTTGCCTGCCTTCATGCGTCCTACCATATCGCCTAGTTTGGCGGTAAAGCCATAGCCTGCGCTGGAAGCCAATAACAAAGCCGTGTCGGCTTTGCCGGCGTAGTAATGCAAGATGCGGGTGCCTGCGGCTAGATCGATTAAGGTCGTGACGGGGACACCATCGCCGCGCGCGCCGGGCAGGGCTGAGACGGGTACTGAATAGACCCGACCATTGGAGCCAAATACCAGCATTTGATCGACCGTGCGACATTCAAACGTGCCATACAAGCTATCGCCCGCTTTGAAACTAAATTGCGCCGGATCGTGCTCATGGCCAGTGCGGGCGCGTACCCAGCCTTTTTCGGAAATGACGACGGTTACCGGTTCATCAATCACCTTTTGTTCGATGGCGGCGCGTTGCGCTTCTTCAATCACAGTGCGGCGCGCATCGCCATATTGTTTTGCGTCGGTTTCGATTTCCTTGATGATGCATTTCTTCATCGCCGCAGGGTCGTCCAACAGATTTTGTAGCGCAGTTTTTTCGTTACGTAACTCCGCCAATTCTTGTTGGATTTTGATCGCTTCCAAACGCGCCAACTGACGTAAACGAATTTCTAAAATATCTTCTGCTTGTCGGTCTGAAAGGCGGAAAGCCGCAATCAGCGCAGGCTTAGGCTCATCCGATTCACGGATGATTTTGATGACCTTGTCGATATTCAATAAGACTGCCTCGCGGCCTTCCAGAATATGAATTCGGTCATCGACTTTTTTCAGTTTGTATTGGGTACGACGCGTCACCGTGACGAAACGGAAGCTAATCCATTCGTTCAAAATATCACTCAAAGGTTTTTGACGGGGGCGACCATCGCCACCGATCATCACCAAATTTAATGAGGCCGAAGTTTCCAGCGAAGTATGCGCCAACAGCATTTGCATGAATTCCGCTTGGTCCTGATTCTTCGATTTTGGTTCCAACACCAGACGCACCGCGGCATCTTTACCCGATTCGTCGCGCACCGCATCGAGTACCGATAACATCACCTGCTTGAGACTGACTTGCTCAGGCGAGAGCGATTTCTTGCCCAGTTTGATTTTGGGATTGGTGATTTCTTCGATTTCTTCCAAGACTTTTTGCGAGGAAGTGCCGGGCGGCAGTTCGGTAATCACGGCCTGCCATTGGCCACGCGCCAGTTCTTCGATTTTCCAACGTGCTCTTACTTTGACGCTACCGCGCCCACTGGCGTAAATATCGCTAATTGCCGCGGCCGGCGTAATAATCTGGCCGCCACCGGGAAAATCAGGGCCAGGTATCAGTTCCATTAACTCGCTGTGGCTGAGTTTAGGATTGCGTATCAAAGCTACGGCAGCTTTCGCCACTTCCGTTAAATTGTGCGAAGGAATTTCCGTCGCCATCCCAACTGCAATGCCGGAGGCACCATTTAATAAGACGAAAGGCAAGCGTCCCGGCAATAGGGTAGGCTCTTGGTAAGAGCCATCATAGTTGGGCTGAAAATCGACTGTACCCAGATCAATTTCATCGAGCAAGAGTTTGGAAATCGGTGTTAAGCGTGCCTCGGTATACCGCATCGCCGCCGCACCATCGCCATCGCGCGAACCGAAATTGCCCTGACCATCTATCAGTGGATAACGCAAAGAAAAATCCTGCGCCATGCGCACCATCGCGTCATACACGGACTGATCGCCATGCGGGTGCAACTTACCCAGAACATCACCGACCACGGTGGCCGATTTACGCGGTTTGGCGGCGGAATTAAGTCCCAGTTCATTCATCGAATACAAAATCCGGCGCTGCACGGGTTTTTGACCATCACTGACATCGGGCAGGGCGCGACCTTTGACCACCGAGATCGCATAATCCAGATAGGCGCGTTCGGCGAACGTCGCCAGCGTTAAAGTCTCGCTATCGCCACCATTACCACCATTGCCGCCATTGCCCCCCTTATCCTCGGGCACATCATCAAATAAATTCGCTTGTTCGCTCATAGTTTTACCATCTCATTTGCTAGGGCGGGTACAACCCGCATTGTATTTTGTTCTGGGTGACGGGTGTCACCCACTTGTCCACGATATTTTTTTGTGACGATACGCTTAGAAATCTTCATCAATTCTGCTGCGAATTTCTAATCAAAGGTGGCAGAATTTCTAACTCCCTGAGCCAGTTTTCAAGGAGTGAAGGCCAAGACGATATGGGATGCGGGTTGTTGCGCAGACCAAATGCATGGCCACCTTTTGCAAAGAGATGTAGCTCCGTTGGAACCTTCGCATCGCTAAGTGCTCTTGCATACATGATGCTATTGCAGTTATTGTCGATAGGGTCATCCCACGCCTGTAATAGAAATGTCGGCGGCGTGTTTTTGGTGACTTGAAGAGATGGGTCAAATTTCTTGCCAGCGCGACAAAGATGTCCGGGATAGAGTGCGATTGCGAAATCAGGGCGGCTACTTTGCGCGTCGGCCGCGTCAATTGGTTTGTAGCTAGACTTTGATAGGTTACTGGTTTGTGCAACCAGATAGCCTCCAGCTGAGAAACCAATCACGCCAATTTTGTTAGGCGCTATACCCAAATCCGCTGCCTTTGCTCGCACCAGTCTGATGGTTCGCTCTGCGTCCTGAAGAGCGTATGGAATTTTGGGCCTTATGTGACATTTGCAGTCTTTATCCCAGTAGTGGTTACCTTTGGGGACGTGATATTTGAGTAGCACGCAGCTCATTCCTTTACTTGTGACCCAATCGCATATTTCACTACCTTCAAGGTCAATTGCTAGGATACGAAAGCCGCCACCTGGAAATACCACCATTGCTACGCCAGTGTTCACGCCTTTTGGTGGAAAGATCGTCATCGTTGGTGTGGTAACGTCGAGTATCTGCGTGTATTCACGATCCGGCGCAACTTCAGGCGCTTTTTTTATTTGCATCGTTTCTGTAGTTCCAGATGCGAAAATCCTATCCGGCGCGCCATTCGGCCAGATTGGGATTTGCCTTAATCCTGAAGCTGGCATCCACACATTCGCATCAGTTTTATTCGCTTGATCTTGAGTAACTTGTGCAGCACTCGACTGTATAGCTGCAATGAAAAGAAGCGCGGAGCATATTAACTTGAACATGTAGGTCTTTTTTGTAGTGGTTAATGATTTGGATGGTCAGTCGTAATTGGATGTTTTTTTTGCGAGGCTTATCAAACATTTTTAGCCGCAGAGGCGCAGAGAACGCAGAGTTTTTTATGAATGCGCTCACTTTTTGAGCACGCGAGAGTTGCAAAAAATTTTCTCTGCGTGCTCAGCGCCTCTGCGGCAAAGTCTTTTAATCTAGATGTCGGCCTCAACCTCATTCCCATGCTCTTCCAGCCATGCTTTACGGGCAGACGCTTCGCCTTTGCCCATTAACATATTGAAACGCGCTTCGGAAAATTCCTGATCATATTCACCCAAGGCCACTGGCAATAAGCGACGGGTATCGGGGTTCATGGTGGTTTCCCATAACTGGTTGGCGTTCATTTCACCCAAACCTTTAAAACGGGAAATCGCCCATGCGCCATCCCTTACCCCATCTTTACGCAATTTGTCTTCGATGGCGATCAGTTCGCCTTGATCGAGCGCGTAAATTTTTTGTGCTGGTTTCTTGCCACGCGCCGGTGCATCGACACGGAATAAGGGCGGGCGGGCGATGCAGATATGGCCGCGTGCGATCAATTGTGGAAAGTGCCGGAAAAATAGCGTGAGTAGCAGCACTTGAATATGCGAACCATCAACGTCCGCATCGGACAAAATACAAATTTTTCCGTAGCGCAGATTACTCAAATCGATGCTGTCATTAATGCTGTGTGGGTCAACCCCTATCGCGACCGCAATATCGTGAATTTCGTTATTCGCGAATAGGCGATCGCGCTCGGATTCCCAGGAATTTAAGACCTTACCGCGCAAGGGCAGGATGGCTTGAAATTCTTTATCGCGCCCCATTTTTGCCGAACCGCCTGCGGAATCCCCTTCGACCAAAAATAATTCATTACGCGTGATGTCGCTTGATTCGCAATCGGTGAGTTTGCCGGGTAAGACGGCGACCCCTGAGGACTTTTTCTTCTCGACTTTTTGCAAAGAGCGTAAGCGTGATTGCGCCTGTTTGATGACCAGTTCAGCCAGCTTTTTACCGAGTTCCACATGGGAATTGAGCCAGAGCTCCAGCGGCGGTTTGGCGAAACTGGAAACTAAGCGCACCGCATCGCGTGAATTTAAACGTTCTTTAATCTGCCCTTGAAATTGGGGGTCGAGCACCTTGGCGGAAAGCACAAAAGAAGCGCGTGCAAACACGTCTTCCGGCAAAAGCTTGACACCTTTGGGTAGCAATGAATGCATCTCGGCGAAGCTTTTGACCGCACCAAATAGGCCTTCACGCAGCCCCGATTCATGCGTGCCGCCAGCCGGCGTTGGTATCAGATTGACGTAAGATTCGCGCACCACCGCGCCGTCTTCCGTCCAGGCCACGACCCAGGAGGCGCCTTCGCCTTCGGCAAAACCATCGGCATCGGCATTGGCAAATTGTTCGCCTTCAAACATGGGAATGACGAGATCGCCATGGGATGCTTGGGTGAGCGCTTCGGTCAGGTAACCACGCAGACCTTGATCGTATTGCCAGGTCTGGCTTTCGCCGGTTTTGGCATTGCTGAAAGTGACTTTAACACCGGGCAGCAACACCGCTTTGGAGCGCAACAGACGCTGCATTTCAGCGATGGAAATAGTCGGTGAATCAAAATATTTGCCATCCGGCCAAACGGAAACCCGCGTGCCATTTTTTTTGTCGCCTCGGGCAATCGGCTGCGTGCGCAAAGGCTCAATCACATCGCCATTGGCGAAGGTCAAATTGTGTACGCCGCCTTCACGCCACACGGTAATTTCCAATCGTTTAGAGAGCGCATTGGTGACCGATACACCCACCCCATGCAAACCGCCTGAGAAGGCATAGGCGCCGCCCGAACCCTTGTCGAATTTACCGCCTGCATGCAAGCGAGTGAAGACGATTTCGACGGTAGGCACTTGCTCTTCAGGATGCAGACCAACCGGAATACCTCGTCCATCGTCTTCCACACTGATGCTGCCATCGGCATTTAAGGTGACTTGAATATGCTTACAATGCCCACCCAAGGCTTCATCCGAGGCATTGTCGATGACTTCTTGAATAATGTGGAGGGGGTTTTCGGTGCGGGTGTACATGCCCGGTCTTTGTTTCACCGGTTCCAATCCTTTTAAGACACGGATGGAGGATTCGCTATAGTCGGATGGGGCGGTGGTTTTTTTAGTTGCCATGCGAGAGTTCAGGGTCTGGGGTCAAAGTCTGGGGTGAAAGTAAGCTGCTTTTTTTATGCTACACGGAATTTTCCTGCAATTGTAACGGCAAGCACTGGATTTTTGTACAGTTATATTTAAGGGCGGTATTTGGCGTATCGTTTTGAACTACATTGGCGCGGCAAATGCAGCATTTCGCTTTTGCTACTCCGCGTCCTCTGCGCCTCTGCGGTGAAAATGCTGTTTTGGGTTTTGTCTATTTACTCAACAAACGCATGCCTTGCTCCAAACCTGAAATCGTGATCGGAAACATACGCTCGCTCATCAGTTGACGAATGATGGCGATCGATTGTCGATACTGCCAAATGCCTTCCGGTTCGGGGTTGAGCCACACCGTCTTGGGAAAATGGGCGGTAAATCTTTGCAACCAAGTGGCGCCCGCTTCTTCATTGTTGTACTCAACTGAACCTCCCGCCTGCAAAATTTCGTAGGGACTCATCGTCGCATCGCCGACAAAAATCACTTTGGTATCAGGCGTGTATTTGCGTAGCAGGTCCCAAGTCGGCATTTTTTCGGCATGACGGCGATGGTTATTTTTCCATAGATAATCATAGACGCAGTTGTGAAAATAATAGAATTCCATATTCTTGAATTCGGTCTTCGCGGCAGAGAATAATTCTTCTACTTCGGCGATATGATCATCCATCGTGCCACCGACATCAAACAGCATCAAGACTTTGATATTGTTCTTGCGTTCGGGCTGCATTTTAATATCGAGGTAGCCGGCATTATGGGCGGTCGCTTGTATGGTGGCGTCGAGCGCCAATTCTTCATGCAAGCCTTGACGGGCAAACTTGCGCAAACGCCGCAGGGCGACCTTGATGTTGCGGGTGCCGAGTTCGCGTTCGGTATCGTAATCGCGAAAAGCGCGTGCCTCCCACACTTTGACGGCGGAGCGGTGCTGACTTTTACCACCTATCCGTATGCCTTCAGGATTATCACCCCCATTGCCAAATGGCGAAGTGCCGCCGGTGCCTATCCATTTATTGCCGCCCTCATGCCGCTCTTTCTGTTCATCGAATAACTCTTTCAGCCTGTCCATTAATTTGTCGTAGCCGAATTTCTCTAAAGCCGCGCGCTGCTCATCACTTAATTCGCGCTGTAAGCGTTTTTCTAGCCAGTCCAAGGGAAGCTCGGGATACTTTTCAAATATCGCGTTGATGCCCTTAAAGTAAAGTCCAAAGGCTCGATCAAATTTGTCGTAGTTCGCTTCATCTTTGACTAAAATCGTGCGTGATAAAAAATAGAATTCATCGACAGAAGTGCCTACCACACCTTGTTTCATGGCATCGAGCAGGGTCAAAAATTCCTTGATGGAGACCGGAACTTTGGCGTCTTTGAGAGTGAAGAAAAAATCGATTAACAAAGGAATTTCTTTCGCAGATTGGTCACTTCAGTGATGTGCTTCAGTGATGTGCTTCAGTGATGTGCTTCAGTGATTTGAGTTTCGGGCGAGGAAGTACTCGAGATTACGTTTTACCCCAGGCCATTCATGTTTGAGCACGCTAAAAACGACGGTGTCACGCACCCGACCATCGTTTGAGACCATGTGGCTACGCAAAATGCCATCTTGTTTCGCGCCAAGTCGGGTGATGGCGGCTTGCGATTTTTTGTTAAGCCAATCGGTGCGAAATTCAACTACATTGCAGCCCAAAATTTCGAAGGCATGGCTGAGTAACATCAGCTTGCATTCAGTATTGATACCTGTGCGTTGGACGGATTTGGCATACCAGGTGTAACCAATTTCTAGTCGCAGGTTGGCGCAGTCGATGTTGCAATAGCGGGTCGAGCCTAGAATCGTGTCGCTGCCTTGCGCTAGAACGGTAAATGGCAGCATATTGCCATTTTTCTCGCCCTCTTTGGCCGTCGCGTGCCACGCTTCGGTTTGATCCGGCGCTGGTACTGAGGTGAAAAAATGTTCCCAGAGTTTACCGTCAGCTGCAGCGATTTTGAGTCCGTCTAAGTGTTGCGAGTCTAGCGGTACTAGCTGGGCGTGCCGACCAGTCAGTGTAATTGGGGAAATTTGCATGGGCTGAGCTTTCGGTTTACTTTGTTTTTAAGTCGCTATTTTCGCTAAAAATCGCAAGAATGAAAATATGCGTGAATCTATTGATTGTACTTGTCTCCTGCGGAGAAGATGCAATTGACACGAGGATTTGAGCAAGGCTCGATTGTATTTCTCAAAATGCAGCTCTTTTTTGATGATTGGGAAGGCGAATTGATTACGCGCTCGCTTGCCCCAAGAGTTTAATAGATACTAATGGAGGCTCAGGGCGATTGCATGAAGCCGTATCAAAACATAAAACCACTCAACACAGAGACACAGAGAAGTTCATGAGAACTTCATAAAGTTACAACGGCTAACGCAAAAAAACATACCAAAATTCGCTCTCTCTTGCTTATCCTCTGTGCCTCTGGTCGCAGCATGCCGCT
>JAHFQV010000231.1 GCA_023259175.1 Oxalobacteraceae bacterium | reverse complement strand
CGATCAAGGCACCGCTCCCTGAGATAGTCATGCACAGTCCGGCAGGTTGGCGGGTGACTATTTCCAGCTATGTGGACATGATGGCGCTGGCGCAATTACTACAGCACATCGCATGAGCCCGGTCGTATTGCCTGCACAGTTTTATCTGGCGGTGGAGCCGATCGATATGCGCCTGGGTATTGATGGCTTGTCGCTACGCGTGCAAGAGAGTTTGGGGAAAGCGCCTTGTGATGGTAGCGCCTATGCCTTTCGCAATAGGAATGGCACACGGATGAAATGTTTGATCTGGGATGGCACCGGTGTATGGCTTTGTGCTAGGCGCTTGCACAAGGGGCGTTTTATCTGGCCGCAAAGTCATGAGACCAGCTGCGTCTTGTCACATGCAGAATGGGAATGGCTGATCGCAGGTGTCGATTGGACACGTCTGCAAGCGAGCGCGAAATCTGCTTGGCGGGTGTAAAAAAGTAGTGCTTACCCCTGTTAACTTTCACTGCCACACGGTATACTCTCCGGCATGGATATCGCCAACAAACTTGCTCAATTTAATGCTGATCCGGCGCTATCCGAGTGGATATTGGCGCAGCTTAATTTGGCTCAACAGGCGCAAGCAGACAATACAATATTGCTGAATCAATTGCATCGTAAAGAGCAAGACATTCACGCTAAGGACTGCAAAATCCAAGCGCTGACCTTAGAATTGGCCTACCACAAACGTCTGAAATTCGGTGCCAAGACAGAAGCCTTCAGCGCAGCGCAGCGCGACTTATTTTTAGAGTGTGAACAAAGCGATCTGGTGGCTATACAGAGCGAATTAGTCCAGCTCACACCCAGTGTGCCTCGCGCCAAACCAAGCCAAACGGGACGTAAAGCACTGCCTGCCGACTTACCGCGCATCGTCCATCGTCATGAACCAGAAAGCTGCAGCTGCGGTGAATGTGGTCAAGACTTGGTCAAGATCGGTGAAGATATCAGCGAGCAATTGGATGTCGAACCTGCTCGTTTCTTTGTGCATCAACATATCCGTCCACAGTATGCTTGCCGTGCATGCGAAACGATTACTGCAGCGCCGATTCCAGCGGCCATCATTGACGGCGGCCTTGCCGCACCGGGTTTATTAGCTTGGGTCGTGATTCAAAAATATCTCGACCATCTACCGCTGTATCGCATCGAACAAATCAGTACGCGGCATGGTGCGGGCATTGCCCGCTCCACCTTAGCCCAATGGGTAGGCAGAATCGGTGTAGCGCTACAACCTTTAAGTGAGCGCTTAGCCGAATTACTTAAACAAGGCCAAGTGCTACACGCCGACGAAACCCCAGTGCCACTCCTGGATCCCGGCAAGGGCAAAACCAAACGTGCTTATCTCTGGGCATATCGCAGCAATGTGTTGGAAGACAAACCACCGATTATCGTATTCGATTTCCAAACCGGGCGCGGTGGCACCCATGCGCAAGCCTTTCTCAACAATTGGCGAGGATCACTCATGGTCGATGATTATGCAGGCTACAAAGCCCTGTTCGCCAAGGGTATCACCGAGCTCGCTTGCTTGGCCCACGCCCGTCGCAAATTCTTCGATTTGCACGCCGCCAATCAACACCCGATGGCAGCAGAAGCGCTCACTCGCATCGCGAATCTGTATCATATCGAAGCTGAAGGCAAACAAGAATGCATAGCCCAACGCCAACAACGGCGCCAAACGCAAGCAATGCCACGCCTCAAAGAAATGCAGGCATGGCTGATCCAAACGCGCCAACAAACAGCCGATGGCAGCAGCTTAGCCAAAGCCATCGACTACAGCCTCAAACGTTGGAACGCCATCGAGCGCTATGCCAACAGCGGTAACCTACCCATCGATAATAATCCGATCGAAAACGCCATACGTCCGATTGCGATTGGCAAAAAGAATTGGCTCTTCGCCGGTTCTGAACGCGCCGGCAAACAAGCAGCGGCGATCCAATCATTACTCGCCACCGCAAAAGCCAACGGCATCGAACCACTAGCATGGCTCAAAACGACCCTCGAACAACTGCCTACTCATCCCAACAGTCGCATCGACGAACTACTGCCTCTGCGCTCCACTAATTCAATTCAGGTGTAAATTCTAGGTGAGGCGGCTGGACGCTT
>JAHFQV010000158.1 GCA_023259175.1 Oxalobacteraceae bacterium | reverse complement strand
AAAAACCACCGCCCAACAACAAAGATAAATAATCGAGCCCCGTAAAGCGGCGTACAGCGCCGTAGGGCGGGTTGCAACCCGCCGTCCGGCAAACGTCCAGCAACAAAGATAAATAATTGAGCCCCGCCGTCCAACATCAAAGATAAACAATTGAGCCCATATCGAGGTCCAAGACATTCATCGATCGCCACGAAACCCGAACAATTTGAAATTCAGCACAGGTTTCCACCCAAAAAAAGTCCTCCCTAAGCACTCTCCCGAAGCAAACGCAACAGTGCCGCTGTATCCATCTTACCTGCCGCGTCGCCGCCTTCTAATAAGCTGTCGGCTAGGTCGCGTTTTTGTGCGTGTAGGGCGAGGATTTTTTCTTCTATGGTGTCTTGCACGACCAAGCGATAGATAGTCACGGGGCGTAACTGTCCCATGCGGTGGGCGCGGTCTGATGCTTGGTCTTCGACGGCGGGATTCCACCACGGGTCTAGATGAATTACGTAGTCGGCTGCAGTGAGATTAAGGCCTGTTCCACCTGCTTTTAGGCTAATTAAAAAGATGTCGCCTTCGCCTGCTTGAAAGGCATCGACGCGTTTTTTTCGTTCTAGGGGCGGGGTGCTGCCGTCGAGATATTGATAGGCGATGCCTGCTTGGTCTAAGTGTTTGCGGATGATGGCAAGGTGATCTACGAACTGACTAAACACCAAGGCTTTGTGTTTGTTGTCGAGTAGTTCGGCGACGGTTTCTGCAAACACGCTGAGCTTACTTGAGGTCACCGTTTGCTTGGCGTTTTTGAGCACTAATTGTGGGTTGCAGCAAAAGCGTCTGAGCTTGGTGATTTCAGCCAAGACTTGCATGGCTTTGCCCTCGGCTGGATTCATGTTGGCGATTTTGTCGACGGCTTCTTGTCGCAGCGCTTCGTAGAGATGGCGCTCTTCTTCGCTCAGTTCCACTTGTAATGTGATCTCAGTGCGTGAGGGTAATTCACTTAAAACTTGGGTTTTGGTGCGCCTGAGGATGAAGGGCTGTATCAATTTTTTGAGATGCTGCTTGGCGGATTTTTCACCGCGCTCAATCGGGTTGGCAAATCGTTCTGCGAAGCGTTCTTTTGATCCTAGTAAGCCCGGATTGATAAAGCGAAATAAATTCCATAATTCGCCCAAATGATTTTCGACCGGTGTTCCACTGGCGATCATTTTGAAATCAGCCGTTAAGGCCATGGCGGCCTGGCTGCGTTTGGTGGCGGCATTTTTGATGACCTGTGCTTCGTCTAACACCACGCTATGCCAATGTTGCGCAGCAAATGCGGCGCTATCGGACTGCAACATGCCATAGCTGGCAATCACAATATCAAACGCGCCCAAATCGGCTAAGGAACGGTTGTTGTGATAGGCACGCACTTTTAAGGTCGGCGCGAAGCGCGCCACTTCCGCTTGCCAATTCATGGCCACCGAAATCGGTGCCACCACTAAAGCCGGTCCTTGCGGTGCGCGATCCAATAAGAGTGCAAGTGCTTGCACGGTTTTCCCTAAGCCCATGTCGTCGGCCAAGCAAGCACCCACGCCCCATTGGGCTAAGCGGGCAAGCCATTGATAGCCGATGAGCTGATAGTCACGCAATTCTGCCTGTAATGTGGTCGGTACTTGCGGTACAAAGTCGGCCAGTGCATCGAGCTTTTTCACTTGCGCGCGCCAAGCGCTGTCGGCTTTGAGTTCACCGACTTCTTCCGCCAATTCAATCAAGGCGGGTGCCGCAAGAGGATTGATGCGTATGCCCTCTTTGCCGACGGCTTCGCCGAAGCTTTGTAATTCTTCTAGACGCTTGCGGAAGTTTTCAGTGAGCGCTAAATAATCATTCTCAGCCAATTTGATAAAACGTCCCGATGCGCCGGAGGCGAGCTGCATCAATTCGCGCAAAGCCAAAATGCGACCATCATCGAGTGTAATTTCGCCGCTGGCGACAAACCACTCGCCTTGCTTTTTAATCGAAAGCCGCATCTGCGATAAGGAACGGCTACCCTTGAGTCTAAATCGTTCACCTTCTGGCCACACCAATTCTAATTCGTCTTCGGGCAAGCTTTTGAGTTGCGTGAGCAATTCCAAACATTCTAGGGGGTGAGACAGTTGCCATTCTTGACCATCGTGCTCAGCGTCTAGCAATGCGCTGCAGATTGTTGTTAGCTTTTCCAATGCACTCGCTTCTTGTTTGAGTTGGCGTGCGGCTTGTACCGCCATGCCATCTTGTTCGCCCAGTACATTGGCGCTGCCTTTGCCTGGCGTGAGCCAACTGCCGCTGGCTAATGGGCGCACTAAAACTTGCATGCGCAGCCCCTCGTTCAAGGGGAGTAAGTGCGCGTACAAGCGGGTATCGGCGGGTATCGTTGTGATGTGTTGAGCTAATTCAGGCAAATCAGAATTGATCGGCATATGCGGCGCTATCGCAGCAATCACGTCCACCAATTGCGCCTTGGCGATGGCGGGTACAGTCAAGCCTTCGCCAACGATACTGGCGATCTGTTTAATTTCAGGACTACTGGTATACACCGCTAACTTTGTCGGCGTTTGTTTGCGCCAGATCAGCTTTCTTTCGGCGCTGATGGCGGGATCAAGCTGTAGGCTAATTTTGTCGCCATGCTCTTTCAATTGTAGTGCGATGTCGCCTTTGATGATATCGATCCTCACGTCTTGCGCATCACGCCAGAAAACAAAGGGATGGCCGATCAACTGGGGCAGGGCTTTTTCTGCGTCTAAATCGTAGTCCGTGCCACCATAATAGCCTTCATAAGATTTGCTAATACAGGACGCGATGCGCTTGTCTTGTTCGCTTAAATATGTAAAATCATCTGGCTCGTGGGAGAGGCGTTTGAGTGCCACTGGACGACCCTTACCCCACGCCCCTTTTGCGCCACGCTTTTGTTCACGCGGCTCGAGTGCCAAATGGTGCTCACTGCACGCCAATAACCATGCGATACGAGTATCGCTACTGTCTGAGCTTATTTCCGTGTTTTGCTTGAGTTGGCTCAAGGCTTTTAAGGCACGTTGCCAGCTTTCTTCGCGCACCATGGCGCGAATCAAGGGGATGCAATGATGTTTCGCATGCCAGTCTGGAAGCGCGAGCGCGTCGCCAAAAAAAGTATGATTGAGCAAATCAAGTTCCGCAGCTAACCAATGGTAGCCAAGCTGCATTGCCTGACTCCGCGTCTTGACGAGACGTTCGCGCATGAGCTCTTGTTTAGGCGTATCTTGCCAATACCATGCCAAGGCCTCAAACAAAGTATCGACCGTTTCCAAGGGCAGGCGCGACACTTCACGGTGCTGCAGCGGGATGCCTTTGGCGAGATGGTCGACGAAAGGTTGTAGCGTCGTATAGGTGCGTGCGTATTGCAGCTTATAACCCTCATCGACCTGCTCTTTAGCGCGTTTAATGCTGGCCGCATCTTGCTTACCCAGCCAGCAGACACAGGCCATCACGCCTAAAAGCTGAGGTAGAAATAGTTTGCGTTTGCCACTGTCGGCTTTGGTGATTTTGATGATCAAATCCAAGAGCTCTTCAGCCAGCGTAAAATTTCCATCACGCATACTGAGGATAAAGAGCGGGATAGCCGTTTTGCGATCGCCCTTCATGTTCTTGGTGACCCTGTCCAGCAGCTCAAATTCACCGCGTAACAAGCATTGCCAAGCGAACTGTTCGATGAATTCTAAGCTTTGACTCATCAACGCATCTAAATTTTTTGAGGCAAACTGGAAGGCCAATTGGCAGTCCGTGAAATACCAATTGGCAGGAGAAAAAACAATCTCCAAAATATTGGCTTGGAGGTCGACCGCTATGCCTTCGAATAACTGCAATGCAAACTGATCCTCAAAGAAAAATCGCTCGGCAACTTGGCCGCGATAATCGTAGGCATCCACCAGTCGTTCCCGCCAACGATTTATTTCTTTGATTTCACCCTGAAGTATAGATAAAATAATTTCCCGCGCGCACATAGCGGACATGGGGGTCGCCCAAGAAGAATAATCATTATGTAGAACGTAAAACGCGCGCAGATTGGTGATCCAAGGGTTCAATTGCTGAGCCTGCTTTAGTCGCAGTAAAAGCATGCTACGCAAATGCGGATGTACGTCTGATCGGATACTAAATCCGGGATTTTTATCGGAATTGACGACGATTAACTTGGCGCTAAGCTCGCTTAATTTTTTCTTGAGATAGGGTGCGTCTAATGCACGATTAGGGGTAATTTTCACACCGCAGGTGCGCAACAGTTCGAATAGCTTGGTCAAACCTATCGGCGAATTATGCAGCGCTAAGCCGTAGAGAATAGGAAAGTCGTCCTCTTGTAGGCAAGACGGAAATGCGCTTAAGCTGCTCATAAGGGGCTCATACAATGTTCTAATGGTGCTGAAAGATTCGCGGGGAAACTTCATCGCCGTTGGGGAGGACGAAAAATTCTCCGACACAAAAGTAGTGCGAGAAGTAGCGCGAATTGTAGATGAAAATCATAGACAAAGCGAATGGCGGGCAAGCGCGATCACCCCCTTAGCGCTGCACTTGAGCATAAGCTCACGCACATGTGAAAGACTGTGCATGAGAAAATGGCGAAGTTGGGGGGCGGAGAAATTCTACCGGCACACGAGGGCGAGTAAGGATAAAAATTCAAGTCCCAGAAATATAAAAAATCGGGCGGCGTATCGCGAATTTGATGGCGTTTATTCTGCGACTGATTACGCGATTTGAGTTTGAGAAACTTGTAACATATCATCCGTCATTATAGTTGCCCGATTTGATAGGAGCTTGGAAAGGCATGGTAAAAAAGGCGTTTAAGTTATTCCTTAAAGAATCTTTAGTGAAGTCTTGGGATGAACGTTTTGCTGAGTTGAATAAGCGCGAGAAACTATTTTATTGGATTGTTGTAGTGGTAATTTTTTGTATAATAGTATTTTTGTGATTTTGAGTCGAATGATGGAACACTTTCGTCCAAAGCTGCCGTAGGGGAGTGGAGTATTTTCGAATGGGCATTTTAGCTCAATGCGCGGATGCCTCAAGCGCTGCAAAGCTCGCGCGACTTAATTTCAAATTCAAGAGCTGATTGCCTACACCAAATCCCGTTTCGGTAAGGCAAACCACATCGATCAATTACTGAAATTTTCCTTGTATAAATTCACGATAAATCTTGAGCGCTTCTGGTTTGCTCAAGGCATTCATATGCCCTGTGTCGGCGATTTCTGCGTAACGCTTGTTGCTTCTGTTGAGACTGTCGTACAGGCTGCGTGCGGTGGATGCGGGGGTTTGCACGTCGTTTGCACCGTTGATGATGAGCACGCTCCCGGTATAATTTTGTAGTGCTGCCTGATTGTCGATGCGCAATAATTCTTGATCCAAATTGACAGTGACAAAAGCTTTTGCGAACCAAGGAATCATATTGTCGGCATACGCCCTTGCCGTCGTACCCGTACCCTCTAATACCAAGGTTTCGACCGGGCGAATGCTGGCTAAATTGGCGGCGACAAAACTGCCGAAAGAATGGCCATGGACGATCAATTTTCCGGGAACGAGCTTACGCACATAATCGTAAAGTGCCACGCTATCACTGCCAATTTCCCTCAATCCATGCGGCTGTCCACTTGAGTCGCTGCGACCAAAACCACGGTAGTCAAAACTAATGATGTTGGCGTTCAGTTCCGTCAGCGGTTTGGAAAAATAGAGCCCGTTGGCATCGACACGAACACCACTGCCCATGAAGTAGAGCACCGTAAATTCGGCATCTGGTTTGCGCACATAAACACCACGACTGACCGCGCCATCGGCTTGCACGAATTCGAGATTTTCAATGGTGTAAGCGGGCGCTATCGTTTTCAACAAACTGATTTTACCGGCGTCGCGTGGCACGAATTGCTGACTGGTGTAATTGATCGTGGTGCACGCACCGAGCAGGGCGAATGTAGCGATGATGGTGACGCGTCTAAGATGAGGGTTTAATTTCATTTACAATTTTCCTTCTGTGGATGCTGCGTTTGGAAGTGAGTGCATGGTGAAACACTCGAACTTGTTTCTTCGATCTCAATTGGCTGAGCATCGTGGTGTTGCAATTTTTCGCTATTGCGCCGCCCCAAATCAAGCAATGAGATTATAAGCGCCTATCAAATCAAAACTACCTTGTTGCGTCAATGGGTGTCTGCTGTGCTCGCAAGTTTATCGGCACGCTACGACGCGCCCGCACACAAGATCAACATCCTACTGCGTGATAATGGATGCGGATTTTCAAAGCCTAATGGGTCTGGTGATTCCGGTCATGGACTCAACAATATGCAGCTACGAGCCCAACGTATTGGTGCCGTCTTAAGCCTGGAGAGTGATGCTGAGGGCAGCCTCATTTGTTTGTCTTTTTCGGGTGTGGTTTGAGCGAGGAAATGCAAGCAGTGTGTTCGATGTCGTTTGGTGTGTTCTTACAAGGAAGTTCAAATGGCGATTAATTTGAAAGAAGTTGACGGAGTTCCAGTAAAAATAAAGCATAGGGCTTCCTGCCATTGTGGCTTGGTCGAATTTGAGCTTGATCTTCCTGAGGGCTT
>JAHFQV010000157.1 GCA_023259175.1 Oxalobacteraceae bacterium | reverse complement strand
CATGATCAAATTTTAGAGAGGAGCGCGAGATTCGCCCATTCTTCAGAGCGGTGTTTGATGGTGCGCATTGGCACTAGATGGGATAGTTCTTTGGAACTAGGTGGGGGGTTTTGGCGTTGGGTTTTGATTTGCCTCAAGCTTGTGCGGCAGCTTAGCAATTATTGGCTTCGCTTGAGTTCGTCATTCCCGCGCGGTTTTTTGCGGGGATCCAGTGGCGTGGGTTAAACCTCTAAAAGTACATCCGCCTTCATCTCAAATCCTAACGAAAAACCTAGCTTAAACAATGAAAAAACAACGAAAAAACAACGAAAGGCCTCAATACACGTGATCATGATCACCGACATCAATCGGAATAATCATGGAGTCAGTAATCAGCAGTTCCAAAGTGATGCGATAACTTAAATTAATCAACACGGAATGCAAACCAGCGAGTCGCCCTCTCAATGGATGCAAACGTAGTGAAGGATGAAAAGGATTAGCTTCAAGCAAAGCTAAGGCTTTTTGATATTGTGTAATGAGCTCGGGATGCCGTTTCAGAAATTTCTTGGCGCGCACATTGTAAGACTCTGTAAAACACAGGGTATAGGCCATTAATCTTGCGCCAAAACCCGTGCGACATGCGCCTCAGCCGATTCACGAACGACACGTCCAGCAGCAATATCCCGCTGACTTTCAGCCAACGCTGCTTCCAGCTCGCATTCACGCAAGTGATTGTAGTGATCCATTGCCATAACCACAAATTTCGCATGCCCACGTACAGAAATAATTGCCTCGGTCTGCTCATCCAAAACCGATTCGATAGCAGTAATTCCTTTTGTTTTCAAATCATTAGCGGTAATTTGACTCATGATACCCTCTTAATGTTTTGCTTTCGGCGAATTTCCAAATGCACGGTTTATAGTACGGTTAATCGCATTATTAATCAAGCGAAAATGAGAAATTCAGACAGATACTCTATTAAAAGAAAACAATAATAATATAGGAACTTTATTGAACGCCATCAAGCCAACAAACTCATCCCTGCAAATTTCACCGCATTTTTATCAAATGAAAAGGTCTGCGAACAACCAGCACTCAAAGCGCTACGCACAATCAGGCAATCAGAATAATCGGCATTTTTTTCAGAAAAGACCGACAGAGCTTGCAAGGCCAGTTCTTGATTTTCGATCACTAGCTCTTGCGTTCTGAGTATCTTATCAAGAATAGCGAGCACATCAGCCTTACTCGCCTCGTAACAAGCCTGCAAAACCCACACTAATTCCACCAAACAAATTTGGCTCACAAAGCCGGGATTTTCGCGCGTTAAACCAGAAATTAATTTGCTCGCAAAGGCGGCCTGTTTGACATCATCTTGCACGATAAATCGAACGAGAACATTGCTGTCTATCCCTATCATTTTGCCGTCGCTCCCCGCAACGCGATGGCACGATTCATCGCTTCAATAGGCACCGCTTTTTTAGGTTTTTTCAGCATGCCTCTTAATTCAAGGACGGAACTAGTCACAGGAACAATAGAAAATTGCCCCTGTACGTTTTGCACAAACTCGACCCGACTACCGGATTCCAACCCCAAAGCTGTGCGCACGGCGGATGGGATGGTAATTTGGCCTTTTGAGGTGACGGTTGCGGTTGCCATGAGTTTCCTTTCGATATTACGTATTCCTTACTTTACCGCAAGGGTAATTTACATTCAAGAAAATACCCAAAAAACCTCTACCAAAGACGCAGTCATCTCGTTCGGATGACCTGGCCAATGAATGCGGGAGAGGTATCGACCGCAAGACAGGGCAACTTCTTCCGTTGGAAAATCGTAGTATTTATAACGAATTTCTTCCTTAACACGATCCAGAAGCTTGGTAGAATGTAATTCCATTAGAATGACGCTGCACATAAAAATCATAGCCCTGCATACGTTTAGAGCATATCGCTTGGCTGGAGAATTAATATACAAAAGCCTTTGGGGATTTTCTTGAAAAATATTACGTGTCAAGATGCTTTTTCGCCGGTCGCCGTGATGCCAACATTGAGCCTCGCAATGAAAATCCTCCTTCCGCATTGCTGCTCACAATCTCCACCACCTCCTGCTTGAAGATTTGTTGGATCGAACACTCACAAATATCGAATAAGATAGCCACAAGCAAGTCATTTGCACTGCAAGTTCACGACTTTTTTCATCTCCACCTTCAAAGCAAGAATAGACTCGACAATCTCAGATCGTTCACGCGGGTCTGTCAGCTTTTGGAGTAGGTTTTGTAGGATTTCCAAGCGCACTCAAGCCGAGCGTAGCAACGCAAGAATAAAAGATGAATTTCGTGGGCGGAATATATCGGTGCGCGGACACGAGAAAATCATGTCTCACTAATGTTTGGCCTACTCACACTCACGGTCGATCAGTTGATGCGGCTTTACACCTAGGGAAGCGCGGATTTATTCGGCGTGCGCGTTCGAACCCAAAACGGGATGAGTTTGGTAGCAAGATTTCCGCAGGGTGCCAAGCAAGGGAATTTGCTGCCAAAATCGCCCGTTTTAGGCCGAACCCGGAGGGAAAGCCCATTTTTTCGTTGCACAAGGTCAAAAAATCAGTTTTCAAAAAAATGGGGGTTCGCGCTCGTCGAATAAATCCGCGCTTCCCTAGCATAATGGGGTAAGTCGAGGATGTAAGTAAAAAGTGGTCGCCGCGGGTAAAGCTATGAACAAAGCTTGGAGAACACCGATGCAGAAAGACAGAACGCAGCAAAATTGGAGGAAATTATTAAAAAACAGCGAAGAATCGCCGCTGATTCAAAACAGCTCCTTGGGTTTTTGGAGTTTTGCAAGAGGCTCAAAAGTGAAAAAATCGCAGTTATTGAACAACTTCTCGTCTTATTTAAACTCGTATCAACTAGATCATGGTTAGCTGATGCCATCTTCAAGACGCAAAAAGCATGAAGTCATATCGGTGAATTAAACCATTTCTACACTGATTCAGTTACAAATCCCACAAGCCTACACACAGGTATCAAAAATGACACAGCTTGCCTGGCATATCAAACACCGTTTTGAGCTATAATCGTCGACATAGCTATCACTTAATGAGGTCATTTATGTCTAAGCTAAGCTCCGCACCTCGCTCTTCAGTTTCCGGAAAATATTTAAGAAAATCATCTGCCAATGTAGAGCTGGAGATTTTTCGGGGCGTTGTATCTGGATTAAAGAAAGATCACAATCGCTTGCGTAAAATTGCCATTGATGCAGGCATCTCCACTCCAAGCGGGAAACTCACAAAAGCGTACGCGGGGTAGAAAATTAATACTGGCTCAAGATATGAATTGTTGCCAAGCTTTCTTCTGTGCTTCCATGGCACAGATACAAAAACTGCAGAAGCGATTTTTGCAGGAAAAGCCCATCTCAAACCAAGCGAAAATGACTATGACTGGCTAGGTCACGGCATTTATTTTTGGGAGTATAGTCCACAACGAGCCTATCAATTTGCGCAAGAGAAATTTAATTGGCAAAAGAAAAAGATAAGGTTGCAGTTGTTGGTGCAATTATCGATCCAGGTCTTTGCTTTAATCTATTAGATGCATCGTCTCTTGGTTTTTTAGAATATGGATATGACGCACTATTGGAAGATAGGGGCGGCGTTGACTTTCTTCCGAAAAATGGCGATGGAAAAGAACTCTGGAAAAGGCAACTGGATTGTGCCGTCATTAACATGGTTCATCAGATTCGAAGCGAAACTCAAACTGATGATTGGATTAAGAAAAATCCGGGAAAACCCTCACTCGCCCCCTACGATACCGTTCGCGGTGCTTTTTGGGAAGGTGGTCCGATTTATGATGGCGCGCGGATAGAAAAGAAAAATCACGTTCAAATATGCGTAAGAAATCCAAACGCAATTAAGGGTTATTTCAGACCGATCGCAGACTAAATGGATTGTTGTCACGATTTCGCCTAACCTTACCATTATCGCGCTGCCATTTCAATTCAATCACTCCGCCCAAGCACCACACGCCCAAGCAATCCAGCATTCACCCCAGCAATCCGCCGAAAATCCAAACTAATACGCGCATCAGCTTCCACGCGCCACCAAAAAACGCTGGCCGCACGCAGCCAATTTTCGCGCTCTTTTGGTAAAGGTAAAGCAGGCTTCAATTGCCGTTCGATCAGCTCTACCCCTCGCTGCGGTGCATACATCATCGGCAGCATGTCGTAGGCTGGCGCAAAGCGCATGTCGAGTAGGAAGGCGAGATTGCCGTCGTGCATATCTGTGTTGCCTATCATGTGGCCGAAATGCGCCAACAGTTTAATTTGTTGCGCGGTGTCTTCTGAGATGTGATTCGCCTGCAAGAGCGCATCGGCACCGTCTGACCAATTGCCGGCTCAGTCAAATAGTGCCGCATTCAATTCATACCGACTGCAAACACCCGAGCGGCCAAATTCACCTAGCGGTCGAAGCGATCGACCTCATAGAAAGTACGACCTGCGAATTGGTAGATGCGACTATTTGCCGCTGCTAATTTCAGGGTATCGTTGATCGTCTTGATGGCTAAGTGTTCGCAGACCAATAAATCAGCCCAACGGCGTTCTTGAGGCGACTCGTCCGTTCCTGAAAATTTAACGATAACCTGGGTTGGCACATCGCGCGCGCGATGTGCGGTAAATTTAGGAAACTCACCAGCCGCCGAAGAATCGGCGACACCAAAATTGAGTGCTTGCAGTGCGTAAGTTGGATAGGCGGTTTCGATTTCATCGTCGTTTAAAAAATGCGTAGCTTGTTGCTGTGCTGCTAGGAAGCGTCGCAATGCTTGTTCACCGATGATGTAATTCCCTGGCTGATCCCAGGAGTGTGGCGGACGAAAAAGCCTTGAAAAAAATGGATGCTTTGGATTGGTGTTGGATTTGATATCTCCTTCACCGATCCTTTTCCGTCTTGCGATACGCCAGCCTCATTATTTTTTTTGGCGCATGGATCGTCTGCAACGTCGAGATCAGTTGCTCGTAATAAGCGGAAATATCAAGCTTTTTGAAATATGCCAATAGTAAGGGTGCTGCAGATTGCGCGTCTTTCCCCATACTGTCGAAACGCTGCAATACCCGATTGGGATTCTGATCGGCGAGGAAAAATGTGAATAGGCGCGCATGTTGATTTTTTCGTTCGCGTAATATCGAGATAATTTCGTCTTGATCCTTGGTTTCAAGCAGCGCCAAAAGTTCCCATAAAATGTCGCTATCGGTTTCTCGTGTGCGTGGAATATAGGAGCGACAAGACTGCGCATATTCGGCTTGGCTTCTTAATAGAATTTTGTGAACACGGTCGTCGCTTGCTGCCATTTTACTCAATAGGACGCAAAAACTTAAGGACGGATTTTTCTCCGCGAGACTCAATAGCATTGGCAAAATCTCGTCATGGAGTGGTTCGAGTGCATCAGAAACTAAATTCAATGAACGATACTCTTGCCTGCGAGAGATGGCATCAAGATAGAACATTAGACCCGGTTCAATGGCATGAAAAAAACTGGGTGCAAGGCTTGAATCTCCATCCCCTTTAGTCAAACGCTCACGCAAATCCATAAGGAAACCCTTCAAATTTCTAAACGTTTGGCGCTCGTTGACATTAGGGTCTTTCAGTGCAACGCTGGTAGCCTGTAAAATTTTTTCTACCGTGATTTGTTTGAGATGCGGCACGCGTTTCGCCAATCCAGTCATGGCGCGATTTACGCAATCTCTATTTTCTGATTGCTGATCGTCGGACAGTGTGAATAGTTTGTTAAGCACTTGTTCTGGATCTAAATCCGTGGGCGCGTGCTTGGCGATGTCGCAAATGAGTGCGTTAATTTTGGTTTTATTTTGACTTGCGATAACTTCGTCGACTAAGCCTTGACCGCTGCAAGCCTCATCTGTGCTGGCGCCGATCTCGACATTCAGAATAGGCGATTTGAAAACCTCACCCCCCATTTCCGGCATGCTAGCGAAGACTTGGAGTGAAGCGCTTGAGCGCTTGGGGCTAGCTACGCCACATGGCATAAATAAGTTGAAACTTGTTCTTGGGAGTTGGGCGCTTTGGTAATCAAAAATTTGCGGCATATTGGAGGTGACAGTTGGCGTGAAGGTCTTGCCATCTTGTTCTGGTTTGGATGTGCCCGGGTTCATTATGGGAGCTGGGGCTATTTTGTGCCAAAACTTCATATGCTCACGAAAGGGAAAAAACGCCTCGGGTATAAGGTAAGTGAATTTTTTTACGAGGGCTAATTCGGGGAGATTTTCTTGTGGGCCACAATCATATTGGTTTGAGTTGTCGTGTCCAACTAACTTTGCTACGGCGCTACTGTCGATGGATATTTTCATCTGGGAATAATCAATAGCGGCCACAATTTCCACCGCTGTTTCACGGGTCAGCTTGCTGTCGGAAAAGCGATAGTAATATCGCTTCCCCTGTTCGAAGCCTTGAACGGGTGCGACGAAAAATTCGCCTTGTGCCTTAAAAAAAATGTCGCTTACGTTTTGGATTTTCCCTTGTGAGACAAGTGCGCGAACACTCGCAATGTCCTTGATTTTCATTTGAGGCGTATTACATAGATCCTCCGGCGGAC
>JAHFQV010000156.1:1498-6579 GCA_023259175.1 Oxalobacteraceae bacterium | reverse complement strand
ACCGAAGCGATGGCGAGCGCCTTAGCTGCAGCTGGTTGGACGGTGCTTACCTTGGAATATCGACGCATCCCACACAGTCCTGACGCCACTGTACAAGACATTGCGAGCGCGCTTAAGAATCTACCAATCACGGTGACGCAACACAACGGCAAGCTGCTCTTGGCCGGACATTCTGCTGGCGGCCACTTGGCCTTGTGGGCGGCGGTCAAGTGTGCAAACCTCTCATTACAAGGCGTGCTCGCATTAGCGCCCGCCGCCGACCTGCGTCTTGCGCATAGCCTGAATTTAGGCGATGGTGCGGTGATGGGTTTTCTGGGGCGCGATCCGGTCGAAAGATCAGACCTCGATCCTAAACAATTACCAGCGCCCGCCGTGGCGGTGAGTTTAGTGCAGGGCGAGGCCGATGAAATAGTACCCCCTAGCGTGGCTGCGTCCTACTGCGCCACTTTTCCTAAGACGCGCTGGGTGTCGTTGCCAGATAGCGGCCACTTTGCACTGATAGACCCACTCAGCACTGCCTGGGCTGTGGTGGTGGATGAATTGCGCAAGTTGTCTGGTGGGTGAAGCGCTTCCCTAGCTGGTTTGATCCGTCAGTCGAGCATAATAATTATAATGGCCTAACTGCTAAGAACTCGGGTTCTTGCTACCTTGAGGTGTACATCCTTCATTTTCTCAATTCTCACCGAAGAGATAATTTAAGCTAGTCTAAATAAAATTAAAATTTAACGAAATTTTAATGGAAAATACTGTTTATGGTATTTTTCATCTCAAATCCCACCTTATCTTTTCAAAATCAAAGTTTATTTTCAAAAAACGCGCATTTTCGCTAAACATTTCCTGAAATATCTGGATACCTTCTTTGGAACTTTGAACAATTGGACATTCCATCATCTTTTTGATGGAAGAAGTTGCCAGTAGTTCTTGCATTATAAGTACAATACTTGGAGTGAGGAAACCTTATTGTGATCGTAATGGTCACTTGAAATTCGAGTTTTGGCGCACTTGCTTAAGAAGTAAAACTAGCGCGGTAAAAAATCAACTTCGAAAAATTTATTTTGCTTTGGATTTTGCCGCGCAGCCGTAAAAGAATTGTAATTTTTGCCTCGGCTTATAAGCGTGCTTTTTAGGCGCTCAATTAAGTAGGACTTATGCAAAACAGACGCTCGCGTTGTTGCGTTCGCCTTGCCGTACAGAGTACTGTCTGCGGCTCCGCGCCCCCGAATCAAGCATTCGAGTGCGGGCTCTAGCCAGCGCAATTTTGCGTAAGTCCTATTAAGGTTTTGATCTGTTAAAAAATATTCAAATGACACTGTAGTTAAAGTGCTTAAATGTTAAATAAGGAAATGTCTCATGGTTACGCATGTCAATGGAAATAACTTCACATTAAATTTCGCCGATTTACGTAATGGTAAAGGTCGCGAGTCGCTCGAGTCTCAGCCTAAGCAAAATGGTGAGCAAAGTCTTTCGGTGAATGTTTCGACTGGTGAGTTGAGCTTGCGCACTCAGGATATTTATTTATTTGATAATGGCTTGGATCTGGGCGTATTGAGAACCTATGATCGTCATGGCCGGTTTCCAGGGGCAGCAAGTGGTCAAGACGCGAATTTTGGTTTTTACTCGAAGCGGATTGCAGTGGTCGGTACGCTTGGCGAAACAGGGAGCCAAGTGTTGCGTACAGATGAAAATGGGGAGACGTTTGCTTTCGTTTGGAATGAACTCAAGGGCGTTTACCTAGCAACGCAAGAAGAGCTCAGTGATGAATCCATTGCGATTGCTGGAGGCGTTTTGGGCTGGAGTAAGCTTGGGCAAACTTTGCTTGAGAATTACGATGTTTTGGATGGAAAAATTCTCTCGATCAGCGACAGTGCGGCGGAGCACAAAATTGAGTATGGCTACACAGAATTCGGCCTATTGTCGAGCGTAAAAAGTGATACTGGCGATGCGGTATTTTATGATTATACCGATCAGAAATTAACGGCTATTCGCACTAAGACTCGCAATGAACTCGGTGACTGGGTTGAGGGAACTGCTGTGCATTATGAGTACGACGATCAAAAACGACTTTCTTGCTTCTCCCTTGATCTCACCCCTAGCGATAATCAAATTGCTGATGCTGATGTGTATAAAACGAATTATACCTACGTCGATGGAAGTTCGCGCCTTGCTTCAATTGAGCAAACAGATGGGACGAACATCACTTTTTCCTACATGACGCACGAGGGCCAAACCCGCCTAGATACGATTACGGACTCTGACAAAAACCAGACACGATTTGTTTATGACTTTACAGCGAATCAAACCACGGTCATCAACTCCCAAGGAAATGCGACGATTTACGATGGTGCTACCCAACGTATTCTCTTGTCGAGTGATAGTGAGGGTGGGGGTGCGATTACCCATACGGTCGATCAGAGTGGTCTATTGATTTCAGCGACGCAGGCATCCTTAAGCCCCACGCTCGGGGTGCAAGGTCTTCTATCCGGAAATGCGGCGGGTTCGCGACCCAATATTCATGAGTTTGAAGGTCGTATAGAGCAGCCAGGAGAGTTGGATCAATACGAATTTGTCGTGACCGAAAAATCGCGATTCTATTTCGATGGAATCGAAGGCAATAAAATTCAATGGAAGCTGCATCAAGGTAGTCAACAACTTTTCGGGAATAAAGCGATCGATAGCATTAATGATCGATTTCTAGAACTCGAGGCGGGCACTTATCAGATTGATGTACAAGGCCTTGGCGATCAAACGGGCGCGTATCAATTTCGCATTTTGGGGCAAGATGTTGCGCATGCTATAGCGCCAAATTCTTTGATTCAAAGCCAACTTGAAACGGGGAGCCATGCCGAACTCTATTCATTTACTGCACAGGCAGGCGATAGTGTTTATCTTCAGGCCTCGATTCCCGCAGATAACCGTCAATGGCATTACACCTTAATTTCACCCAATGCAGTCACGTTAAATTCGAGCGTCGCTTCGAACGACTATCACTTTATCGCGAAGCAAAGCGGTACTTACTTAATCAGCGTTGAAGGCAATTCTAGCCAAGACGATGTAAGTAGTGCGCAAGCATTTGGGTTTACTTTGTTCCGTAAAACACCTTCAGTTACACCGATTGACATCAATCAAATTATTCATGCTGACACGGGGGCACCTCAGACGTCAACACGGTATTCTTTCGATATTCAAGAAGATGGTTGGATGAAATTTGACCAAATCTCTAAGATCGTGGGTTCAGGTAGCTGGAAATTTCTCAATTTTGCAGGGCGCGAGCTTGCACATGGAAGTTTGAATTCAAGCGAAACGCTCTCCTTACCGACGCAGGTACAAAGGGGGCACTACGAAGTTGAAATCACATCTTTGGCGACTACGCCAGCGGTCGTTGATTTTCGACTTGAGTTTGTTGCTGAACGTTCCAGTGTGAATTTGCAGAGTGGTCAAAGTTTTTCATTGATTTCAGAATCGGGTAAAGAGGATCGTGTTTTTAAATATCATGTTGATGCGGCACAGGTGTTTACTTTAAGCAGTGATTTGCGTTCTTCAAATTCCAAAATTCAATGGCAGTTGACAAATGTAGTGGGACTAAAAGTCGGAGCGGGCAGCTTCACAGGTAATAGTTTTGCCTCGCAAGAGATAAGCCAAGCAGGTGATTATTATTTATGGGTAGGCGGCGCTTTGGATAATGCCGAAGCGATGAATGCAACTGTAAGCCTACAAACTTGGACACCGCAAATTCTTGATGTTGACTTACTTCATTCGGATAGTGTCAATCGCATAGAAGGTCACTCGTCAGTACCTGGACAGCGCATCGAGCAAAAAATCCACGTTACCGAGTCGGGCGTTTGGGAATTTAACGTAGAGGCCGCAGCTGAAGGCTCGAAATGGCAACTCATGGGTGTCAACGGTGAAGTTGTTGCGATGACGGACATGTTGGCAACGCGTGGAAACCAAGCGGTGCAAGCGTATTTGAGTGAAGGCGACTATCGACTCATTCTGCAGACAGATTTGGATGTAGGTGCTTACAAAATAGATTTGACGCCGTTTAAGTTGGCAAATGCGCTGACCTCTAACGCGACTCATCGATTGCCGGATTTGAATTTGCAAGCATCGACCCTGTTTCAGTTTGAGGCGACCCCGGCTGATCAGTTTCATTTTAAGCTTCAAGATTGGAATGCTCAAACGAGTGTTGGGAAGTATCGAGTACAAGTGTTTGATGCTTTTGGTCGACTTTTGATTTCAGACGTTTCTGGCGATTTTGCAATGCCTACTTCTTTGGCGGTAGGTTCCTTATTTGTGAAGGTTTTACGGATTGCAGAAGGGGATCCCGGCGCATCTTTGCAAGTGACACGTATCGTGGCAACACCCAGTAACGTGTCCGCCAGCGTTCATATCGAACTTGGGCAAGATGTTAGTCAACTTTTTTCTGATTCCGCAGCGCCTCGTTATAGCGTGACCCTGCAACAGGCTGGCTTGGTTTTTGTTGAGACCGATTATGCGGGAAATAGTTTGACGCTTTCTGATAGTCATCGCAAGAGCAATCAAAACGTTCCCGCTTTGAGCGGCAATGTTCAGAAGGCGACCGCTCTGGGCTGGAATCCGCCAGGGCAATATCAACTTGATTTTGCCAAAGGTACTCGTGATTTTTCGTTTAAGGTACATACGACTAATTCCGCATCTAGTTTTGAAGCCAATCACTATGTCCAAACCAGCTTTGCACAAGGAGAAGGGTTTGCTGTTCAGAAAATGCATGCGCGAGCTGGTAGTGCTTATGAATTTTTGTCGCGCAATACTTCCCAGGACGGCGAACGCTATCAAGTGTGGAGCGAGTTTGGGGACTTGCTAGACGAAGGTGACGTTGCCGCAAACACGGGCAAGAAATGGTCAGTCACGAACGATCAAAACGTCTATGTAACATTCCACAGAAATGCCAATACGCGTGCCACACCGATTGAATTTGGTATCGTGGTCATTGAACCATCGCAAACCCAAACGACCTTGACTGTTGATCATGTCGCGACAGTGAGTATGAACTCAGTCGCGTCGTTTGCAGGGCAAAGTCAGCAAATTGTGGTGAGCGAAGCAGG
>JAHFQV010000156.1:0-1398 GCA_023259175.1 Oxalobacteraceae bacterium | reverse complement strand
ACACATAGCCCGCAAAATACACCCTATGAAAAGGATAGCTGGCGTGAAGCCTACACCTATGCTAATTCCGAATATCAATTTACGAACGCCAAGGAAGGGTTTGTATTTCTTGATGCTTACAAAGATAGTCGACTTCTAGCGTCAAATAAGTTTAGTGCTGAAGTTTCTAGTTTGTCTCCCGAAATGCCGCACCTCGCAGGTGAAATTGGTGATGTAACTCAAAGTCCAACGCTTGGTGGAGTTGCGCCCAATGAGAGTGTTTTTTGGCGTGTTAAGCCGGGTGATTTTGCTTTGAATTTCGTGCCATTTGATACAAATCCTCCGGAAGGGGTGAACGCCGATTTCAGGATGCTCAATTCCACCGATGCCGTGGTGCTTGCACAAGATGTTGAGCAACATTTGCATTTCACTTCGTCTAATCCTAGCGGCCTTTTTTCTGTGGATTTACATGAAGGGGATTTGTGGAATTGGATACCCTCAGCAGGAAGCAATGCGGGTCGTTATTTCCTCTATGATGAAAATGGAATATTGCAAACCAGTGGCGATGCTGGGCAAGAAAAAGCAATGCAAGTCGCAAAATCTGGGTCTTATATTTTGTTGTTGAAAAATACGAGTCGCGACGATTTTGATGTCAGTTTCACGATGCATTCCGTGGCGCGCGCAATACCTCTTGTGCAAACTTTGGGTATCGTGTCCACCGAAGTTGCGAATGACTTCAACGTCGAATTTACTGCGGCCAATCAAAATGCACGAATTGAATTTGATATAGCAGAAAGTGGTTTGTGGACGAGTAAGGTTGATCTAGCCACTTTTCCTAGTCATGGCAAACTGGTGGGTGCTTTGGGGCAGGAGATGCGCTGGGATGGCCTCGCTGCTAGTACCGGAGCTGTTCAGGTTGCCTATCTCGACGCTGGGCACTATACCCTTATTTTGGACAATGGCGCTGCTCAAAATGTGACTGCGCATCTGCAATTGCAATTGCTCACATCACAGCAAGCAATACATTTGAGTGCACCTGTGAGCTTGGATGATTGGAGTGTCGGTCAAAATGCATGGTATCGCCTCGATGGAAGCAAACTTGATACCGCCAAAATTAGCCTAGGCAGAGCAGTCGATATTGATAGCGATTTCCAGGTATCCGTTTTTGATAGTCGCGGCGGGCTTCTTTCGACCAATACGGTAGGCGGCACCACGGTGATGGATACCGACGGTAGTGTGTTCGTTTTTGTGCAAAGAACACAGAAGCTTTTCGCGACAGGACATGAACTCGAACTAGTCAATATTCCGGCCCAAAATCCTTTCGTTAATGGTGCTGCTGTTCAGTTAGAGGCTAGAACAGACTATATGTCTGCGAAGCCGCAATTTGATTTTGATGTGGCTGCCGATGGCTTGGTCGCC
>JAHFQV010000230.1 GCA_023259175.1 Oxalobacteraceae bacterium | reverse complement strand
TTGAGTGGCCAATCTTGACCTGCTGGTGTGACAACGATAAATTCATACCCGTATCCTGCTGCTCCCGCTTGCTTCGCGACGGGCGGCTTTTTCTCCAACTTTCCTTCCGCGCGGGTAGCTCTTTTCTCCTCCGAATCTAGATTGAAATCAATCACGCGCACCGTGGTAGGCATGTCTGCATTGGTGAGGCCAAAGGTCGTATAGACGACAAGACCCTTCCCTAGTCGCTGGGCTGGAATGGCATACAATCCGCCGCCCGGCCATACGCCGCTCATATTGAGCATCTTCTGAATGTCCTTGGGGAATGGTCCGACAGTATGCTCAAAATATTTCTGACGTGCTTCATAAGTTTGCTGCCAGAGTTTTTCCTGCGCAGAGCCCACCGCAGTCGCACCCACGCCGATCATGGTCAAGATGCCAGCCAATATCTTTCTTATTTTTGAGGTCTCCATGAATCCACTCTCTTCATTTAATTTGATTCACTTCAAATGAAATCAAATCACATCGACCACAATGATTCGCATTGATTCTAAAATAAATCGGGTACGTCCAGCAGGCGGGCAGATTGTGGCCGTTTCGTGTAGCCATCTATCTTTGCACGTCGTGTCTCACATCATTACTGACACAAGCTGTTCTTAATGAACAGCTGTGGGTGTTTAGCTTTAAGTTGTGCCAAGGTATCTTCTTTATGCTTAACCACAGAAACACGCGGCACCGCCCCTCGCAAATCTATGGTGATGTCACCAAAATAGTTAATGCATCCGCTCTTTGCTATGAAAGATGGTAGGGTATTCGTGAGATCAAGATGCCTCGTCATCGCAACCATTCGACCCTCAGTCCAGTTGTAGGTTGCGGGTATCAAGGATTCAATTATTAATGTGTCTTGTGACTCAGTAGTGAATGCGCCCCGTGGGCCCATGAGTGGGTGTGCCGCAAAACTCAACATGGACGCAGCGCTGCTTCCTAATACCGTAATCTTGCCCACAACGACGGCTTGTGATCCAGCGCTCTCGCCATTTACAACACCTGTAGCGGTACTGCACCCAATGAGAGTGGAGGAAATTATTGCTAATAAAATGCGACTCATGAATTTTCCTTACTTGAGATATGGCGTGAATTTGCGGAAGTCTCCCGCTTTTAGATTAGTCACGTTCGATTACTAGGTAGAGAATTAGCGAAGATAATATTTACCATTCCCTAGGTTCAATGACATCTTCGATGTCGATCTCAGCAAAACCGTAGCATCGAACGATAAATTCAAAATCCGCGCCAATTGATTCTCGAGCTTCCGTTTCAAGCTCACAGTCGTTTTCCTCAAATTCTTCTTCGAGGGCATTTATTTTCTTCGTTGCTGAATGTGTGAGAATTAATAGTGCTTCAGTGCTTTGAGGATTCTTTTTTTCAATTTCCTCGCAAAGGTGAACTAGGATTTCTTTAATTCTGTCCACAAGAAAATCGGGGAAATATCCATCGCCATACATCACACGGAGAAAATCGTAGTTTTTAAGTGTTTCATTATGAATGGACATCCAACTTCCTTTTGTTTGGGCGATGTGATTTCACATTTGCAAAATGTGACGATAACCGACCGCAAAAAAAAATGCAATTTCTTTCAACTGACGCGACCCCAAGCTGATCCACCAATCGCAAATACCAATCGTCCCGCTTACGGTTCCATTGACGGTCTATAGTCTACGTATGCATCAAAAATCCAGCCGCTCAGATTGTTAAGCTCGTCTGGCTCGTGTTGCGGCATAGTGCCAACTTTAAC
This sequence comes from Oxalobacteraceae bacterium, assembly GCA_023259175.1. Taxonomy (GTDB): domain Bacteria; phylum Pseudomonadota; class Gammaproteobacteria; order Burkholderiales; family Burkholderiaceae_D; genus Undibacterium. Next base: position 383 of record JAHFQV010000230.1, on the reverse strand, counting down.
CTTGATCCAACGGCCTTCTCGAGCGCCAACTGTTTCGCAAGCTCGTTTGCTATCAATGACTTCGAACAGTGTGCCAAAAGGAAGTGTTTCGATTTTGCCGCTATTTGCATTTGCTGCTGTACGCAGTTGCACTTTGTCCGCGATTAATACGGCATAAGGTTTTGTGTGGACGGTACAGCTTAGTGTTACCTTAGCGGCCTTACATTGGCCGCTTTTGAGATAGTTAAAGATACCAGCGAGCGATTCAAGGTCTTTCACTTCCTGGTCGCCCCCTTTGGGAGGAAATGCAATTCCCAAACAAGATTTGCCGGGGACACATTCATCAATAGTGACAGCGGTTTGTGGACTGCCAATTGAGTCGAACACATCTGTGCAGCGATTTC
>JAHFQV010000054.1 GCA_023259175.1 Oxalobacteraceae bacterium | reverse complement strand
TAAACTTTTGAGAACAAACAATGTTGAAAATTTTCGGAAAAACTTCTTCTATTAATGTGCGTAAGGTGCTCTGGACCTGCGAGGAATTGGGGCTTACTTATCAGCTTCAGGCGTATGGTAGTGGTACGGACAATCGGCTTGATACGGATTATTTTCTGCAATTAAATCCCAATGCCTTGGTGCCTGTGATCGATGATGGTGGGGAGATTTTATGGGAGTCGAATACGATTTGCCGTTATCTCGCCAATAAGCAACAGCGAGAGGATTTGCTTCCATTTAGTGCTATGCCACGGGCGCGGGTTGAGATGTGGATGGATTGGCAGGCGACTGAGTTGAATAATGCTTGGCGTTACGCGTTTATGGCGACGGTGCGTCATAGCAGTGCGCATCAAGATGCCAGGTTGATTGAGCAAAGTGTGCAGGCATGGAATCAGCATATGGCGATTTTAGATCGGCAATTGCAAAAAACTGCAGCCTATGTGAGCGGAGCTCACTTTAGTTTGGCCGATGTTGTTCTCGGTTTGTCGCTCAATCGGTGGAAACGTTCACCGATTACACATGGAAGTTTTCCGGCGTTGGAACGCTACTTTGAATTGCTATGCCAACGAAGCGCATATCGGACATTCATTGAGTTTCCCTAAGCTTGCAGGCGTTTTCTTTGCAAGCCTAGGGAATCACGGGTTTATTCGTGGACTAAATAAGCGTGATGTATCGTCATCGAGCCATCTTTTTCGGGTGAGGCGTAGAGGGCATGATGGGCTGATTTTGCGACCAATAAACCGAGATGGCTGCCTAAATCAGAACCGCAGCTTTTCGCGCCATCTACACAGGCTTGTGCGTCGAAGGAGCCAGCCGCGACTAATGCGTTGAGGTTGGCAACTAGTGAACTATTATGATTGTCGAGATGTTGGTAAATAATCCGCAGTTCATCATAATCGTGGGCATTTGGCCACTGACTCGTCGTGCTGGTTGAATAGTCCATGCAGGTGTTTTGGGAGCTACCGTTTTCACTGGTATGGCCTAGGCCAATGGTGTGTCCCATTTCCTGACACATCACGTGATTTTTTTCGGCGGGGGTGAATGAGGATTGATAGCTGTCATTGACCTTCACGCTTCCTTGGTTGATATGACCGCTGCTGTCAAGGTTGATCGAAGCCAAACCTAGCCATCCATTTTGTCCATAGGTGTAGTTGCAGATGTTTACTTTGCCGAGTGACATTGGGCATTTCGAGCGATTGGTGCCAGTGCCAGTTACACTGAAAGTTAACACCCCGGAGGAACCCCATTTTCCAACCGCAGTGGTCATTACCCCGGACCAGCTTGAGGTTAGGCTGTTGGTGACTTTCACCGTAAACGAGCTGGTGGTGCGCGCCCAGTGATAGCCATTCCACGAGTGTGTTGCCGATGCTGGTCCTGATATCAATAATGCGGACGCGAGAATTGTGCTCAGTACTGATTTGCTTTTCATCTTCATTTGATCGTCTCCATTTGTGAAAAAACAGTCCGTGGAAGAATTTCCATGAACAGACTCCCGTTACGCCTTGGCTTACTGTTGGCAAACCAAGCTACACGTTAACCGTCACGTTTTATACTGACTACTGGATTCGAACGGCTACGTTTCTAGCCAATCTTGGTTCTTCTTTTAGACTTCCATTGGTCAGCGCAGTTAAAAGAGAAATGCGCCTACTGGCTGTGCAAATGCGAATGGAAATTTTCGCCTAAAGAAAAGCTAAAGATTGAAATTCGGTAGAACAATGAAAGGAACTTAGGTTTTGAATCGCGGGGAAATGAGCTGCGGCAAATTGAGCTTGAATTTGGGTGGACACGTGCGTTGACAATGACGAATATTAGTCATGATGGAGCTCCCCCTTAGAAGCGAATTGGCTTTCATTGAGTTTGTGGCTCATGAAGCGCTTATTAATTTTTTTTGAAACAGGTGTTCGATCTAACTAGATTTTTCAATGGATGCGGTAAAGGCTGCCTACCTTGAAACTGAAACTTGCCGTCTCGAAACTTGCATCCGCCAAGCTTTCAATTCCTAGGGAAGATCTAACCTGAATGAGCCTGAGTGTACGGCTAGATTTTTGTATGTCGCAAGACTTTTTTAAAAACCTGTTGCGAATTTTCCAAAAGTGCTGGCTCAACTACGCAAGTCGGCGCTGCGCACGGGCGGGCGTGAGGGGCGTTCATATTGGGGAATTTTCACTCGCAAGTTGTGTTGCGAGTGTTCTTTTCGTGAGGCAGTTTTTGCCTCACGATCTGAGATGCTAAGCGGTGCTTTTTCTTTGTCACTTGATTTTAGATAGGTTGATTATTTTTCCGCGATTTTTACAAAATCCCCTTTCAAAGCGACGCCGGCCATGATTGCACCTGCGTGGCATTCGAATTCGCTGTCGTTAGAATTTTCAATATTATTGTAATTGCTGACGATGTTGACGACCGCATTGGCTCCGTATTCGCGAGCGCGTTTTTGCAGTTGCAAGAGACTCGACAAGAAGACCCAGTTGCAAGCTTTGGCATCGGATTTTCCAAATGCATTGGTGCGTTGGCTGGTTTTGTCGCTGGCGATTCTTTTCAAAACCTTGGGTGTGGCTTGCTTGCCGAAAAAAAGTTTTACGGAGTCGTCGAGTTTGTTTTCGGCATTGCGGTCGGTAAGCGCCGCTTCAATCGGGAGCATGACTTTTCTGTCCGAGGCTTGTGCCGTAAGAGGTGCGCAGAGTGCAGCACTCATAGTAACAAGGGCGATGATGGCGGTGGTGGTTTTCACTTGCATGTTGCGCTCCTAGAATGGTGTGGATATTTTTAAATCCAACGTTTAAAAATCAATGAAGTGTTAATGCCGCCGAATGCAAAATTATTCGACATGATGTATTGACAGTGAATGTTTCTGCCTGAGTTGCTAATGTAATCGAGTTCTGCACATTGTGGGTCAAGATGTTTGAGATTGATGGTCGGGGCAAACCAGTCTTCTTGCATCATTTCAATACTGATCCACGCTTCTAATGCGCCACAGGCACCCAAGGTGTGTCCCATGTAACTCTTGAGTGAACTGATGGGAATACTGGCGCCAAAAACAGCGTGAGTTGCAATCGATTCGGCGATATCGCCATGTTGGGTGCCAGTGCCGTGTGCGTTGACGTAGGCGATGTCTTTGGCATCTAGCTGAGCATCTTTTAAGGCTAACTGCATCGCTATTTTCATGGTTTCTGCATTCGGTTGCGTGACATGACAGCCATCGCTATTGGTACCGAAGCCGACGAGTTCGGCAAAGATGCGCGCACCTCTTGCTTGGGCGTGTTCTAAGTCTTCTAAAATCAAACAACCTGCGCCTTCACCGATGACTAGGCCATCACGTCCTGCGTCGAAGGGACTGGGGGTGGTGTGAGCCGCGTCGTTTTTAACGCTGGTGGCAAAGAGCGTGTCAAATACCGCCGCTTCGGTGGCGCACAGTTCTTCGGCGCCGCCTGCGACCATCGCGATTTGTTTGCCACTGCGTATGGCCTCGTAAGCGTAGCCTATGCCTTGACTGCCCGAGGTGCAGGCCGATGAAGTGGTGATGACACGACCGGTAATGCCGAAAAATACGCCCACGTTGACTGGTGCAGTATGCGCCATCATTTTGATATAGGTGGTCGCATTGATGCCCTTGGTGGTGCGTTCTTCCATCATGCGACCAAAGTCGCCAATCGCGCTGGGCGTACCTGCGGAGGAACCAAATGAGATTCCCAGGTCGCCACTGGTGAGTAATGGATGGTCGAGCAAGCCCGCTTGTTGCAGCGCCATTTCGCTGGCACGGGTTGCCATCAAGGCGACCCGACCCATGCTGCGCGTGGCTTTGCGGTGGTAGCGTTCATTGAGTTCAAAGGCGGCCGCAGGTGCGCCTAGTTGGGTGTTTAAGCCTTCGTAATCGGCCCAATTTTCCATTTTTACGACGGCATTTCGATATTCGCCTAGGCGTTGGCGAATGCTAGCCCAGTCATTGCCAATGGGACTAATTCCGGCCATGCCGGTGACTGCGACACGACGATTCATGCCAGACCTCCGTTAACTGAAATCACTTGACGCGTGATGTAGGCGGCATCTTCATGCATTAAAAAACAAACCAGCGCGGCTACTTCTTCAGGCTTGCCGATGCGACGCGCTGGGATGAGTTTGAGCGCTTCCTCAACCGGCGCGTCGTGCATCATGTCGGTTTCGATTAAACCGGGTGCGACGCAGTTGACGGTAATGGCGCGACTGGCCAGTTCGATTGCCAGTGCCTTGCTCGCACCGATAATGCCGGCTTTGGCTGCGCTGTAATTTACTTGACCACGGTTGCCAGTGATCCCGGAAACAGAGGCTAAGGTAACGATGCGTCCTGGCTTTTTGCGATGTACCAAGGGCATGATGAGTGGATTGAGTACATTGTAAAAACCATCGAGATTAGTTTGTAGAACTAAGTCCCAGTCCTCGCCTGACATCGCCGGAAAAGCATTGTCGCGGGTAATGCCCGCATTGCAGACCACGCCGTAATAGCAGCCATGCTCTTGGATGTCTTGCAAGAGGGTGTTGGCGGTCGTTTCGCGTTGGCTGATGTCAAATTGCAGCACCCGTGCTGTTTGTCCTAGCGCGCGTACTTGTTCGGCTACTGCTTCGGCTTGACTTTTTTCACTGCGATAGTGAATCACGAGGTCAAAGCCTTCACGCGCTAAGCGTAGGGCGATGGCTTTACCGATACCACGGGAAGAGCCCGTGACTAAAATAGTGCGTTGTTGAGTCATAGCTGGTGTGTGTAATTGCGATGTCATTAATTGGGTCCTTGTGCGTTACTCGTCGCATGATCAAGTGATTCTGCGCCTAGGAATTCTTGCGCATTGTCCGGTTGAAAAACGGTGATGGTGGCACTCGCTAAAATGTGTTTTGGCTGTGCGCTATCGATGATCTCGCACTCATAGGAACCCAAGCCGTTCTCGCTTCGTAGCAGCGCTTTGACGCGTATGTGCAAGATTTGTCCAACGTTAAAATGCGCGATGTGACTAGCGTAACGGCGGGTGCCGAGCAGGAAACCTACCTTAACGGCTTCTGATTTTTCTTGCGCTAAATATCCGGCATGGGCGGCGATGGCTTGTGCCATGTATTCGATCCCGACCCAGGCGCCGATGAGGCCTGCTTCACAAAATAAACTGTGCTGTTCTAGTTTAACTTCGGCGCACAGGCTTTCTGCATCGGCGTTGACGACGCGATCAAGTAGCACCATACGACTGGCATGCGGTACGAGGCTGCGGATGTCGAGATCGCTGTTTTGTTTCCGCGGGTCGGTTTGAATATTTGCGCCTAAAATCAGACTAGCATTGGAGCCGCCAAAAGCAAAGGAGTTGCTCAGGATGTAGCGCAAGGGTCTGCCGAGCGCAGCACCGACGGGTGCTAGATTAAGTGTCGGCAAGCGGGTGTCGGCGTGGCCATTCCAAAGATGCGCCGGTACGCGCCCAATGCGATTATCTTCCTGTAGGCAAATCCAACATAAAGCCGCTTCGATGGCGGCGGCGGCACCCAAGGCGTGTCCGGTAAATGCTTTGCTGGAGCTGACCAAAATTTCGCTACCAAACAGCTCTGCAATGACGCGCGATTCCATCGCATCGTTTTGCACTGTGGCGGTACCATGCATATTGATGTAATCGACTTCTGCGGCTGAAATACCGGCACGTTCTAGCGCTGCTTTGATCGCAATTTTCGCGCCCGCACCACTGGGGTCGGGTGCTGACATATGGTGGCCGTCGGAGGATTCACCCCAACCGCAGAATGCTACACCTGAAGCTGCTTTGGTCATCAAAAAGAATGCAGCGCCTTCGCCGATATTGATGCCATCTCGATCAGCGCTCATGGGTTGACAGGCCTTTTCACTGACCGATTCTAGGGCAGAAAAACCGGCGACCGTAAAATCGCATAAGCTATCTGCGCCACCACAAATCACGGCATCGACCACGCCCATTTTGAGCAGGCGTGCCGCACTTGCCATTGCTTTTGCGCTCGATGAGCAAGCGCTGGAATGAGCATAAGCGGGGCCGCTAATTTTAAATTCACTGGCAATTAAGCTGGCGAGCGATCCCATTTCTTGCTGAGCGTAGTGAAACTCGGCGGGCCAATGCGGATGCGCATCGTTTTGTGTTGCATTGTTTGCGTGTTGTGATCGTAGTGCGGTTTCTGTTTCGCTAATGCCTGAGGTGCTGGTGCCGACGACGATGGCAATACGGTCAGCACCATATTGGGCGATTGCTTGCGTGATCGCTGGTCGAATTTGGTCTAAAGCAGCCAGTGCCAATTGGTTATTGCGACTCTGTAGCGCAAGCGGTAGATGCGACAAGCTGGGCAAGGCAGACTGCACCACGCCTAAGGGCAAGCTGCGTCCTTTCGACCAGCGCTCAGTCATGCTTAAGCCTGAGCGTTCTTCGACGAGTAGGCGATGACGCACTTCATCAAGATTAGCACCCAATGCGCAGACAATGCCGCAGTGATTTAGATAAGTGTTCATGGTGTTGAATTTTCGTTCGAGGCGCTTTGGATATTGAGACGATATTGGTAGATTAAATTTTCCAAGCTGACCGAACCCGCCCAGCGTTTTTGTTCGCTGTAATGAATCCGGATGATGAGTTGTTCACCGTGATAGAGCAAGCGATCATGACCTTGTTCTAGCGTTTGTTCCAGCAGTGTCCAGTCCTGTGGCAAAGCATTGCGCAAAGCTTGTTCTGGCCAGAGCGTCAATTGGATATCTTCCAGTACGTCTTTTTCCTTGAGTTCTTTGGGCAGCATAAAATGTCGCCAAGTTTGCATAGATTTGCCATCGTAATGAATACTCAATACGCGCTGACCAAAAGCCAGTCCTACGATATTGAGTTGTTCATTGTCGATTTCCAGCGCTGCATCGAGTTCGTCGATCTTGCCATGCCGTTCCACTTTGAGATGCTGTGTGAGGCTGATGCTTTCACCAAAGCTCGCTGGCGATAATTGTAAATTCAGGCGCTGCTCTACCAGCTTAGGCGCGGTTTGGCAGGCGCTGAATGTGGCTAAGCAAAACAGTAGCGTGGCTAGCAGTACGCATGTGCGCCGCTCAAAAAAAACTAAAGACCAGGGATTTGGCGGAGACTTATTCATGTGCTGCTCTTTGCGTAAAAATCGGTGTAATGAGCCAAACCAGACTCGTTCCCAGTAACATCGTCAAGCCAAAGGCGCGAAGCGCAGGCGTATGAGAAAGCGCCAATAAGCCGAATGAAAGCAGGGTACTTGCGGCCGATAAACCGGTCGCTAACCAGGCCACTTGCAAGTGGGCACGAGGCGATTTGCTCGTCTCCATTTTGCATTGTTCCTGCATGAAAATACCATAGTCAACACCGACCCCTAGCAGTAACATTAAGGCTAAAACATGGAAGAGTTGTAGCGCTTGCCCGAAGATACCCAAGAGCGCTAAAGCGATTAAACTGGCCACTGCGCTCGGCAATAAAGCGCGCCAAGTGTCCTTGCGATAGCGTGGAAACATAAGAGCGAAAACGATGAAATACGCCGCGAATAAAATCCACCCCATGTTTTGACGATAGCGCCCAAGGACCGAGGAAATCTCGCCTACTTTGTCTACCCATTGCGTGCCTTCAAGCGTATTGGCTATTTGTGCCATTTGTGTGAATTCGGTATTTTTTAGACCTGTGAGCGCGACGATGCTGGCGTATTCATGATTGATTTCACCTAACCATAAATGACGACTGGCGGCACTGGCTTTCGATTGAAAAAAAGATTCGACTGTTAAGTCTAGATTGGAAGCGCGGATATTTTGGGCGATTTGTTGCGGCCAGGTTTTGTCCTCACCGAGTTTCTCCGCAACTAGCTTCAAGGGGCCTGATTCGGTGAGTAATTTTTCTTCGATCAAGCGACGATATTCGGCCTGCATTTTGAGCGAAGGAACCCAATTCGACACGGCTTGGACAGGCAAAATGCGCTGTTGTTGCGTTCCATAGGCTTCCAAAGCCAATTTCAAGTTTTCTTCGCGTTGTAAAACGATTTCAGCACTCGCGCCACGTACCAGAAAATATTGTACTGGCGAGGGCATCTTGAGCATACGACTGAGTTTGATTTGGTCTTGTACCAAATGCGCGTTAGGCGTTTGCAGTAAGCGTATGTCGTCGTTGACATTTAATTGGGATAGACCCGCGATACAAAGAACGGCAAGCAGCAATGCGAACATCATTTTCCTAGGGAGCCCAAGCAGAAATCTGCTTTGCAAGGTCTGAAACAGGCCTTCGTAAGCAGGTAAAAAATGACCGCGCTTGAGTTGATTTTTCTTGAGTAAATAGGGGAACCAGCACAGTACGGTACACCATGCAAAGAGTAGGCCAATACCGGAAAAAACAGCCATTTGACGCAAGCCTGGAAAAGGCGTGAAACCCAAACCCAGATAGCCAATCACGGTCGTTAATAAGGTCAGCAACAAGCCTGGCATGAGTTGCTTGAGGAGTTGATGCGAGTCGAGTTGAAGCTCACTTCCATCCTCATTTAAGCGCTGACAAAGAAAATAAAGACCATAATCCTGTGCGATACCAATTAGGCTGGCACCAAATACCAAGGTCATTAAATGGATGTGCTCAAAAAGTAGCAAAGAGACCGAAAGCGCTCCCAAAAAACCGACAGCAAGTGAGAGCAAGATTAAGCTCATGGGTTTGAACGAGCGAAAAGAAAGCCACATCAAAAGCACAATGCCAAGCAATGAACCCACACCTATGGTGGAGATTTCTGCACTGGCTTGTTGGCCAGCGGCTGCGGCATGCAAGACGACACCGGAGCTGATGATGTCGATGTCCGCCGCCGCGTTTTTTGCGGCTGCCTCGGCCAATTGAAGGCGTGGCATGACGGCTTCTTGTGTGGTGATCGAGAAGGCCGGTGGAATTAAACGTATCGGCAGTAAAACATAGTGAAGTCCTTGATCTTCCACGTATAAAAAACTTTCGCGCGGACGAACTGGGGTTTCCTCTGCACGCTCTTGTACCCAATTGTCGAAGTTGGAAAATGGATCATCTTGAAAGCGACTGATTTTGGGGCCAGAAAAAGCGGCGTACAGCTTGTTCAAAGCGAGTTCAGCCCATTGTTCTGGCGTATCGTTTTGGATTTGTTTTGCTTGGGTTTTGCTGAGCAAATGCATCCGGCTTTTTTGAAAAATTTGTAGCCAGTCATCCTGCGTTTGTCCATCGATCTGATTGACTTCAAATAGGTTTGCTTGTGCAGTCAGACTGGCTCGATAAGCTTGTGCTGCTTGCTTGCTGTGTTCCCAATCGCGCGAGCCAATCAGAACCACCATGCTTTGTTGAGCCGTGTCCACCATGTGCGAAAAAGACTGCTGCAAAACTGGATCACGCTCTTGCACCGGCAACAGTGCCAAGATGTCGGTATCCGGCGTGACACCGCGTTTCAGCCACAGATAAGCATTGTGACTGAGTAAAAGTGCGACGACTAAAATCCAAGTAATCGCAAGTGTAGTCGAGAAGGTAAGGGCGATCTTACGTTTCAAAATAGTGCAGCCTCTTCTTGAGTCATCGCAGCTTCTCCAGTTTTGATGTCGGAGAAAGTGATGAAGGTGTGGTCGCCATTGGCCTCAGAAATCTGGATGTTTTTGACGAAGGAGCCGCCCTCTAAACTGATTTCGCCGATGGCTTTGGCTAAGGCTGCTTCGTGTGCTTTGAGCTTGACTTTCCAGACTTTGGCATCGACTTTGGCATCGACTGCAAATAATTTGTCGAGCTGGGATAAATCACCCGATAGCAAGGAAAATAGAACGCTATTAATCATGCGCACAGTCGGCTCTTGTTTCGCATCAAGGCGCATCGCGACGCGTTCACCTTGAAAGTGTACGATTTCATCGCGGCTTAATTTGAGTGTGTTTGGAAATGGTTGTAAGGTGCGCCAAAGTACGCCCTTGCCCGCGACCACACAAAATCGACCGTTAGAAGTCAGCGGTTTTTTGAGTCCTTGCAATTGTTTGCTTTGATCAAAGCGTCCGCACATCATTTTCGGTTGACTTAACATGGCCGCAATCGCTGCTGTGTTGGCGTTCTCTGCTGCGCCAACCTGGGCAGGAGAGCCAAATAGACAAATGGAGACGAGTACGCCAATGCGTGCGAATATTTTCATGCCGTGATTCCTAATTTTTGCAAAAGTATCGGGGGCGAGGCAAAACACATTTCGCCATGCACGCCCCGTTCCCCCGGTGCCAAATGCACGGCAACTTGGGTCGTGCTGGCACGGCTTAATCGTTGCTGGGTGTGCGCGTCGCTAATCAAATAGTGAATCAAGAGTCGGTTTTCCCATTCGACGATGTCAGCACGCACCTTGATTTTTTGGGCGAAGTAGGCCGGTGCGATATAGCGTAGTTGCAGATCGATGATGGGCCAAGCATAGCCCGATTCCTTCATCTGCACGTAGTTGTAATCGATCTTATCGAGCAGGGCGCAACGTGCAATTTCTAAATATTTCACGTAATTGCCATGCCAGACGATTTCCATTGGGTCTAGGTCGAAAAACTGGACCTGTATTTCGGTCTCAGAAAACCAGCGACTTTGTTTGGGCACTTTACGCATAGAGTTTCCAGGCTTTCACTTGCATGCTGGCGATCAGCGCGCGCAATTCAGGTTCCAGTCGGCGATCTTCTTCGATGGCAGGAACTTGCGCTTCTAGGGCTTCGAGCATGGCTTGTATCGGTGCCGATAGGATGAGCGCAGGATTTTCTTTTTGACGTAACCAAACACCTTGTCTAACGGTGATGAGGAGTGCGGCAACGACTTGTTCGCATAGTTCAATCACGCGCAAACAATCGCGGGCAGCGATGGTACCCATACTCACTTTGTCTTGATTATGGCACTCAGTCGAGCGCGAAAAAACCGAGGCGGGCATGGTGAGTTTTAAGGCTTCTGCGGTCCATGCCGAGGCGCTAATTTGCAGCGCTTTGAGCCCATGATTGATAGCCGCGCGTGGCCCTTGCATGCCCGATAAATTGGCGGCGAGTCCGTGGTTGTAACGGCTGTCGACCATCAACGCCATTTGACGGTCGAGCAGGTCGGCCAGATTCGCCACCGCGTTTTTCATACCGTCCATCGCAAATGCGATATGACCGCCGTAGAAATGTCCACCATGCAGCACCTTTTCGTTTTCGGCATCGATGATGGGATTGTCGTTGGCACTGTTGAGTTCATTTTCGATTGCGCTTCTGAAAAACGGAAGTGCGTCAGCCAGTACCCCGATGACATGCGGCGCGCAGCGGATGGAGTAGCGGTCTTGCAGGCGTTTGCCGTTTCTTTCCGCTTCGCCGGTGGGTAGATCACTGCGCAGCCAAGCTGCAATGCCTTGCATGCCTGCGTGCGGCTTGACTGAGAATAAGGTTTCGTCAAAGTGATGGGCATTGCCGTCCAATGTGATGGAGGCCATTGCCGTGATGCGGGTGGATAATTGCGTCAGGTAAGCGGCTTTGTCGTAGGCTAAGCAGGCTAAGGCTGTCATGACGGCGGTGCCATTCATGATCGCCAAACCTTCTTTGGGACGTAAGCGTAAGGGGGATAGTCCCGCCTCGGCCAGTGCTTTTTTGGCCGTGATGGTTTGCCCATTTCGGGAAACCTCGCGTTCGCCACATAAGACTGCGGCTAAATAGGACAGCGGTGTTAAGTCGCCACTGGCACCGACCGAACCTTCAGAAGGAATGAGCGGTAGTAAATCGGCTTTTAATAAGTGGGCAATCTGTTCCAGTAATTCGATGCTGACACCAGAAAAACCTTTGGATAAAGACGCCAAGCGTGCCGCCATGACCGCGCGTGTTTGAGCCGGGCTGAGATATTGACCGAGGCCACAGCCGTGATAGGTGTACAAATGATGCGGCAATTCGGCCACTAAATCCGGTGGCACATTGACCGTGCAAGAATCGCCGTAACCGGTTGTCACGCCATAAATCGTTCCATCTTCACGCAATAAGCGGTCAAGAAATTCGGCACCTCGCGTAATGGCGGCACGAAACTCAGGGTCGTGTGACAAGCCTACTTGTGCGCGTTGATGGGCGATGTCAACCACGTCTTCAATGCTTAAACGATTGCGATCAAATTGGACGTGGCGTTGGGAGTGGAGGAGTTCAGCGGGATGCATCGGAAATGTCCATTGGGGGTAAGTGCCAAAAATCGAAAAAATTAAACCATTGGTACGGGGCTTGCTGGCAAAAATACTCCATGCGTGCGGCGTACTGGGCGGCTAATTGTTGAAATACTTGTTCGCGCCCTTTGCGTGGGAGGATGACTTCATCACAGATTTTTTCAAAGTGTACTTGTGGTACATCCTTGATGAGCAGCGAAAACATAAAATAAACAGGGCAGCGTAAAACACTGGCTAAGACATAGGGCCCGACCGCAAATGGAGCCGATTCGCCTAAAAAGCTTGCTGTGGTGGTGCGTGGATTGGGTGAGACCGGTATTCTGTCGCCAGCGATGACGATGAATTCGCCTCTTTCTATTTTCTCGTTCAACAGCATCGCCATCGCCGGATTCATGTCGGTGACCTGCAATAAATTCATCTGACTATGTGGGTTGATTTTTTCCATCATGCGATTAAATTGTTCGGCATGTTTGGTATGGACGAGTATCGTGAGTTTGACCTCAGGAAACTGGCGCGATAAAACACGGCAAATTTCGACATTGCCCATGTGGGAGCAAATTAAAAGTCCGCCCTTTTTTTCGCTTATTTGCTGATGGATCGTATCACGCCCAATAAATTGAACTTGGTCAAGCGGGTACAAGCCGCCCCAGAGCAGCATTTTATCGAGTATGGTTTCGGCAAAGCTGGCAAAATGTTTCAAGATGCCAAAAAGCGTGCAGGATAATTGCAAGTCATATTGACGATTGAGTCTTTGCAAATACGTGCGGGAAGCTGCGCGCGCATTTTTTTGCGTGAGCACATACCACAGCAAAACCGGGGCTAAAATTAAGCGAAACGGCCAAGGTCCTAGCAAGCGATAAATGCTAAACAAAATCCGCATACCCGCAACAAAGCTCACTTCGTTTAAGTGAGCCCAATGTTGTTTTGGCGAAGGATGGGACGCTTGATTCATGTTCTTAATTCGATTCACTCGAGCGCTGTCGCGCCAATAGTCTAGGTAGGCGCAGTAACATACCGAAAAACAAACGTGTGTGCATAAGCGTGATTAAGGCATTGTCGCGCCAGACTCTAAAATGGGAAACACCATCCGCTGGATAGCCAACCCGGGTGCCGAGGTTAACAACGTTCACGCCTTGCCAGTACAAACGGACAATGATATCGGTATCGAAATTCATGCGTAAGCCCATTTGATGGCTGGCCATCAGTTGCATTACCGGTGCCAAGGGGTAGACCCGAAAGCCGCACATTGAGTCTTTAATCGCAAAAGACAAGGTGTTAATCCAAACCCAAACATGGGTTAGATAGCGCGCATAGAGACGCAAGGCGGGCACGGATTCGTCGTACAGCGGGTAGCCTGCAATGAGTGCGTCAGGGTGCGCTTGCGCGCTAGCCAAAAAGCGCGGGATATCGGCCACGCAATGCTGACCATCGGCATCGATTTGTAGCGCATGGCTAAATCCCTGCGCCTGCGCCGCCGCAAACCCGGTCAGGACGGCTGCACCTTTACCCCGATTTTCTGAGTGTCGGCACAGGCTGACCCAAGCTGCGTTTTGATTTTGTAATTGCGCCAGTACCTCAGCACAATGCGCCGAGCTGCCATCATCCACCAAAATACAGTGCGTCTCGTACTGCGAAAGCGCCGCCAGCACGGCACCGATTGCGTGCTCATGATTGAACACGGGGATAATCAGGCAGGGCTTAAACTGTGAGGTCGATTGAGCTTGCATAGGGTGACTGGTGATGGCTAGGAGGCTTATTTTGTGAATCGTAATAGGGAGTGACAATACCCGATGTCATCGCGCACGGTTACTAAACGCAATCCCGCCGCTTCTGCTAAACGGATGTAGTCACCACTTTCGTAAATTTTGCTATTGCCACTGGCCATCGCTGTGAAATAGGGCGAGGTATTGATGAGACAGTAAGCGGCGACATCATAACGTTGGCGATCCCAAAAAGTATCCATAATCAGTAATTGACCCTGCGGTGCTAATGCTTTTGCAGCACGCTCTAAAATACTGGCGATGGCAGTTTCGGAAAAGCAGCTTAAGAATTGACTCATCCAAATCAAGTCCATGTTCGCGGGAAGGGCAGCCTGTTGATCGAGTAAATCGGTGGCATGAAAATGGGCGCGTTCGCGCACTTGTTCAGCGATCAGATTTTTTTCAGCGACTTCTAATTGGACTTTTAAGTCGACCAAATGCAATTGCACCTCGGGGTTGTAGTTCAGCGCAGCGATGCTAAATTTCCCGGTGTTCGCGCCGACATCCATGACGTGCTTGGGGGCGGTTGCGAAAACGTCTGGCAAGATACTGGGGAAGGAAGTGTCGGAGTAAAAATGATCGAATTCAAACCAACTGGTTTTAGCTGGTTCGGGCAAACTAGACAGGCCTTGGTAAATACTGGACCAGTCGCCTAGATTTTGTAAGCCTAGGGGCTTTTCTGCATCGAGCGATTGCTCCAACTGGAACAGCCCTTGATAGCAAACATCATGCGTGAAATTGATATTGATTTGCGTGATTGGATCGGTGAGTACGCAGTATCCCGCTTTGTCTAAAACGTAGTGTCCTTCGCGTAAATAAACCACTCCCGCCGATAAACAAGTTTCTAGCACCAGCTTTAAAGCATAGGTGCTCCAGCGCTCACTGGCCGCGAGTGTAGTGATAGAAACGCCGGTACTCCCTGCATCGGCCAATGTTTGCAGCATGCCGCGTTTCCATGCGTAGCGCACACATTGAAAAACGACAGGGCCAAAGGCAATCTTTTGTGCATCAAAACGGGCAGCAAAGGCACTTTGTTTTTCGGGCGAGAATTTTTTATCAAGCATGGCACTCTTCTAAAGTTGGAGCATGTTCAAGGAGGATTCGACCGGTGGCATGTTGAATGCTTCCGGTGAAATAGCGAAATTGCAGGGTGTTTTTTTGAGCGGTAAAAATAAGTTCAAGTTGCACAGGTTTTTCGGGTGCAATCACCTGTTGAAATTTTAGTACTTGCATGCCGCCGAACAAGGCAGGCACATTGAGATATTGACCTGCGTAATAAAGTGCCCAATCGATCTGCACAACACCGGGCAGTATTGGCGCAATCGGAAAGTGTCCATCAAAATAGAGCAGGTTTTTTGGCACTACAAGCTCGAGCAATACCCGCTCTGTACTTTGTTCTAAGAGTGTGATGTGGGGATATTTCGGACGCGGCATTTCTTCAGTTTCGAGTAGGGCGAGTAATTGCGCATGGCTAGTTTTGCCCTGTGCATTGACAGGTAAAGCATCGAGATAACGCCAGCTACGCGGCAATGCTAAGGCCTCAACCACGGGGACGAGGATACCGCGTAATGCTTGATTGAGCGGGCGTTTTCCTTGGGTCTGAAGCAGGGTTTGACCTAGTTCTGATAGGGCGATAAAGGCGACGATTTTTTGGCGCTGTATTTTTTCCTTGGTATCAGGCAGCGTGTTGACCAACAAGCGCACATCCTTCACCAGTGCGCTGGTCTTGAGTGCATTTTCCATGCGGTCAAGCGAAATGCGCTTTTCTTCAATTTTGACGATACGGTCTTCGCGGCCCAGCAGTTGAAAATGCTGCGCATCGATGGCTTTAATCCTATCAGCAAGGCAAAACCATTGCTCGTCAGGTAGATAGGGCGAGCGTACTTGGAGCGAGCCCTCGCCATCCTTGCCGCCACTTTTCCACTCAATGCCGGAAAATACTCGCCAAGCGTCGCCGCCTTCATTGTGTCTTTGACGCCAAGCGATACCGCCTGTTTCGGAGCTGCCATAGACTTCAATCGGCGCTTGGCCCCAGAGTTTTTCTAGTGCATGCGCACTCTCTAGTGGCAAGGGGCCGCCAGAGGAAAATGTGGCTACTAAGCGGTTCTGTACACTCGCCCAAGCCAGATGTTCAGGGATGCGTTTAAGATGGGCTGGACTGGCGATCAAGACGATCGGGGCTTGTGATGCGGCGTGCAAAATTTGTTCGGGGAATTCGAGTGCGAGCGCATGCACCGCGCGCCCCACCGAAAAAGGCCAAAGAATTTTAAAAAGTAAGCCGTAAATATGTTGGTGAGAGACGCTGGCAATGATACTGGCCTCCCCTAAATGCGCACCAAATTGCGCCTCTAGATTTTGTATCTCAGCGGCCAGTTGCGACCATTTCTTCGGGATGGCCTGCGCTTCACCGCTACTGCCTGAGGTGTACACCACGAGTGCCGGAAAATCGTCGTCTAAGCCGATCGCCGCAAGTTCAGAAAAGTCTGAATGCTTAGGCGGAGAAGAAATAGGTTTGAGATGAGCGGGAAACTGTCCAACAAATACCGCAACTTCTTTGCGCAGTAATTGGCAAGTATGTTCTAGCGTATCAGCACTGAGATAGACCGTTTTTTGTAAGCGCCAAGCGGCAAAAAGTGCAGCGGCAAATTCCAAACTATCTTCTAAAAATAGAGCGAGTTTGTTTTGCTCAAGCGGGGTAGTCTCTTTGAGTTGTTCTTGCCATGCCTGTACTCGCAGCAGAAACTGCGCTTGTGTCATGGCCTGCAGCGTACTGCTGCCCGGCGGGCAGTGCCAGCCGATAATCGCGTCGGCCGACCTCGCCATCACGAGTGTCAGGGGATCCTGGAAAAAATTAGACATGGTGCCGACGTTTAAAACGAAGTCTGCATAAATACTCAATGCCAAATAGCAGACCCATTAATAGGTAGGAAATACAGCCGGTATAAAGTGACCAGACAGCTTGGCTAGCCCAGAGGGCAGTAGCTAATGCGATACTGCCATTAATGACGAAAAATACGCACCAAACTTGGGTCACTTTGCGCGTGTAGACAATCGCCGCGGGGGGCAAGTCTGGCTCAGTCATGCGCGCAAAACGCTCCACCATAGACTGCTCGGTTTGCAAACTGTAGGCAAAGGCAATCAAGAAGGCAAGGCTGACCAACACCGGGTACAGCATGAGCGGCAATAATGCGTTTTGCCAGACCGCGCCTAAGACCAATAGCAAGGCGATCAAGGCAGACCAACGGGCTAATCGGTTGAGTTTCAGCGTCGGAATGCGGGTTGCAATTAAGACGAGCAAGAGACCCGACAGATAGCGCGGTTCAATTTGACCTTGGCTCAGCCAAATCGCAAATGGATAAATCAAGGTCAAAGTGACGGTGAGTATCGTCATGACGATCTTGCCTAATTTGCTGATCTGACCGAAACGGGTGGTACGCATGAGTCGAATTTATTCCTGCGGTTTTGCGCATAAATCGTGCAAGGCATTAATGACATCGCCTATGGTCCGAATTTGTTTAAACACTTCGGGTTGTAAACGCAGCCCCGTCATTTGTTTTAATTTGACGGCTAAATCAACCGCGTCAATGCTATCGATATCTAAATCTGCGTATAAATTTGAATTTAAGGTCAGCGTAGTTTTATCGAGTTCAAACATCTCAGACAAGAGATCAACTA
This sequence comes from Oxalobacteraceae bacterium, assembly GCA_023259175.1. Classification (GTDB taxonomy): domain Bacteria; phylum Pseudomonadota; class Gammaproteobacteria; order Burkholderiales; family Burkholderiaceae_D; genus Undibacterium. The sequence goes on along the minus strand of JAHFQV010000054.1, from coordinate 6,271 downwards.
CCCAAACGAATAATTCGTCCTTACTCATTTTGCTCACTTCTATCATCGTGAATCTCCTTCTACTTCTTGCGATGCGTTTCGATTAATTGAACCAATGCGTTGACCGAGGCAAAATGTTTTCGCGTGTCGGCCGATTCGGCGGAAAGAGAAATGCCATAACGCTTTTGCAGGGCAACGCCTAGCTCTAAGGCATCAATCGAATCGAGCCCTAAACCCTCAACAAACAGGGGTTCGGCGCTTTGGATGTCGTCTGGTGTCATGTCCTCTAACTGCAAGGCATCGATGATCAATTCTTTGACTTCTAATTCAAGCATGATGAGCTTTTTCCTCTGTAAAATAATGTTGTAAGTGTTCGGTAAGTCGTCGTGCTGCGAGTACTTCTGAATGCCCTTGTTCCAAAAAATGGGTGACGGGAATATCGTCTTTTATTTCGATGATAAATCGCACCCTGCGACTCGGAATCTTCCACCAAGCTTCGCCTTTTCCCAAGGTCGGCGGGTCGCAATGAATAATAATTGGCGTGACATTTTGCGCACCTCGAATCGCGATGTTCGCAGCACCACGTTTTAGCTGTATTGCGCCATGTGCCGGGGTGCGCGTGCCTTCCGGGAAGATGATTAAATTATTGCCGTTCTTAAGTGAACCTATGCAAGCGTCGACTAATTCACTGCCTTGTTCATTGTTGATATAGCTCGCCGCGCGCACCGGGCCGCGGGTGAAAGGATTATTCCATAAGCCGCTTTTTACAATACAGTCAGCACGTTTGACCAGCGCCATTAAAAACACGGTGTCGATTAAAGTCGGGTGGTTCGCGAGCAATAATAGTCCAGCGCGTTCTAGCTTTTCCTGTCCAATAATCTGGTAGTGCAACACGCCCAGGCGGTGCATTAAACCGATAAAACAGTGAAAACTGCCACGTATGATGGTGCGCGCAAAATGTATCCGTTTCGCCTCATTCCAGACCAAAAGCGTAAGACATGGAAAAACAAATAGCCACAATAAAAGCCCGCCAATACCAAACGCGGTAAATGAAAAACCAGTGGCAAATAAACGCCAGAGTCGCCCCATAGGATTGAATAAACTAAGTTGATTGCGCAGATTAGACATGGCGACTCCATGACCAAAGCGTCTGCCCGACCCTACGCTGCAATTGCGAACTACCGGCAAGTTGAAACTCTAAAATGGCCAGTCCCGGTGCCAAGGCTTGGTCTGGTGTTTGAGTTGCGTTGGCGGACTCGCCTAGTGTTTCCCAGCCTAAAAAGATGTTTTGTTCAGGCTTAGATGTTTGCGCCGCTTCCAGTAGCCAAGCCCAAGCGTAGGTGGCTTCTGCATTGTCTACAAAATCCTTCAACAGTGCTGGCAAGGGCTGCTCATAATGCACCACCAAAACCTGCGCCGCACCATCGGCCAATAAGCCGCAAGCTTCGATCAAGGCATGCTCGACCGTAGTCGCACCCGCTGCGATGGCGAGATGATTGCTACGATCTTGACGCGCGATGGAAAATAAACCTGGCGTCGCATTGTGAACCGCCGAACTAAAGCCGATAGGCGAAACGCCGCCTTCCTTAATTTGTGCCTGTAACAGCTCAATCGACAAAGCGACATCACCATGGCGCGAACAAAAAACCATGGGAATGTCGGCATCCACCGTAGCGTCGCCAAGGCAAGCATACGCCACCTCAAGCGCCATGCGCCCCAAAAAACGGGCGCGACGTCTGAGCATCGCTGGCATTTGTTTTACAGGGGGTGGCTCCGCTTGGGTAACGCTATCGGCAGTGGTATTTTGTAGCGCACTAGCGAGTGTCTCAAAATCGACGCGATCACCTTTTTCTTCAGATGAAGCAAAACCCGGCAACCAATGCGCGTGTTTTACAATCGAAAATGAGAGCTGATGTTGAGTCATGGACGCGGGGATGTATGAATTTGGCGAGTAGTTTATGGTGGAAAGTTCGGGTGGAAAGTTCGGGTGGAAAATTTGGGTGGAAAATTTGGCGTGAGATGATCTGTAATAGTCCGGATAAAAAATGCTTTGAAACTACCTAGGTTAAGTGTCAAATTAACAACTGCAAATAAGTTCCGAGATCATAGCATGGCAGTGGCTAAATGCCCAAAGTATTTGTGTGCATATTGCTAATTTAATTGAGGCTGGAACCTAGGGACTGGTATGCATGGGATTGAGTCTTGCCAGGGGGCAGGATTTTGTTCCAATTTTGGCTACCACGCCCATCACTTCAAGACCATGGTCCCATGGTCTAAAAAATGACTTTAAAAAAAAGCCGCGGGTCGATCACACGCAATTTTCTTGGAATTTCATGATGAATTTGAAACCAAGTTCTATTATTTTGTGTCAAAATAGAAATTGCGTGCGCAGGTTTTTGCGCGCAACGGACAACGTCGAAACAACTAAATAAGGATCTCAGAATGAGAAATTGGATGTTAGCCCTCTGCTTGAGTGGCGCCGCAGTATCACTAGCCTTGCCCGCCCATGCTGATGTTATAACCAATGCGGATATCATAAAATTGCTCGATGCAGGCATGTCAGAGCAAGTTATTCTGCAGGCGATTGCAACCGGTACGGCGAAATTTAGTACCTCGGCCGACGCACTCATCAAACTCAAAAATAAGGGTGCCAGCCCTGCCATTTTGCAAGCGGTCATGAATCCCAAATCACTACAGGCAGCACCCCCGTCTGGTAATGCGACCGTGACAAGCGCACCAAACCAAAATAACAAACAAGCGGCCACCGGCGGTAAGCTCAATCCAGAAGAAATTTTAGTGATGGTCGACGGCAAGGAAACCCCGATGCAATATATTTTGCCGCAGTTGCGCACTGCTGCACGGGCCTTTGGTTTGGGTGGTATCGCCAGTTACGCGGTATTGCAAGGTGAAAAAGCCGCGCGTCGCCTGCCCGGTGGTAGCGTAGAATTTATTGTAAGCGTTCCAAAAAATGTGCAAGCCGTAGGCTATCTCAATATCGCCAATTTTGCGGTACGCAATAACGGTAACAGAGAAGTGCTGATCGGTGGTGGCTACATGAGCTACTCCAGCGGCATCTCTAAAGATCGCGTAGTCCCAATTAAAACAGAGGCATTAGCCGATCAATCGCGCGCCCGCGATGGTTTTATTCTCTACAAAATCTCCCCAGAAAAAACCTTGTCCAGCGGTGAGTACGCCTTTGTGCTCTACACCCAAGAGGTACGCACAGCAGGCTTTTTTGCGACTGCGGCCAATAGTTATTTTGATTTTGGCGTGGATTAGGCAAGTGCAAGCCTAGGCTGCTTCTCGATTGTATTTCGCTAGCCGCTGTTCCAGAGACCCCGTGTGTAGCTCAAACAAGTGATTGTCGAAGTCATAGAAATAGAGCGATTGCCCTTCTCCATCCACACGGCTGCGAGGAGGGCGAATTTCAACGCCTAAGGAAAGCAGCTTGGCTTGATAGTGTGGAAGTTCAGATTCCGTTACCGAAAAGGCGACGTGCTGATAGGAGCGTTCGGCGAGCGGCTCGCCCTCCATCGCAGCGATCCAAACACCGCCAAGCACAAAGAATTTTTCGCGCGACAGCGAGTAATTTTTAGCGCTACTGTCATAGACCTCGCGTGCACCGAGCCCCTCACACAGAAAGCGGGTCATGCGATCTAAATCGCGGACAATAAATGTAAGATGACTGATGCCGTTCATGGTCAAGGATGAAGTAATAAAAGCAAAGAAAAACCCAGTACAACCGTGCTCTGATTTTCAGAATTTTTAAAACGCTTAAAATAAATTTCAGGGAGCCGTAATGTGCCATAGTCGTCTTGGATAGGGCAAGCACAAATACACGGTCTAATAGCTTTTACTTCGACCCCTAACGCTTCTCTTCCATCAGTCCGACCAGATTACCATCTGGGTCACGGAGGAAGCCTATCCAGAGTTCATGATCAGGCATCTTGGCGGCTAATTGTGGTTCACGATCACTGTGCGCGCCCATCGCGACCATTGCGCCATACTTCGCCGCGATATCATCGACTCTAAAATAAAGAATCGAGTTAGCGCCCACGCACCCTGCACCCTGCGGCGTACTGAGCATTATCCGCACCGATCCCGCCGCTAGAAAAGCTAAATTGGGAGTAGGGCTGAATAAGAACTTCAAGCCCAAAACGTCACGGTAAAACGGCAACACATAAGCAACATCGCTCACTGTGACCGCGATCTGTCCGATCTCTTGCATGGCAAACCCTCCCGAAAAAAGTAGGTTGGAACGCGTTTATACGCCGCGCCAAAACCGGAAAAATACAATCGAAAAAGCACCGCATTTGCATCAGCAAAAATCAAATCATTTGACGATGAATGCTATCACTACTTTACCCACGATGACATTCGAAATGGAAATTTTGTGTTTAATTTAAAGACCAAAAGCCGAACAAGTTCGCGTGAACGATCCACTCAATCGCTAAACATGTGCGTTACATACCGAAGATTTTTAGGTTGACATCGCATCGAGCCAGCTGATTGGATAGCCCTTTAAATTGGAAACGGATTACGCCAATGAACTCGCCCTGTCACCTTGACTGACAAAACAGTTTGGAACGGTAAAAAGTAGCGGCCATTTCCTAGCTTCGTGATGCCTACTGCCCCACATGGAAGCCCTGGGATACCTACGTCGCTGCTTAGCGTGATACCCGTCGTTCCAATATCTTCAATTTTCCCGTGAAACGGCTGAACTTGGCATTCAACCCAAACCCATTTTCCAGGTTCAATACCAACGTCGCTACCTTTGAAGGATCGTAGCCAAATCTGGTAGTGCGCAACCGTCAGCAATAGAAGTAGAATTGATGTCGCTACGATCAGGCTGAGGATTCGACGAGCGGGTGTACTTAGGAAGAAAAAAGTTTGAGTGACACGGCCGATTTCAGTGCCATGTAGATTAGGCAGCTCCTTCACCGACGTCTTCGATGTTTTATTCATAGTTAAGTAGGGCGGGTGCAACCCGCGAGGCGCTCGTGTTCAAGCTATCTATTTATCGGAGGAGAACGAATAGTAGCCTGATTCACCGAACAACGGTCAGCATGAGTTTCGCGAGCGCCTTGTTCGGTGCGGACATAGGCCAAAATCCATCGATTGAATTCTCAGATATAGTCACTCCATTTCTCATTCGGAGCAATTTTTTGGTAATGTTTTGGGTTGAGTTTAATAAACTCACCAACTTCCTGCTTAGTTCGCGGTAATGGCGGGTCGCTGTGAGAGCCACTACCTGAAAAACGAAAACCAGCTTCCCAGAGTGCTTGGGCCGCAATCCAGCCGGAGTTATCTGATTTCGATGGCGTAGAAAAATTGCGTCCCATAAATGCCATTTTATGACGGCAGTTTGGGCAAGTATGTACTAGCTCTGATTCCGCTAAATGAGCGCTGCCAGAAGACGAATCTTTTGTTGCTGGGCGCTTGAAGGAAATTTGGCAATCGAAGCAAGCAAAGTTGTGCAGAAATTGTGTCATTGAACTCCTGAGAAAAGCGCGTATGCGATGCATCGGAAACGCAAGAAATAAAACCCCGCATGCCACCGCAGAGAATAAACCGTATCGAACAGAGCCAACGATGAGTAGATTGAAATTAAGTCCCCCGTGGGAACAGATTCGATCAACCCACATGCTTCATTTTGCATTCATCAAATTACGGCGAGCATCTTCTTCAAATTGGTCGGCAAAATAGTGATTTTTATAGATTGCATCACGGCTCAGAAATTCACGCAAAATGGATGATCGTTTTAAGCGATAAATGAGGGTGGGGACATGTTTGTATTCTTGCCTAATCTGTTGCTGATATTCCTCAAAGCGGCTCGGTTCCGCCGCCAAGATCAGCAAATCGATATCCAATAAAATATCGCTATCCTTGTTTTCATTTGCTTGGTTCGATTGATGTGTTTTGGTAGCCATAATGTGCTGGCGTATTCTTTCAATTTGCGCTTTGTTCGCGCCAGCATCACGTAATACCTCGGTCGCTAGTTCCGCGCTTCGCGCTTCATTGTCCTGGGCTCGTACATCGTAGATTGCATCGTGATACCAGATCGCCATTGCCACTTCCGCCGGAAAATGAGCGGCTTTCTGTACGTAATCTTGATGCGCGAAACATTCTTTGATGTGTTGCAAGGTATGGTAATAGCGCTGCGGCTCCTGATACCGATGGAGCAAATCCAAATACACGTCCGTTACCGGCATGGCTAATCCTAGCTGATCCCAAATATCCAACCAAATTTGATATAAGTCTTCGTCACTCATGTGGCGGCACCTCGTGTTTT
>JAHFQV010000155.1 GCA_023259175.1 Oxalobacteraceae bacterium | reverse complement strand
GCCTAACGTGATTTAATTTTACAAAATGCAAAGATACCCGACTGTCGTAAAAAAATCAATTTGTTTTAAAATGCTTGAAACCCTGATGAATAAACGCTATATTCATTTATACTGATTAAATGTACAGTATAACCATATGGATAAAATCATCACGCCTGGAACGCCCAAATTGCTCGACCAAATGCGTGAGCGCTTGCACTATAAGCATTATAGTTTGTCCACTGAGAAGGTGTATGTTTACTGGTGCCGTTTCTTTATTCGTTGGTCTGGGTTGCGCCATCCTATTGAAATGAGTTCGCCCGAAGTTGAGGCGTTCTTGACTATGCTTGCGACTGAACGGCATGTTTCGCCTTCTACCCATAAGCAAGCCTTATGTGCGATTTTGTTTTTGTATAAAGAAGTGTTACAGGTGGATTTGCCTTGGATGCAGCAAATTGGCCGTCCTAAATCTGTGCAACGCTTACCTGTGGTCTTAACTTCACTAGAAGTACAAGCTATCTTTCGCCATTTGGAGGTGATCAATGCCGAACACGCCTTGTTTGCTAAGCTGCTTTACGGTACAGGGATGCGAATTATGGAGGCGGCACGCCTGAGGATTAAGGATGTCGAGTTTGAGCGTTCGGCGATTATTATCCGAGAGGGTAAAGGATCCAAAGATCGTGTAGTGATGCTACCTGAAAGCTTACGCGCCGCTTTGCAAACACAACTTACACGCTGTAAGTCCATCTGGCAATCGGACACTGAGCGCCAGATGAGCGGAGTAGAAATGCCCTTCGCGTTAGATAAAAAATATCCGCGCGCTGGGCATAGCTTGGCGTGGTTTTGGGTTTTTCCTCAGGGCGTTTTTTCAACTGATCCACGGAGTGGCGTGGTCCGTCGTCATCATCTTTTTCCGCAAACTTTTCGCCGCGCTTTTAGCGCCGCACTTCAATGTACAGGAAATCATAAACCCGCTAGTCCCCACACGCTACGCCATTCTTTCGCTACTCATCTTTTGCAATCCGGTTGCGATATTCGGACTGTGCAAGATCTATTAGGTCACGCCGATGTGAGTACTACGATGGTGTATACCCATGTGCTAAAGATTGCAGGTGGAGTACGTAGTCCTTTGGATCAGCTGTTAGCTCAGTGAGTCGAATAGATATCGTTCGATTTTGCTGACGCTATGCCGTGCAATTTGATTGCACGTTCGATTTGAATTTCTTGGTTCTTGCATTTATACTGTACATACATACAGTATAAATGCTCACCATGCCCTCTTCCGATCTTTGTGATTTAGAAAGTATTTCCCCGACTTTATGGCGGGCGTCTCAGCTTGCGCGGGGGGTGGGGGAGGTGGTTACTAGTGGTCATCGGGCTTTGGCGGCGGAGCTGCCTGGGGGTGGTTGGCCTAAAGGTGGCCTTACTGAATTATTAATGCTAGAGGCCGGTAGCGCCGAATTACAACTTTTGCGGCCTGCGCTGGCGGCTTTGCAAACTGGACGGATTGCGCTTTTACACCCGCCTTATTCGCCGCAAATACTGGCGCTTGGCGCTTGGGGGATTGATATCTCGCGTCTACTCTGGCTGCCCTGTCAGCGACCACAAGATGCCGTATGGGCGGCCGAGCAAATTTTAAAAAATGGTGCTTGTAGTGCGCTGTTATTTTGGCAGAACGAGCTCAAGAGCGAGACGCTTAGACGTCTGCATTTGGCCGCGCAAACGGGGCGGACTTTATTTTTTCTGGTGCGTTCTTGGAAGTATCAAGATGTGCCTTCGCCAGCGCCTTTGCGCCTGAAATTAAATTTGCTGGCACACGGCTTACAGATCGACATCATTAAGCGACGCGGCACCCCCCAGGCTTTTCCCTTGCTACTTCCTTGGTCCGAACTGGTGACACCCGATTTTCTTCTTCCGTATTCCAAGGCTCAACATGTACTCCCTACCGCTACCATCGCCAACAGCAACACCAGCGCCGACATGGATCGCGATTTACTTGCCGCAACTCGCGCTCGAGGTTTTTCAGGCGTGCTGGCTGGATGATCAGGCGCTGGTGGTGTGTGAGGCGCAACGCGTCTGCGCGGTGTCTGACGCCGCGCGCGCTGCGGGGATACAACTAGGGATGCGGCGCAATACGGTCTTATTGTTATGCGCAGAAGCGCAATTGAAAGAGCGCGATTGGGTGCGGGAACAAGCGGGTTTGCAGCAACTTGCGCTGACTTTATTACAGTACTCGCCTAAGGTCTGTTTCAACCCGGAATACGCTCATATTGTCTTGGTCGAAGTGGCCGCTAGTTTGCGTTTGTTTGCGGGACTACAGCGCCTGTATCAGCGCATCAAATCGGATGTGAGAGGCCTAGGTTTTAGTGCTCATTTTGGGATTGCACCTAATGCCAATGCGGCCTGTTTATTCGCGTTAGCGCAAAAAAAGGGCCGTGCCAGACGCACTTTGCATCTGTGTTTGCGCCCGCAGCGGCTCGCCCAGCATCTCGATACGCTCGCCCTGAAATTACTCCCCAGTGCCGCCGCTTACTTGACATGGTTTGCGGGTATTGCTTGTCGAAGTCTAGGTGAACTGCGCGCGCTGCCGCGTGCCGGTCTGCAAAGACGTTGTGGTAAAGCGCTGGTGCATGCGCTGGATTTAGCTTATGGCGAGACCTGCGCTTTGCATCACTACGTCAGCGTGGCCGATGAATTTGATCTGCGCTGTGAATTGCCAGATCGTTTTGATAAAGCTGATGCGATCTTTTATTTCGCCCGCAGCTTATTGTTACAACTCTGTGGCTGGCTCTCCCAAAAGCAGCTTGCGGTGCAGCACTTTAGCCTAAGCCTTGAACATGAACGGGGTCGGCAAGCGCTGCCGGCTACTGTCATGCATATCCACTTAGCGCAAGCGAGTTGGCAGGAGGCGCATCTGTCTCGTTTACTCAAAGAGCACCTAGCGCAACTGCACTTAAATGCGGCGGTGATTGCGCTACGCTTGCATGCCGCCGACTTGCAAGCCATGCAGCCCATGAGTACTTCTTTATTTCCCGAACCGAGTGGCAGTGCCGAAGATCAAACCCGTCTCATCGAATTATTAGTCGCGCGCTTAGGTGCAGCGCAAGTACTTCAAGCGGCACCACAAGCCGACCATCGTCCCGAGGTCGCTAATCACTGGATTTCTGTCTTAGAAAAACACCGCATCACGGCCGATTGCAGTGCGACACAAAGTCCACGCCCTATGTGGTTATTAGCGCAGGCAATCGCTTTGCCCGTGCATCAGCATCGTCCTTTTTATGGCTCAGCACTACAACTCTTGTCTTCGGCAGAGAGAATCGAAGCCGGTTGGTGGCAAGCACAATTAGTGACGCGTGATTATTTCATCGCACAAAATCAGCAGCACAGTCGTTATTGGATTTATCGAGAAAGAATCGGACATAGCCAAGCCAGCCAATCTAGCCAAAATGAGGAGGTCTGGTATTTACATGGCGTTTTTGGTTGATATGCTCAACTAGGAAATACTAAAAAATATCCGAACATATGCTGCCCAATTACGCCGAATTATTTTGCTTTTCCAATTTCACTTTTCTGCATGGTGCTTCCCACGCAGAGGAGTTGGTCGAGCGTGCCGCACAATTAGGCTACAGTGCCATTGCCATCACCGATGAATGCTCATTAGCCGGTATCGTGAGAGCACATCAAGCGGCAAAGAAATCTGCCATTCCTTTATTGATCGGTAGTTATTTTCAGTTAGCGATGCCAGCGGATACGCTTAACGGTGATGCGCAAAAAAAAACCTGTTTACGCCTCATTGCGATCGCCCAAAATCGCGAAGGCTATGGCAATTTGTGCGAGCTCATTACCCTAGCACGAATGCGCGAACAGGCGATCAAGGGGAGTTACTATTTAAGCGCAGAAGATTTTAGTTCACCACCGCCGCACTTAAGTCATTTACGTGGCCTGCCGCATTGCCTCATCATCTTGGTACCGAACTACCCTGCGGACCCAGACGATTTGGCGCAGCAAGCGGCATGGCTAGTACGCACTTTTTCACAGCCCACTTGGCTAGGACTCAATCTACTGACCCAAGCTAGGGATGAGTGGCAACTAGCGCAAGTACACCGCATCGCCCAGCAATTTGATTTACCGGTGGTCGCACTCGGACAAGTGTGCATGCATGTGCGCTCACGCAAACCGCTGCAGGACACCCTCACCGCCATACGGTTGGGTAAAGCGATTAGCGATTGTGGTTATCGCCTTGCACCGAATGCCGAACAACATTTACGCTCGCGTCTACGCTTAGCCAATATCTACCCCAAAGCAAGCTTGGATGAAACCCTAAGCATCGCCAATTTGTGCCAATTTTCTTTGGACGAATTACGTTATGAATATCCCGAAGAAGTCGTCCCCAAGGGTCTTACTCCCAGCAGCTACTTACGGCAAGAAGTGTATCTCGGTGCACAAAGCCGCTACCCACAAGGCCTCAGTGCTGAAGTCATAAAAAAAATAGAGTATGAGCTGAACTTGATTCATGAACTCGCTTATGAAGCTTATTTTTTAACCGTGCACGACATCGTGAAGTTCGCGCGTTCGCAAGATATTTTGTGCCAAGGACGCGGCTCGGCCGCCAACTCAGTGGTCTGCTATTGCCTGCACATTACAGAAGTAAGTCCAGAACAAGGCATCCTCCTATTTGAGCGTTTTCTCTCCAAAGAACGCGGTGAGCCACCCGATATCGATGTCGATTTTGAACACCAAAGACGCGAAGAAGTGATTCAGTATCTGTACCAAAAATACGGCCGACATCGTACCGCATTGGCCGCCGCCGTACATACTTATCGACCTCGTGGTGCCTTACGCGAAGTCGGCAAAGCCTTAGGCGTTGACCCCATCATTATTGAGCGCGTGGCCAAGTCTCAACACTGGTTTGATAGCAAACATGAGCTGCTCTTAAGGCTTGAAGAAAATGGTCTAGACAGTCGCTCTAACCTGGCACAACAATGGGCGTTTTTGGTCGGTCAATTACTCAAATTTCCGCGTCACTTATCTCAACATAGCGGTGGTTTTATCATCGCTAAAGACAAGCTCTCACGCCTCGTTCCTATCGAAAACGCCAGCATGAAGGAACGCAGCGTGATTCAATGGGATAAAGATGATCTCGAATCCTTAGGTCTACTCAAGGTCGACGTGCTGGCCTTGGGTATGTTATCGGCGCTCAAGCGCGCGCTCAATTTGATGGCGTCTTTACCGGGTCGCCCCAGTCGCCTACAAGATATTCCGCAAGAAGATAGCGTCACCTACGAAATGATATGCAAGGCCGATACCATTGGGGTTTTTCAAATTGAATCACGCGCACAAATGGGCATGTTACCGCGTCTTCGGCCCCGCACTTTTTACGATTTGGTGATCCAAGTAGCCATCGTTCGTCCAGGTCCAATACAAGGCGGCATGGTGCATCCCTATCTCAAGCGCAGACAAGGTTTAGAAGCGGTGGACTATCCCAAACCCGCGATAGAAAAAATCCTCTCGCGCACTTTAGGTGTGCCGATTTTTCAAGAACAAGTCATGCAAATAGCCATCGCCGCCGCCGATTTTAGCCCGGGCGAAGCCGATGAATTACGTCGTGCGATGGCCGCATGGAAGCGCAAGGGTGGTCTCACCCACTACCAAGATCGCATCGTCACCAGCATGCGCAACAATGGTTATAGCGAAGAATTTTCCAATGCGGTTTTTCAACAAATGTTAGGCTTTGGCGAATACGGTTTTCCAGAGAGTCATGCCGCCAGTTTTGCGCTGCTCACCTATGCCAGTTGCTGGATCAAATGCCATGAACCTGCGGTGTTTTTATGCGCACTTCTTAATTCACAACCGATGGGATTTTATTCACCCGCCCAATTAGTACAAGATGCAAAACGTCATGCCATTGAAGTGCGTGCGGTTGATGTCGTCTATAGCAATTGGGATTCGAGCTTGGAGCATGTCCCCAACAAGCAGCTGCAAGCGGTGCGCTTAGGCTTGTCGCTGCTACGAAATATGCCGCATGAAGCGGCACTACGGATACAAGAAGCAAGGCGACTAAGCCCTTTTAAAGACATCCATGATTTAGCCCGCCGCGCCCAACTCAAACGCAGCGATGTCGAAGCGCTCGCCGCTGGCAATGCCCTCGCTTCACTGGTCGGCAATCGACGCCAAGCCTTATGGCAAGCGATTGCCGCGGTGCCCGATAAAGACCTACTTCACCCCACCCAACTTGAAGAAACTCCGGTGACATTTAGCCCACCTAGCCTAGCGCAAAACCTCATCAGCGACTACCACAGCACAGGTCTGACGCTAGGGCCTCACCCCTTAGCCCTACTACGCCCACGCCTACTCAAACAGCGCTTTTTACCAGCCGATGTGCTCCACACTTTTCAGGACAAACAATTCGCCAGAGGCTGCGGCATCGTCACCGTGAGGCAACGACCCGGCACCGCCAAAGGCGTGCTGTTTCTCACGCTAGAAGACGAAAGCGGCAACGTCAATGTCATCGTCTGGCCCGACCTAGTAGAAAAACAAAGGCAAGAGATACTCAAGGCGAGACTCTTAGGGGTGTATGGCATCTGGCAAACCGACGGCAAAGTCCAACACCTAATCGCCAAACGCTTAGTCGATCTATCGCATTTATTAGGCGACTTGACACAAGCTAGTCGCGATTATCATTG
>JAHFQV010000154.1 GCA_023259175.1 Oxalobacteraceae bacterium | reverse complement strand
AAGTAAGTGCGTAATTGCGGCTTAATTTCGGGCAGCGCCGAATCCGTCTGCGGATTTGAGTAAGGATTGTACAGCGCGCTCAAAGAGCGGTTCTGTTTCGAGGAATTTGACTCGTCCATGCGCGATCATGCGTCTAAACATGCGAACACTCACCATTGTAGGCAGCTCCTGCCCGTCTAAACTCAGGATTAAATTCGTGAGTGCTGGGTCTATCCAATTAAGCTGGCCTTGTTTAGGCTCGCCACCTAAATTAATTTCAACCGAAACGCCTATCTTAAGCTGCTCCACGACAGGATCGACGCAACCATCGACTACGATGGGAATCGGCGCATCTTGATCATCACTTGGTAACTCGTGGTCAGCTACCGCGTCCAACACTTGCACTTTGATCGCTAGGTCTTTGACGGCATCATCCACGAAATGTCGGGCCTGCGAGCTCGATTGCTCATCCAGCGCAGCGTAATCCTGCAAATCGGGATCCGCAAAAAATTTCGTAAAATGCTGATGTATCACCGCCAAAGAGGGGAGCTTTTCTTTGGTGGGTTTTTTTGATTGCGAGCGCATGACTTTGGTATGCGCAGCGACCAGCCAATTCATCAATACTTCTTGTTTCGCACTATCGTACTCAATGCTATCCATACCCTCTTTAAGGGTACTGAGTATGACTGGCAGCAGAGAAATAAGCTGCGCTCTGTCCTCTGTCCTTACTTTAGGGATAATGCTCCACAACAGGTCCGGCACCAGCAGACGATAACGCAATGCGCGCTTTTCATCCTGTCGATCCGCCAAGTCAAGGACATGAACCCAAGCATTTTCGAAGAAATGTTGAAGGAAAGGGTCTATCGTCAATCCTTGTAGCGCATCGTGCAGTTGTGCTGCCGTATGGGCAAATCGCAACATGCGATTTCGAATCTGTTCGGCCCCTTCAATTGCGTCTTCGGTTTGAGTTCCTATCGCACGCAATTCGTGGGAAATGAAAACATCGAACTCATGTAAAACGCGTGAAAATATCGTCGAGTCTTCGGTTTCGTCTTCAAGCAAAACTTCAACGATACGACAAATTTCCTTGGCAATGATTTCAGCACTAGGATTGTCGTGTTGTAGTCCGATTGATACCGAGCCGATACGATTTACCAAGACCCGAGCAGGATGCGATTTCTCCGTAAGAAAACTGCGATCCTTTAAAGCGAGCTTAAGAACTAAAAATTGCAAACGCCCCAGTTGCGCGCGAATTTCCGCTGGGACTTGTGGGTCACGCAAGATGAATTCAAAGAGCATCGCCACAATATCGATGGTCATTTGTTCATCGACACTATTGACGTGTGGGCTTAACTCGGCATGCTGTTCAAGGATGAGGTTACGCAAACTCCCTGTCGCATCGAGCATTTCCGCGCTCGAGGGTGTGCGCGAAATCTGAAACTGACGCAAAATACTTGGTAGACTATTCGGATCACCGATGCGCCGATCTGGATCAAATACGCCATTCGCCGCATGCTCGGCCGACCCAGAGGCTAGGTGCCCGCCCTCTTCGCCCTCTGGCATCTCAGCCGATGGCTCAGCAGCTTGTCCAGTGCCTTGATGCAAATTGCCATTCTGAGTCTGCATCGTGCTGGTAAAAAATTTGCGTAAGGCCTCGCTAATTGCCTCGCCATTCTTAAGCCAGTTAAAGCTTCCCTGCTCACCTTGCTGACCTTGCTGACCTTCACCAGCACCGAATTGGAGTTGAGGAAAGCCACCGCCCTCCCTATTTTGCGCACCGCTAGGCCCTCCGCTTTGAGCATTGCCAACACCGGAACCTGCTCCGCCCCCCCCCATCGAGCTACCACTTGGTCCGCCATCGGTACCGGACCTTGGGCCACTTTGGCCGCCGCCCATCATATTCATGGCACGCGATAACGCTGTGCTAAAAAATTGTTCGATTTGGGTGCGTCTATCTTGCGGCGTGAAGCTTTCTTGTGATTGACTACTCGTGTTTGCATGGGTAGCTGCACCAGAGCCTGGCATCTGTGGACGTGACCCGGGAGTCCCGCCACCATGCTGGGATGTGGGGCTAGACGCTGAAGAAGGATTGGCGTCGGGCGCTTTCTTAATCTTAAATTGCAAAGTCGCTTCGATCCCGTTTTCGGCAAAATAACTATTGACGCCGCCATAAATAACCGAAACTTGCCCCAATAAATTGTAAGCAAGACGGTCGACCAAGAGTTCTTGCAGATTTGGATTAATTTGAAGTTGCTCTACACTAATGGAGAGGCAACGGGAAAATAAATAGGGGCGGAAAGGATTTTCACGTTCGCTGGTAAATTCTTGATCAAACATGACGGCAATACGAATATTTAAATCACGTAAGCCTTCTTCCGCAGCATTGCGAAAACTCGCGGTAATTTCCTCTAGGCGCAAACCACCCTCAAAGGCATTGGCATCAATGAGGGTCAAATTCTCGGTACTAAAATGGGCGCTGGGTCGATAAGTGCTGTAGGTAGTTTCCAGACTACGCGAAACCAGATGCGCCATATTTTCATGCATCTTGCTTAGAAATAGCGCACTGTTTTCTGTCAAAATCGCACGCGCGTCGAGGTAGCGGCCTTGATCGAGGGAAGAAAAACTATCATCGGCACGGACAAAAAAATCGTCAATACTACGTGCTAAAACCGCCTGCGAAGCTTGTTCGAAGCAGCGTAAGAATTCATGCTTTGCACCTGTTAAAAGACGACTTAAATCCATACTTTCCTTACTATCCTTACTTTCCTTGCTTTCCTTACTTTAAAGGCTCCGTGGACATCACGCCTTGCTGCACATATTGGATATTCCGATTAGTCGCAATTATCACTCTTTGGCAGCAGGATAGGGGTCTATTTTTTCTTTTTCACACTCACTTTTTTGATGGACGCTTCATTTTCAGTCGCACTTGCTGCTTTCCCTTTTGCCGGGGTCTTCGCTTTACGCTCTTCAAATTCAAAGCTGGTCTTGCCATCCTTGCCGCGCACCAAGAAGGCTTTGAACGGCCTACGTGTCCTTTGCGAAACAAAGCCGGGTAAGAGATCGGTTTTCCCTTCGACCAAAAGTTTGCGCATTTGTTCCGGCAGGATTTCCTGTTGCAAAATAATGCGCCCACTACGGAAATCACAGGCCTTGGGTTTGGCCACCGTTTTTTCGCACACATAGGCAAGGCCAAGCTCGTAGACCGCGCTACTGCACTTGGGACAAGCGCCTAAAGATTCTGCCTGACTAAAATCATGTTCTTCGCCGTCAGCACCATCGTCTTGATTCTGGCCGAAATCAAATTCCAATTTGAGGTTTTTAGTATCCTCGTCACGCACGATTTTGAGGATCGCCGCAAAAGGCCGTCCCATTTTAGAACGGAAACCCTGCAAAGGTCCGATTTCGCGTTTGGCCAATAATTCTTCTACTTCCGCCACTTCAAATTGGCGACTCCCCGGGGTTTTACCGATTGAGAATTCGCATTTTGTACAGGCAAAACGACGGTAATTTTCTTTGATCACGCCGCCACAATGTGGGCAAGGCGTGTGCAAAGTGGCGTAGTCACCCGGTATCGTATCGTTATTAAATTCTTTGGCGCGCTTGACGATGATTTGCGTCATTTGGGCAATTTCGCGCATAAATTCTTCACGCGTAATTTTGCCGCGCTCCATTTGCGCCAATTTATTTTCCCACTCGCCGGTCAACTCAGGCGAGGTCAGTTCGTCCACGCCTAAACCGCGCAACAAAGTCATCAACTGGAAGGCTTTTGCGGTCGGAATCAGTTCGCGACCTTCACGCAATAAATATTTCTCGAAAAGCAGTCCCTCAATAATCGCAGCGCGCGTTGCCGGCGTTCCCAGTCCTTTGCCTGCCATGGCTTCACGCAACTCTTCGTCGTCGATCAATTTACCAGCGCCTTCCATCGCCGATAAAAGTGTCGCTTCTGAATAACGTGCTGGCGGCTTGGTCACTAAAGCGTGCGGCAAAACTTTTTCCGTCTTCACTTTTTCGCCCTTGGCGACTGCAACCAAATGTCCTTTTTGTTCGGCATCACCTTCGTCCTGGGCTTCCTTGCCATAAATCGCCAACCAACCGGGATTGGTCATGACTTTGCCTTCAGTCTTAAACTGATGGCCGGACACTTCGGTAATGCGCGTCGTGACTTGAAATTCCGCTGCAGGGAAAAAGACCGCCATAAAACGGCGCGTCACGAGCTCATATAATTTTTGTTCAGGCTCACTTAAATTCTTAGGCACGTGCCCGGTCGGAATAATCGCAAAGTGATCGCTGATTTTTGTATTATCAAAAATACGTTTATTCGGTTTGACCCACTGGCTCTTTAAAATTTTTGCGGCAAAAGTTTGAAAATTATGAATCTCACTGATCTTTTCCAAGGTTTCTTTGACCGTGGGTAGATAGTCTTCCGGTAAATGTCGCGAATCGGTACGCGGATAAGTCAGCACTTTATGTTTTTCATAGAGTGCCTGCGCCAAGCCCAGTGTATTTTTGGCGGAGAAACCAAATTTCGAGTTCGCCTCACGCTGCAAACTCGTCAGATCAAACAAAGCTGGGGCGATTTGCGTCGCTGGTTTCGACTCCTCGCTAACGATACCCGGTTTGCCACGACATGCGGAAACGATGGTTTCGGCGGCCGTTTTACTCCACAAGCGTTCAGCTTTTTTCTCGCCATCAATTTCATCTTTCTTGAATTGATGATCAAACCAGCGCCCTTCGTAAATTCCGGCAGCGCAAATAAATTCTGCACGAACCTCCCAAAAATCGCGGGAAACAAAGCGCTTAATTTTCTCTTCGCGCTCAACCACGATGGACAAAGTCGGTGTTTGCACCCGTCCCACCGTGGTTAAATAAAAACCGCCCTCTTTCGAATTAAAGGCGGTCATTGCACGCGTACCATTAATACCAATCAGCCAATCGGCTTCCGAGCGGCAACGCGCCGCGTCGGCCAGAGGCAGCATTTCTTCGTTCGTGCGTAATTTCTTAAATCCATTGCGTATCGCGTCCGCCGTCATCGATTGCAACCATAGACGACTCACAGGTTGTTTTGCCTTGGCATGCTGAGCAATCAAACGGAAAATCAATTCACCTTCGCGTCCCGCGTCACAGGCGTTGATGAGCGCAGAAACATCTTTGCGCTTAATCAATTTATTCAATACTTTTAAACGTGATTCCGTTTTCGCGATAGGATTTAAAGCAAAATGCGGGGGAATCATCGGCAAATGGGCGAAAGTCCACTTGCCACGTTTTACATCGTATTCTTCAGGTACTGCAATTTCTAAAAGATGACCGACGGCCGAGGAAAGGACGTATTCGTCAGACTCAAAATAGTCATCGTGTTTGGTGAAGCCCCCCAAGGTCTTCGCAATGTCATTCGCTACCGAGGGCTTCTCGGCGATGATCAGGGTTTTTGTCATAGTTGGGCTTTAAAGGTTTATGCTTTTTAGGCAGTGTGCTTGAAACTGCGACGCTGTTCGAGCGCGTGAAAAGTGACTTTATGGACACTTCATCACCGCTCTTTGTCATTTCATGCTGCCACTTCGTGCACTGTTTTTCTGTCCCTCCCAATGTTGACGACAAGAAAAACGCGCTCTATCAGCGGGGAATAATAAACGGAATGAACGAGCAACTGCAATAGAACTCGAGATTTTGCGACAAATAAACATGTAATTTTATTTTATTAGCAAGGTGAGATCATTCGCCCATGATTACTTTTTTACCAAAGATATGTCGCAGACGCACCCAAAATAAAACTCGCTTAAGATAATCTTTGCACCGCCCCGCTAGGCAAGGTCTCAATATGTCCGGCGAGTTCCAAATTAAGTAGCATTGTACTTAGTTCGTTCGCTTGCATATTCAAACGCAAGCTCAGAGTGTCAAGATTCACGGGGTCAAATCCGATGGCATGTAGAACATCCGGAATTGCATTGGCATTCTCCTTTGAGCCTGCTTTTGCCGCTTGCGATAGACTCGCCGCACTGGGATAGGGCAAGTTCACACTGCCTAATTCCTCCAAAATATCCTGCGCCGACTCGACTAATTTCGCCCCTTGCCGTATCAGTTGATGACAGCCTTTAGACAAGGGCGAATGAATCGAACCGGGTATCGCGAACACCTCGCGCCCTTGTTCTGCGGCCATCCGTGCGGTAATTAAAGAGCCTGACTGTGCCGCCGCTTCGACGACCAAGACCCCTTGCGCCAAGCCAGAAATGATGCGATTACGGCGTGGAAAATTTGCCGTCATCGGCGGCGTACCGAGCGCATACTCACTCACAACACAGGCATCCTGAACGATTCTTTGCGCCAATTTCTGATGACGGGCGGGATAAACGATGTCCAACCCCGTACCGACCACGGCCACCGTTGAACCAGCGCCACAGAGCGCGCCTTCGTGCGCGGCAGCATCAATGCCCAACGCCAATCCGGAACTGATCATCCAACCTGCTTGACTCAAATGCTGGGCGAACTGCCTTGCATTTTGCTGTCCCTGCGCGCTGGCATTTCGACTACCCACGATTGCGATGCCGCTTTGCTGCAAAAACCGAGGCCGCCCCTTGACATACAAAAGTACCGGCGGATCAGGAATTTCCAGCAACTGCTTGGGATAACGCGCATCGGCCAAATGAATCAGATGATGATGTTCGTGTTCCAGCCAAGTTTGTGTGGCTTGCTG
>JAHFQV010000153.1:3738-6676 GCA_023259175.1 Oxalobacteraceae bacterium | reverse complement strand
CGCCGCAGCACAAGTTGCTAATTACCGTTACAACAAAACAGATCGTCTGATTCAAACGGAAGTTATCGATGTTGGCCAAACTATCACCACGGACTAGATGCTAGATCGTGCAGGTTTGCAAGAGGCACAAGACTTGACGCTAATTTTTCAAAGGTCTGTTTAGTATAAAGCGCCGTCTCCCGTAAGCGGGAGACGGAACGCCATCAATATTTAACAAGTCGGTTTTTTACGCAAAGTATTAATCTGAATATGCGGCCAGCGGGTGGTTTGACCGTTGGAGCCGACCATAAATTCAAAGAAAATGATTTGCTCGTACTGCAGTTGCAAGACTTCGGTTCCGTCGTCTTCGACCACTGTTTCCAGCCACATGTTCAAGCTCATTTCGGTTACATCGGCAAATTTTTTGACGAAAGGTGTATTCAAAATGCCGCCTTGTGGGCCCCCATCATGTTTGCTGGTCAACTGGATCAAGGTGTATTTGCTGATGGTTTGATCTTTGATCGCGTCACGCAAGCGCAAGTCGGGGCGTACCGAATACGGATAATGCGGATCGGCGACGATGCGTTGAAAATAAGTTAGATTGCTGTCCGGTTGCGTCACTGGCAATGATTTGTCAAATGCCCAAGCTGGTGCTGGCTCATCTAGGTTGAGTGGCACTGCTGTAGAACCGTCGGGTGGTGTCAGCAAGGCCGAAGCGCCCATACTAGGTGAGATGGCCAGTGGCGATGAGGCGAGATTCGGCGCGTTGGCGATTTGTAGTGCTGGCCACGATTGGATAAATGGCTGACTCCAACTGTTGGTGCCAGTTGGAAAGGGGGGCGCGCCAGGCACATCTTGTTGAAAGCCACCGGTCAATAAAATGCCGCTACCGTGCGGTATGGTGCCACTGCGCGCAATAGAATACGGTGGCACAAAGTTAGGCCCATTCGCCCCAGCGCCGATTGCAATCAGTGGATAGCCATTATCATCAATCACGGATTCTTCAGTCGCAGCATGGTTATACATCTCGTTGAGCCACAAATACATCCCGACTTCTTCATGGATGCCAACGCCATCACTGACGCGTTGCACGCTTTGTCTGTATTCAATCGCGCCAGCAAATTGCTCATTGGTGCCGCCACGATTACGCACACCGCCAGAGACTGGTGAGAAAGTGAGTTCTTCGGTGTAGTCGTCACACAAGAAATGGAAGATGCCGAAAATGGTTTCGGTGTTGGTACCTGGCGAAGGCATGCAGGTGGTGTGCAAGCCCCAGCCTGTCGCATTCTTGTTGGGGTTGACGTTGACCCAAGTGCCTATCAGTTGTTCTAGGATGCCGTAGTCGGCAGGTTCGTCTAACACCGCATCGGTATATTCTGGATACGGCGGGGTTGGGGTTTGTGGAATGGACATTGTTAAGTTCTCCTGTTTAAAAAGCATTACATCTAAATTGGTGGACTATCTTGAAAACGGATGCCGTCATCGTCGCTAGGCGGAATTGAAGACTGGGCGATCTCATCTTGTGGTTAAACTGCGATTTATTTTAAGCAAGCGTCGTGCCAAGAGATAGAAACTACCTGCCCAAGTACGGTGATGACAAAATATGTGACGTGGTAGAGCGGGCGGGCAGCGATTTAGGGCGCTGATATTTTTGAAGGAGGGGTGTCGCTCGTGCGACTTTACATGTCAATCGAGACTGATGAACATGTACTTTACAGACTTTCCTTGGTAAAGTATTCGAGCTGTGTGTGATTTGTCGGTTAAGTTCTTTTTGGTATAGTGCGAACTGATATCAGTTGACATATAATGCTAGCATTGATATTTAATTGAATTGGTGAACGCAATGGCATCCGTTACCGTCCGCAACTTACCCGATGAAACGCACCGTGCATTGCGCGTGCGTGCCGCTACCCATGGAATTAGTACTGAAGCCGAAATCCGAGCGATTTTAGAAAATGCTGTCCGTCCCGATGGCCGTATCAAGCTCGGCACTCTGTTGGCCGAAATTGGCCGAGAAGTGGGCGGTATCGATTTGGAGATTGAACGCAACAGGACTTCAGTCGAACCGGTGAATTTTGGATGATTTTGCTCGATACGAATGTTATTTCTGAGC
The DNA here is from genome assembly GCA_023259175.1 of Oxalobacteraceae bacterium. Classification (GTDB taxonomy): domain Bacteria; phylum Pseudomonadota; class Gammaproteobacteria; order Burkholderiales; family Burkholderiaceae_D; genus Undibacterium. Next base: position 4,584 of record JAHFQV010000153.1, on the reverse strand, counting down.
CACTAAAAGTGTCAGGAGATTTGAACGTGCTTGCTTGGATCGACGCACAAATTATCGAAACACTATACCTCTCGACAATAAGTCTTGCGGAATTGCGTTTCGGTATCGCTGTGCTGCCCGAGGGCAAACGTCGAGACGCACTGCATGCTAGCCTTGAGCAGCGCGTCTTGCCCTTATTCGCAGGGCGTATCCTTTCATTCGATGACGCAGCCTCGCGAACCTATGCGACGCTGCGCGCCAATGCACGTAACGCTGGACAAGCTATCGCGCCAGCAGACGGGTATATCGCAGCGATTGCGGCAACCCGTGGTTTCGCAGTCGCCACGCGCGACACCTCGCCTTTTGATGCTGCGGGATTGACGGTCATTAATCCTTGGGTATGGAAAGTGTCTTAGGCTTTCGCGTTTCACGTAAACGGTGAAGCACAGAGATAGCCACCTAAAAAAGCGACGAAATTAAGTCCATTTGAGTCGGGTGTCTTTTGTTTTTTTGTTTTTTTCGCCGTCTTCACTTGTTGCTTGAGTCGTGGCTTAAGGGATCGTCAATGGGACTATTGTAGCGCTGTATTTACATGCGTGACCGTATAGATGTGCTGTTACGCCATTTAGGTGCTGACCAAACTGGCATAGCACAGATTGCGACATAGACCAGCTTTTTCTGCCGCTCATATGACCTTTATGGCGGCCTCATCAAAGGTGTTGCAGCAGGGCTGCCTCGCCATCCACCGTCAGTCATTGCCGTGTAAGTCCTTTCTTTTAACACGTCAAATTTTCGAAATCCCTTTCCACTTTCCTCGTGCGACAGCACTCTTCAAACGCCTTCACTTACCTCTTTTTTCATACTGAG
>JAHFQV010000153.1:0-3638 GCA_023259175.1 Oxalobacteraceae bacterium | reverse complement strand
ACCTCTTTTTTCATACTGAGTGACAGGGGTTTTTCGCATTTCTTTATTGACTGGCATGTAAATTGCAATATGCATAGGGTTCGCAGTGTTGATGCCAAATCGTATTTGGGGCTGCGCAGACTAACTCAGTATCTTCTTTGAACAATCCTAAGGAATATCCACTATGAGCCGCCAGCCATTTACTGTTGCCGATTATCTGCTTACGCGTTTATTGCAGTTGAACGTTACCGATGTTTTTCAGATTCCCGGCGACTACGTTAAACACTTTACCCAAGCCTTAGAACATTTTGATGGTATTAAGACGATAGGTGCGGTCAATGAACTAGACGCGACCTATGCAGCGGATGCCTATGCGCGTACCCGTGGGCTGGCTGCGGTGTCCTTGCAATATGGGGTCAGCACATTTAGCGCCTTGAACGCTGTCGCTGGGGCTTATGTTGAACGCAGCCCTATCGTCGTCATCAGCGCTTGTCCTGGCGCTGATATGCGTAATCAAACCAATATGTACGGCATGATTTTTCATCACTCCACTGGTGATTTGGATGCCGATCGAAATATCTACAAAAATGTCACTGTGGCGGCAGAAACGCTGAGTACTTCCGTCGGTGCTGCCGAAAAAATCGATGCCTTGTTGATTGCGGCTTTGACGCATCGCCGCCCTGTCTATATCGCTTGTTACAAGGAAGTGTGGGGGGAGTCGTGTCCACGTCCATCGGCAACACCTTTGAAAGCGGCGCGCTTGGCGAGTGAAAAACTCGCATTGGAAAACGCAGTGGAATTGGCGTGGACGCAAATTACGTCGGCTAAGCATCCTTTGATACTGGCGGGTGTTGAAGTGCTGCGGTTTGGTCTCAGTAAGCTACTACAAAAAATCATCGATGCCAGTGGCATGCTCTATACCACCACGACTTTGGGTAAGACCGTGGTGGATGAGGTGGGGGCGCAATTTATTGGTACTTATGCCGATCAAGCCTCTATCGCTAGTGTAATCGCTACGGTTGAACAAGCCGACTGCATTATTTCACTCGGTACTATTTTGACGGATGATTACTTGTGGCTGATGGAAAACAAATATCCGCAAATGATACAGAGTTCATTAGGGCAAATGCGCGTCGGTTACTTCCCATACGAAGGTGTTTTGATGGAAGATTTTATGGAGGCGCTTTTGAAGCGTTTTCAAAAATCTAAAGCCTATCCACTCAAAGTGATCGCGCCGGCAAAGCCAGTTTATCCCGAGCCCTGGGTGTCGAATTCCGATCCGCGCTGGAATGATAAACCGGAAGTCATTACCTTCAACCGCTTCTTCCAGCACACCATGAAATTTTTGCAGGATCAAAAAATGATGGATGACATTGTCATGGTGTATGGCGTGAGTAGTGCCATGTATGTCGGGAGTAATGTGATAGGAATGAAGCAGGGCAGCTATATCAGTTCTGCTGCTTGGCAATGCATAGGTTTTGAAACTGGGGCTGCATCGGGTGCCCAACTCGGTAGTGGTAAACGTGCCTTGACGATTGCGGGTGACGGCGGCTTTATGATGGTCTGTCAATCTTTGTCCACCTTGGCGCGCAATCACTTGAATTCCGTGATCTTTGTGATGAGTAATGGCGTCTATGCGATTGAACAGGTGTATGTCGACGTAACGGCTTTTGAAGCAGGCCCACAACACAAATTCGATCGTTTCGACATCTTACCGAAATGGGACTACATGGCGCTGGCGCAAGCCTTTGGCGCTAAGGGTTTTAAAGTCGAAACCGTCGAAGAACTCAAACGTGTTTTACCCCTCATTAAGAAAATAAAATCGCAAGCGATCCTAGTTGAAGTCTGCATTCCAGAAAAAGATTTACCGCAACAAATGGCACGCCTTGGTAACGAGACTTTGCCGGTTTAAACATGCACAAGTACACATCATTTATATAAGGAGATTTTCATGGCGAAATCAAATCAAACGACAAAGACTTATTCCATCTTCGGCGCGGGTGCCGCAGGTTTATATACCGCCTGGCGCTTATTGAATGGCGAGGTCAAAAACAGCAAGGATAAAAGCAAAAAGCTGGCTAAAGGCGACACCTTAGAACTCTACGATTGGGGACAATATGATTTCTCCAAAGCCTTTCCCGGCACGCGGGCAGCAGGTGCTCGTATTTGTACTTGGCACTACAAAAACGATAAGACTCAAGCTTATCTAGAACTCGGCGGTATGCGTTATTCGGATTGGGATATGAACGCCAAAGATGCGAATAATGGCACGGCACCTGGACATCGCCTTGTCACGACGGTGATCAAGCAATTAGGCCTAGACAAGTACTCTGTCCCATTCAATGAGTCGACTAATCCGCTCTATTATTTACGCAGTAAAAATTTTTTCTTAAACCAAATTACCTCGCAAAATCCGGCACCTTATCATGTCGATCATTACGGTGCGGCCGGTGCGCCAGATAATGGTTTTTCCACCTTGGAAAATCTGTCCGTGAATAAAAATATGACCCGTCGTCAGTGGGATGCGTTCTATCGTGATGGCGTGATCAAGGTGAATACTGGAGATGCTTCGGTCTATCAAAAAGGCGATAAGCTCAAAGACATTGGCTACTGGAATTTGATGTATGACCAATTAGGCAGTGAAGGGTATAACTACGCGGCGGACGGTAATGGCTATAGCTCCAATGTGATCAATTGGAATTCGGCCTATGCTTTTCAAGCGAACAATGAATTCACGCCAGGTAATCAGTACAAGACGATCACCATCGGTTATTCTGGTATGTTCAATGCCTTGTTTGAGCAAATCGTGAAGTTGGCTAAGGCGCAGGGCATTATTTTTAATTACCAGCCCAATACGCGTCTGCAAGCGATAGGCGCCAAAGATAAAACCATTCAATACAGTTATGCAACGCGCGATCAACCGTGGAAAAAAGCAGGTACCAAGAGCACCGATGCAGCCTGGTTAGCGATGCCGCGTCACGCGCTTGAACAGGTCGCACAAGGTTCCCGATTTGATACCGATTTTGGTGTAACTGACGTACTCAATCATCGCAAGGTTCAACTATATTTAGAAGCTACCATCATGCAGCCCTCGTATAAAGTGGGGATGTTTTTTGATACACCGTGGTGGACTGCCAATACAGAAAATCCGCCAACGTATATGCCGCAATTAACGGGCTATGAAGTCACTCAACGCGCTATCGTGCAGTTAAAAACTTTGGGCTTATCCAAGGCGACATTGAAAGCATTGAGTAGCTTGGTCGGCGTAGCGTATGCGAGTTCCGCGGATTTAATCAGTGCAGTTGAAACGAAGACCGAGGAGCGCTTAAGCCTCAAACACGAAAACGATTTGCTACGCGTCACGCTTAGCAATACCATCGGCCCCAGTGTCACCGACACTCCAATTCGACAAGTCGTGTATTTCGGTAATAACGCCAGTGATGCAAAAGCCAAACCAATCTATGGTTTGCTCGCGAGTTATGACGATGAGGCTTACACCACATTTTGGAAAGAGATGGAGCTAGAGCCAGACCAAGAACAATCGATTCCCACCAATGAAAATGTGCAGCCCTTACAAGGCCCGAAAAAAGTACCCGATCGCATGGTCAAAATGTTGCGCAAACAATTGGCCGAAATCCATTTCGGCCCTAACTCCGATT
>JAHFQV010000229.1 GCA_023259175.1 Oxalobacteraceae bacterium | reverse complement strand
GCATCTAAATGCGCAACCCATTCTCGCTCTTGCATCTCCACTCCGACTCATTTTGAAAAGTGAGAGCTTGGACGATTTCTTTGGGTTTGGGTAGGTTGGGGTTTGTGGAGGGCTTACGATACACAAATGGTGTTGGCGCTAGCCACCAATACGGACGGTCTGCCGATCGGCTACGAGTGCTTTTCGGAAAACACGGCGGAAGTTAAAACGCTGATCGCTTGTATGCAAAATTAGCAGACGCATTCGAACATAGATAAAAACAGTTTTGTAGTGGATCGAGCACTTTGTTCTAAAGCAAAGTGTTGGTGTCATGTTGAACAATATGCAGCGTGCGATTGCGCTAGAACAGCTACCCAATCTTCCGTATGATCTTGCGCTAAACGACCCGGATGACACTTTCCTTTTCGCAATGGCAGTGGCTGCAGAAGCTAATTATCTAGTCACCGGAGATCGACGTGCTGGACTACTCAAAGGCAGCGCAGAACATGCGGGCATACTCACCCCCAGCAGCATTTTGTGCCGAAGCGCTTTGATACCTCACAGCACTACAGAAACAACATTAGTTGGCTTGACAGTCCTAGGCTTAAAACGCGTAAGAATAGGCAAAATCCGCCTAGGGAAGCGCGGATTTATTCGGTATGTGCGTTCGAGTCCAAAATCGTCCATGAGTTTAATTTTTGTGCCGAACCCGGAGGGAAACTCCATTTTTTCGTTGAACAAGCTTGAAAATTCAGGTTCTTAAAAAAATGGTGTTTCGTGCTTTCGAATAAATCCGCGCTTCCCTAGGTAATTTACCCGAAGGGGAATGGCGCTATTTGCATGAGGATGAAGCAGTACCTAGTTTCGCACTCGAGTACGACATCAATCTCAAAGCAAGCTCATTTTTGCATTTGTCTTATAGACCAAATACGCGGCCTCACTGATTTCTTTGTTATTGAGTTTTTGATCTAACTCCGCCAGCACTTGAATGTACTGCGCTTTTGCTTGTCTCGCCAGCTCGTCGTATTGCGCGCGTGTGATTTCATTTTTCTTGAGTGCGACTTTCATATCGTACACTCTAGAATACTGTCTACTTGAATTTGAAGATAAACTACCATCGTCAGTTTTAGGTTTTTCGAACAAAGGCTCCTGTGCCAAAACCCGCAACAAATTTCCTGTCACGTCTTGGGTTTGCGTAAATTCGCGTAGCTGTTTTTGTCCAGCCCATACTGCCTTGGAAGTTTCGCGATCGATAAGAACTAAGTTAACCGCACCATTACTTAAAGGATAGGTATATACAAAAAAATTTCGTCCTTCTAAGTGTGCTTGGTAATTATCAACTGTTGCGGTCAACAGTCCTACGCCCACGCTCTTCAGAAGAGGTACATGCCGAAAATAAACCTGCGCAAGTAGTAAATACCGCGCATCAGAAGTGGTCGCAATGCTCGCGGTTGATATTGGAAAATTCACATAAGAAGCTTTTCGAACACCAAAGCCAGTCAGAAAACCATTCTCAGCTTGCTTAGAGTATTGTGCAGTCAGCGCAAAAACTTTCTGACCAAATTGCTTAAATTCAGGCGTACCAAAACGTGCTTGATCACCCGTCACAAAGTGCGGCCTAAACTGTCTGTCGGTAATTTGGTCATCGTTCGCGTAAAACATGGGTTGAACATCCGCCATGAAACCATTGGCCGTATTGATCGAAAAAATAGAGGCGATACTGCCCAAATTCCGATGAATTTCTTCGGTGATGGTATCCAACATTGCATCGTTTGCGTCTTCATATATACCATCAACGGGTCCCTTCACATCATGAATAATCAGTGCGTCAATGACCACATCAATGGAAATTGGTTTGGCTATTTCAAGCTTTTTTGTTTCGGCAACCGCAGTTACTGCCTGCGATTCCTGAGCGTAAGCGCTTGTCGTATAAGTCAAGCACAGACACGCCGTAGTAAGTAAGAAGCTCAGTGGCGTTTTGATCATACAATTCATTTGAGTTAGCTCGCTTAAATTAGGAAACTTCAAATTTAATTTACACTTAAGGAAGCGCAGATTGAGAGATTCAATATCACGCCACTACCACTTCAATCATCCAAAGTCGCATCCAACTCTGGAAACAAAATTTCCGTGTAACCGAATTTCGTCAAATCTTTAATGCGCATAGGGTAAAGTATGCCGTTTAGATGATCGCAT
>JAHFQV010000053.1:21478-24302 GCA_023259175.1 Oxalobacteraceae bacterium | reverse complement strand
CCAAAGATGGCGATGAAAATCGGCAGCAAGTACAAGTTCAGCGAAGTTCAGGCACAGCACTGGGGGCAGTTCGCCGACGGCGTAGGCTTTACCAAGGCGCAAGCCAAACGGCGCATTCTGGAATTGGCAAAGTTACTGCCAGTGACGGCGCGCAAGCTCCAGTCCGATCCCAGACACAGTTTTGCTGGCAATGCCGTGGTGGACCAAATCAATACCTTGATTGAACAGCGCTGCGCCCTGACGATTCGGCGGCTCACCGATCCCGCTGCCGAAAATGACGCAGCCACCGAACCCGCTGCCTGAATCGCCATACTTACGCAGGTTCAATCCAGATTTGGGAATTGAACTGACCCCGGAAAGCAGACGAGTTTGATGTCCGTTCCCAGCGACCAGCCTGGCGGGAAAACCTGTGTGATCATCCGCAAACTCAGCCTGTCAAGCCCCTCTTTTTGAAGGAGTTTGCAGCACTTCTTAACTTGCCGATGAATCGGTATCGCGTACTTTCAATAGTCGTTTGGTGGTGGGAAACGAACCCGCGTCCGCGGGGATACGAGCGGCGCGCGACCGCGTCGCAACGAGCTCGCCCATCCTACATATGAGACAGAAAGCACAGCTTAAACTAGGTGTATTCTTGGCTTGACGTATGGATCCACTTTACTGTAAAACGGACTACGAAAAAGGCGGTTCCATCCCCAATAAGCGTTTCCAAACAAAACTTAAGCAAACTAAGGAGTAAGACAAAATGAGTCATCCGGTATTCAAAATAAGCCGTCAATTTAAAGCGCCGCGCGAATTAGTGTGGCGTGCTTGGACGGTGCCAGCATTATTTGGTCAGTGGTTTGGACCTGCGGGTTTTACGTCCGAAGTCAAAACCCATGAACTACGTGTCGGCGGTGTTTTGCATACCTGTATCAAGTCTGCCGAGGGGCATGAGATGTGGGGGAAATTTGTCTATCGCGAAGTAGAGCCGCCGTCGCGCTTGGTTTGGGAGCACTCGTTCTCCGACTCAGAGGGAAATTTAACGCGTCACCCCATGAGTGCTGCTTGGCCTTTAAAGCTTTTGACCACGGTCGAGCTCAATGAAATTGATGGTGGCACAGAGTTGATTTTAACTTGGACTCCTCTCGATGCCAACGAAGCGGAATGCACCATATTTGGCGAGAGCATGGCAAGTATGGAGCAAGGCTGGGGCGGCACTTTCGGACAGTTGACGCAATTTTTGGCGCAAGAACAATAAGCAGAACAATAAACAGAACTAGAAAATATCAGCGCATCTTCAGCTATATCAGTACTCACGCGACCTATCGCAGTAAGCTTGCTAACCCAAGCCAAAATAAAGCGCTGTGCGATAGGTCAGAAATGAGGCGAGATACGCCAAGATAAATAAATAGCTCAGCATGATGAGTGGCATTTTCCAACCGCCAGTTTCGCGCTTAACAGTCGCGATTGTAGAAATACATTGCGGCGCAAATACGTACCAAGCCAACAGCGAAAGTGCGGTCGCAAGGCTCCATTGTTTGGCGATGATGGGTGTCAATGCTTGCGCAGTATCGCTTCCGGCCGCGGCTAGCGCATAGACCGTTCCCAAAGAGCTGACGGCTACCTCACGGGCGGCCATTCCAGGCACTAGGGCGATACTAATCTGCCAGTTAAAGCCTATCGGTTCAAAAATGTAGGACAAGCCGTGACCAAGATAACCTGCAATGCTGTATTCGATAGCGGCGCCCGTTGCGCCTGCAGGTGGTGCTGGAAAACTCGCTAAAAACCACAGGGCAATCGTTAAAATCATGATGATGCCACCAACACGGCGCAGGAAAATCTCGACGCGTTGTTGCAGCCCGAGCGCGACATTACGCAGAGTCGGCCAATGGTAACTCGGCAGTTCCATCATCAGGCCACGCACCTGCCCTTTCGCCGTAAAACGCTTCAAAACCCAAGCGACTACCAAGGCACCAACAATACCAGCGCCATACAAAGCAAACAAAACCAAACCCTGCAATTCAAAAATCCCACCCACTGAACGATGCGGAATAAATGCGCCTATCAACAATGCATAGACGGGCAGGCGCGCCGAGCAAGTCATTAGAGGCGCGATCATGATGGTAACTAAGCGATCTCGAGGATTGGCAATAGTGCGTGCCGCCATAATGCCAGGAATAGCACAGGCGAAGCTCGATAACAGCGGGATAAAAGAGCGCCCAGACAAACCCACCCCTCCCATTAAGCGATCCAAGAGAAAAGCGGCGCGGGGCAAATAACCAGATTCTTCCAACACCAAAATAAAGAAGAACAAAATCAAGATTTGCGGCAAGAAAACGATCACGCTTCCCGCCCCTGCAATAATGCCATTGACGATTAGGCTCTGTAGCCATCCGGCGGGAAGCCAATGCGCCACTGTTACGCCCAACCATTCTGTGGCGACTTTAATGGCATCCATAGGCACGGTCGCCCAAGCGAACACCGCTTGAAATACCAAGAACAAAATAAACGCCAGCAATAAGGGGCCGATGAGAGGATGTAAAACGACCTTATCCAAGCGGTCGCTGTTGATGTGAGGGACTAGGCCATCGAGATTTAATTTATGCAAAATCTGACGCACACGCTCATGGTCTAATTCAGTATGCGAATGGGATGTGAGAGCATCTTCATCCAATTTGGCAGCATCGACGACTGGCACTTCTTGCTCAGTCACATTCGTAAAGCGCGCCTCAAGTGCGCGCCGCAATTGAGCGTCCCCGCCAGCTTCGATACCGACCGTGCGAACCACAGGCACGCCCAATTCTTGCGCCAGCGCGGCTTCATCAACAACGATGCCGCGTTGCAG
>JAHFQV010000053.1:0-21378 GCA_023259175.1 Oxalobacteraceae bacterium | reverse complement strand
AGACCCACGCGCACGACCAAGGGATCGCCACCAAAAGCAGCCCGTGCCATTAAGGTGACTGGCTCCCCCACAATAAAACCGATGTCTTCCAATTGCTCCAGCCATTCCGGGGCACCCTCAGATGGCAATATCTTTGTCACGAAAAAATCTTGCCCCAAGGCAGCCTCAGCCAAGGTCTGTAGATGAGACGACTGCGTAGACACGGCACGACCAAGCTCGTCCATCGTCAAAGTTTGTGATTCCATAAAATGCAATGGGGATTTATTTCTCAAGACCAAACTATAAACGAGAATCATTCCTAAGTAAATCAAGGACCCGCAATTTTCCAGCTTGCCATGATCTGAGTTATCAAATTTTTACCCAAATGCCCTGCGATATTGAGTCGAGTCAAGGAAAATTCTATTTGTAGGACTATAATCAAACTCAACAAAAACTCACGATCATGCCCAAGATCAAACCCAAAAAAAGCCCTCACTCAACATCAATACAAAAAGAAACCAGTATGAACGCTAACGAAAAAATTCTAGCCATCAGCGAAATGTCTCCTCAAGAAATCTCCCTCGATGTCCTGCTCGAGAAATATGCCAAGGGTGAGGAAACCAGCATTCATGATGTCCAAGCCCGCGTGGCGAAAGCTTTAGCGCGTGTCGAAATGCCGGATCATCAAGCCTACTATGAAGAAAAATTTCTATGGGCGCAAAAACACGGTTTTGTTCCCGCCGGACGGATTAATTCTGCAGCAGGGATGGACTTACATGCGACCCTAATCAACTGTTTCGTACAACCCGTCGGTGACTCGGTGTCCAGTACCACCGATGGTAAACCTGGGATTTATGCCGCTTTATCGGATGCCGCAGAAACCATGCGTCGTGGTGGTGGTGTGGGCTATGATTTTTCGACCATACGCCCGAAAGATGCCTTGGTGCGCGGCACCCGTTCTCGCGCATCGGGACCGGTCTCATTTATGCAGGTCTTCAATGCGTCTTGCTCAACCGTAGAATCAGCAGGTGCGCGGCGCGGTGCGCAGATGGGGGTATTGCGTTGCGACCATCCTGACATCCTCGATTTTATTCATGCAAAAGATCAAGGCGGCTTGACCAATTTCAATATTTCAATTGGGGTCACTGACCGCTTTATGCAGGCCGTTTCCGAGGATACGGATTTTCATTTGCTGCACACTGCCGAACCCGGAGAAGAAAAAAAGCAAGCCGGCGCATTTCAAAATTCAGACGGTCTGTGGGTCTACCAAACGATCAGGGCGCGGGTCTTGTGGGACGAAGTCATGAAATCGACTTACGACCACGCAGAACCCGGCATTTTATTTTTATCGCGCATCAATGCGGAAAATAATTTGTATTATTGTGAAACCATCGAGGCGACCAACCCTTGCGGCGAACAGCCCCTGCCCGACTATGGCTGCTGCTGCTTGGGTTCTATCAATTTAACCCGCTTTGCCAAGAGTGCCTTCACTGAGCACGCGCATTTCGATTTTGACGCGTTTAAAGAAGTCGTCACTATTGCGACCCGCATGCTGGACAATGTTTTAGATGCGACTTCGTGGCCGCTGCCGCAGCAGCTCAAGGAGGCCATGTCAAAACGCCGCGTCGGCTTAGGCTTTTTAGGTTTAGGCAGCGCCTTGGTCATGCTAGGGATACGCTACGACTCAGCCCAAGGGCGTGAGCTCGCCGCGCAAATAGCGCAAGTCATGCGCGACACCAGCTACGCCAGTTCAGTCGAATTGGCGAAAGAAAAAGGCAGCTTTCCGCTCTTTGATAGCACACTTTATTTAGAGGGCGCTTTTGCACAACGCTTGCCAGCAACACTCAGAGAGTCCATTGCACAACATGGCTTACGCAATTCGCATTTACTTTCAATCGCCCCAACCGGCACCATCACACTCGCTTTTGCCGACAATGCTTCGAACGGTATCGAGCCCGCGTTTTCATGGGTCTATAACCGCAAGAAACGCATGGCCGCGGGCGATAGCAAGATCTATGAAGTGGCGGACCATGCTTGGCGTTTATACCGTCATTTAGGTCACGATGTCAGCGACGACAATCAACTACCGCAAGCCTTCGTCACCGCGCTCAATATGTCGGCACTCGACCATATGATGATGCTGGAATCGGTACAGACTTACATCGATTCTGCGATTTCAAAAACGGTCAACGTGCCTGCCGATTATCCTTACGAAGATTTTCAAGATTTGTATTTAGAAGCTTGGCGCGCTGGACTCAAAGGCTTGGCGACCTATCGCCCCAATGCAATACTTGGTAGCGTACTTTCAGTGGCCTCTGTTGCGCCAGAACCCCCCAGCACTAAGAGTGTGCCAGACGATGATTTACTGCGTAAGCAATTTGATGGTCGCCCCTTCGGCGATCTCGAATCGGTCACTTCTAAAGTCCAATACCTGACCTATGAAGGCAAAAAGACAGTCTATCTCACGGTCAGTTTTATTCATGTTCAGGGCATGGTGAGTGGAGAATTAGCCAGCATCGAGCGTCCATTTGAATTCTTTATGCCGGCAGGTCAAAAGAACGATGGACAACAATGGATTTCGGCCAGTATGCGTTTATTATCGATGGCTGCGCGTTCTGGCGGATCAATCGCCAAAGCACTGGCGGATATGCGCGAAGTGGTTTGGGACAAAGGCACTGTACGCTGTGGCACGCTCACCAAAGATGATGGCTCGCAAGCGCCGCTATTTCATGATTCCGAAGTAGCGGCCATCGGCTATTCTTTGCAACGCATCCTGATGAAGCGCGGATTTTTAGATGCGGCAGGTAACCAAGTTCCTATGAATGTATTGGCTGAAAAATTCAAACAAAATTTGGCACGATATCCTACCGAAGAACTCGCCCTAGAATTGAACGCGCAGCCAATTAACTTTCCACTTAGTTTAGTCGCTACCGGAAAAAAATGTCCAGACTGTGGGGCTCATGCCTTGCAACGTATAGACGGTTGCAGTCGCTGCGTTTCATGTGGCTACATTGGCGCTTGTGGTTAGTGCATGTTTTTACCGAGGACAAAACCACAACGGTGTTGTTTTGCATGAGGCTTTTCCATAAAAACCTTCATTTTTGGCGAATTTCAACTGCAATTAATTGGCTTTTAGCTGCCGCATAGGAGATACTTATAAGCAACTAATTTAGGTTACTTTATGAAACCTGTCCATTCTCTTTGGAAGATACGACTGAGTTTTATACGCAACTCGCTTGCGGGGCTGATGCTGGCGTATTGTTGCGTAGGTCAGCCTAGTTGGGCGACCAATGAAGCAAGCAATGGTGTCGCCAACACTGCACTTCCAGACACGCCAAATAAGCTGGAATCCGGCGCGCCCCTACTCCGCGCTTTTACCCCAAAAGACTATGGTGGCTTCGGACAAAACTGGGCCATTGTGCAGGACAAGCGTGGGCTCATTTATGCAGGCAATGCCGATGGCGTACTTGAATACGATGGTGTCCATTGGCGGCGGATCCCAGTCGCCAATCACACCGTTGTGCGCTCGCTCGCGGTTGATACTGAGAGTGGTCGGGTCTATGTCGGTGCAGTGGGTGAAATCGGTTATTTACAAGCCGGCACTGACAGCAAAATGCAATATGTCTCCTTGAACGATTTATTGCCCACGGAAGCCAAACACTTTGCCGATGTTTGGAATACTTTTGTCACGCCGGACGGAGTGATTTTTTCTAGTTACGAACGACTATTTAGAATCAAGGACAAACAAGTCCAAAGCTGGGATCCTCATGAACGCTTTCATTATAGTTTTCAAGTCGGAAAGCGCATCTTAGTCCAAGAGTTAGGCCGCGGCCTGCTCGAATTAGTCGGTAAGGAACTCAAACCTCTCGTCCAAGGCGAACAATTTTCTCGGGAACGTATCTTCGCCCTAGTGAAGGCGAACATGCAGCAAGACGATACACACTTATTGATCGGGACGCGGGGCCTGGGTTTTTTCACCCATGATGGTCAACAATTACAGCCTTGGAAATCAGAAATTGACGAAGCACTTAAACGTGATCTTCTGTATCGTGGCACACGCTTAAGCGATGGCCGTCTCGCCATTGGCACCATGCAAGGCGGACTCTATTTACTCGATCAAAACGCACACTGGGTCGCAAGACTCGATCAAAGTGTTGGACTGCTCGACAATGGCGTGTATAGCGCCATGCTCGATCACGAAGGTGGCTTATGGCTGGGTCTGGGTCGCGGTATTATGCGCCTCGAAGCCAATAGCCCGCTGTCGCATTACGATGAGCACACGGGACTCGAGGGCACTGTGTACAATATTGCGCGCCACCAAGGCCAGCTCTACGCGGGGACAGCAAAGGATTTATACCATCTGGAAGTTGGGCCTACCGCTCACTTCACGCCGATACCTGGGCTGCAAAGACAAGGGCAGACTTGGGCCAGCTTATCGTTTAAAGACCGGCTTATAGTCGCAGGATACCAAGGCATCACCGAAGTTAAAGGCAACACCGTCACCCCCTTATTACGCGGCGATTTTGGTGCCGCCATGATCATCGACAAACGTGACCCAGATCGTATTTTTATCGGCCTGCGAACGGGTGTAACCTCCATGTCATTGAAAAATGGTGCTTGGAAAAACGAAGGGAAAATCGTCGGCTTATCGGATGAAGTGCGCACCATTTGGCAGGACAAAGACGCTCGACTCTGGGTCGGCACTAACACGGCAGGCGTACTTCGTATTACGTTTCCGGCGATGTGGCCACAAGCAGGTACACCTCACATTGAAAGATTCGGACTCAATGATGGACTGCCTAGCCTGAATCGCAATTGGGTATATCCCTATTTGGGCGAGGCGGTATTTGGCTCGCAAGATGGGATTTTGCATTACAACGAAAAAAGCCAGATGTTTGAAAAGGATCCACGCTTTTCCGCGCTGTTCCCAGAACCCAATACCAGCGTTAGCAATCTACTCGAAGCGCCCGAGGGGCTTTGGATGGTGACACGTCCACAATCATCAGCGATCGAAACGGTCAGCCTGGCAAGACACCACAAGGATGGACAATTCAAATCGGAAGATTTCGTGTTCCATGCAATTGCTGGCTCGGCCAGTGAAGGTATGCATAGACTTTTCCGCGATCCACAGGGAGCGATTTGGTATGGCGGGGATGAAGGTCTATTTCGCTTTGATCCTAGCATTGCCAAAAATTATGTCCAAGATTTCCCGCTTGTTTTACGACAAATCACAAGCGCAAGCGGCCATGTCATTTACCAGGGCACCGGTACTCCCCCACTCACTCAATTGAGCCACGCTGATAATCGCTTACGCTTTGAATTTGCTGCGCTCAGCTACGATGGTAGCAATACCAATCAATATCAAGTCTGGTTAGAAGGGAGTGACCAGGCTTGGTCAAATTGGAGCCAAGAAGCCTTGATGGATTACTCCAATCTCTGGGAAGGCGACTACACACTCAAAGTAAAAGCCCGCAACCGAAATAACAAAGTCGTGGAACAAGTACTCTACCGTTTCCACATTGCTCCCCCTTGGTATCGTAGCATTTGGGCCTTTTTCGTTTACCTTGTCCTCATAGCCAGCTTGATCTGGGCCCTACTGCAATGGCGGATGCGGCAACTGCATGCACAAAAGAGACATCTCAAACAATTGGTCGCGGAGCGAACTCAACAATTACTCGATGCCTCACTCACTGATCCGCTGACCGGCTTACGCAATCGACGCTTTATTACGGAGGTAATGCAAAACGATTTAATCGCATTTACCAACTACAAAAATTTTGTATTGCACTCGTCAAATAGTCGCGAGACCAATACCGGACGGGAAGTCTTCGGCGTTTTCCTGTTGGACATGGATCACTTTAAGGAAATAAACGATGTTTATGGTCACAACGCGGGCGACCAAATTCTCAAACAATTTTCGGCCATCTTAATAAACTCGGTGCGGCGCGACGACGTGGTTGTCCGCTTGGGCGGGGAAGAATTTCTAATCGTTCTAAAAAATACAAAACCCGAATTCCTCGACTTATTTGCCCTCAAACTACTCAAGAAAATCGCATCCACCCCTTTTGATTTAGGTGCGCATAAAATCATACACAAAACCGCTTCTATCGGTTATTGCGCCTTCCCAATCTACGATAGCATGCCTGACTTTTTGAGCTTCGAACATGCGGTCATGATTGCCGACATGGCGATGTACTATGCGAAAAACAATGGGCGCAATCAAGCGGTGCACATCAAACCTGGTGATAAAATCCCGCAAGACAAAGAGGCTATCCAAAAAGCCATAAGCTCCCTTGATTACGCGATTGCTGAAAATTATTTTTGCATCGGCGGCATTCAGCATGCTACGCAATAAGCCGAGATTTTCCATTCGGGTTTGAGATGGTGACGGATGAGTTTGCCGTCAACAATCAACGTTCAAAAAGCACCAGAGGTGCGCCCAATGGAAAATTTCGGATAAGGCACTCTACGCCGAATCCTTGCTTTCATCTCAAACGATCGCGTCCAGAAAAAAACCGGACGCAAAGGTCCGGTTTTGATCGAGCGAAGAAAGACTAATGCGCTAACAAGGCATTGACTTCCGAAAGATCGTCTTCTTTCAAAGTACCCGCAGCGGCTTTTAGACGCAAACCGTTCATGATGGAATCATAGCGGGCGCGCGCCAAACTTTGCTGGGTATTGGACAAACGCTGCTGCGCATTCAAGACATCAATATTGATGCGAACACCAACTTGATATCCCAATTTGGTCGAATCTAAAGCAGACTGGCTAGAAATAATCGCTGCCTCAAAAGCTTTCACCTGCGCCAAACCATTCACCACGCCGATATAAGCCTGACGCGCATTTTGCGCAGCACCACGACGCGAAGTTTCCAAGTCACTCCGTGCTTTATCCTCATTGGCAATCGCTTCACGTACACGACTATCAGTGGCCAAGCCGGTATAAAGTGGAATGTGCACAGCTACGCCGATACTGGTGCTATTCATGTCAGGAGTTTTGACTGGGCTACGCGACGCATTTACACCCAAATTTACTGAAGGGAGATAAGCGGACCGATTGAGCTTAATGCCACGCTGCGCCATTTCCAAAGAAATACGCGAGAGACCTACGCCGATATTTTGCTCTTCTGCCGTGGAAACCCAATCATTCATTTTGGCAGGCATTGGAGGGTTAATTTGCACACCTTCCTTCAATATCGCTAAGTCTCCGGCATCTTTGCCGATGATTTGACGTAAGGCCGCTGTGCGAACTTCCAAATCGCCTTGTGCTGCAAATACTGCGGCACTGATAGAGTCAAAAGAAGATTGTGCTTCGTGTGTGTCCGTAATGGTTTGTGTACCGACTTCAAAATTACGCTTCGCTGACGCTAATTGCTCAGAAATCGCGACCTTTTGCGCCTCTAAAGTTTTGAGATTATTTTGCGCCGCCAACACATCAAAATAAGCTTGAGCCACACGTAAAATCAAGTCTTGCTGGGCAAAATTAAATTGCATATCCGAGGCTACCAAGGACAATTTACCCATTTCATAGGATTGCCATACACCGAAATTAAACAAGGTCTGGGACAACTGCAAATTAAGAGAATTCGCATTGATCGATTTATTGATCGTCGGGCCAATCGCAGGATCCAAACGAGACTGGGTATAAGATGAATCGATAGAGGCGCTCATTTGCGGCAAAATGGTGGTCGCACGCGACTGTGCAAAACGCTCTTGACCGGCTACTTTAGAAGCACGCGCACTATTAAATTGAGCGTCATTGCTTAAAGCCTCCTTGTAAATTTGCAACAAATCACTGGCGTTCGCACTAAAAGAAATCAATGCCGAAGCAATGAATGTTGCAATAACTGTTTTACGCATAAAATGCTCCGAAAAATAAAAAAATTTCGCCCGGCAAAATCGCCGCAGCCTATCCCTGATATTGCGTTCCCGGCACCACCAGAATCCGCGCTAATGCTAATAAGTGGGCATATTAGGTTCTACTTGCAGCGCCCACGCATGCACACCACCGGTCAAATTAATGATTTTTTTAAAGCCATTTCTCTCGAGGAAATGAGCTACCTGCATACTACGTCCACCATGATGACAGATACAAACTATCTCTAGCTCATGGTCGAGTTCTTCAAAGCGCAAAGGCACCGATTGCATAGGCATCAATTGCGAACCGGGAATATGACAGGTTTCATACTCCCAAGGTTCCCTTACATCCAGCAATAGAGGCTTATTTTTTTGTACTTCCTCAAGCCAAAGTGCCAAATCGGGTGCGGTAATTTGCTGCATAAATATCGTTATTTTCCTAAAAAATGACAGCGCAATTACAAGGTAAACGCATTCGCTGGAACCGCCTGCGATAAGCGAGCAAGGCTGGTTTCAAACAAAGCGCGGGTGTTAAAGAAAAGTTCGGATTCACGGTTGATCAATGTGGCCGTCATGACCGGCGCCATCCCAAGCACCACAAATAATCGTCCACCGACATTTAAACGTTCACGCAAAAGCTCAGGCATCGCTTCGAGTGAGCCAGTCACCACAATTACATCAAATTGCGAAATTCCCTGACCTTGTAGTGCATCACCCCAAATCACATCCACATTGGCGTAAGCGCCACGCTTAAATACATCTTCAACCCTAGCCTTTAATTCGGGAATCGCCTCGATCACCGTCACATGACGCGCCTGATGGGCCAGCAACGCAGCCACATAGCCCGAATCAGCACCGACCACCAGTACACTTTCATTTTTTTGTGCGGCGACTTCTTGGACGATACGCGCCTCAAGCTTAGGGCTTAAAGCGTTCACCCCGCGCAGCAAAGGCAATTCCGTATCAAAAAAAACCAAATTACGTTGATCTTCCGGAAAAAAATCTTCACGCTTAACGCGCATCAGAAGTTCCAGAACTTCGCTCGAACTGACATTCGTAGGGCGAATTTGTTGTTCGATCATATTGAAACGGGCTTGTTCGATGTTCATGATTTTCAATTCAATTTAGTTCAGCGATGAGTATCATGCTTGATACTCGGTGGATTAGACTCCGCATTCTATCAAAATCACTCCCCGCATTGGCATACTTCCCATAGGAATATCGAGCTAATTGTGTACAAATACGAAAATATCAAGGGCATCGGCTCATTTTGTTTTGCCGCCATCTTCAGTTTTTAAAATACTGCGTACCGCCATGTCCATATACGACTCTAAATAACTGCCCAATTGACTGGCATCGACGCGACAAACGCCGTTGGAATGCTTCCACATCATCATCATGATAATCGGCGAGATCAATAAGCGCGGCACGATATTCAAATCCAGATCACGAATCTCACCACGCGCCATACCCCGTTGCAGCATGGTGGTAACCATACGCTCGCCACGGTCAACCACTTCTTCTTGATAAAACTGCGCCAGTTCGGGAAAATTGGCCGCTTCGGCCATCATCAACTTAGGTAAGGCAGACAATTTCGACGCGCCGACGTTTTGCCACCAATTGGCCATCACCAAGCGAAACAATTCTTCGCTACTCCCAGTAAATTGCTCAATCACTCCTTCGGCCTCACCAATCAAAGGAATAATCGACTCCCTCACCACCGCCTTAAAAAGCTCTTCCTTACTGGTGAAATACAAGTACAAGGTACCTTTAGAAACCCCCGCCGACCGCGCTACGTCGTCCAAACGAGTGGCAGCGAAGCCACGCGCGACGAAATGATCCAGCGCTGCGTTGAGCAGCTCCTGCGGACGCGCTTCTTTACGACGCTCCCAACGGGGTTTAAAAGGGCAAGACATAGACAAAACAACCTAAAGAAATTAACTTACTCGTGAGTCAGTAATATAATTGGGTCGCGTAAAATGGTCAAGTTTTATGATTTTTTTAATACGTTTATGTGTTCATACGCAACACTCCTTAATTGAACCGTGGAGCGTCAGCGAAAAAGCACAAATAGACGATTGCTTTTTTTGCCCTGTACAATAGCGCCTACTCTAGGGAAACGCGGATTTATTCGGTATGCGCGTTCGAGCCCAAAATGGGATGAGTTTGGTAGCAACATTTCCGCAGCTTGGCTGGTGCCAAGCAAGGGAATTTGCTGCCAAAATCGCCCATTTTGAGCCGAACCCGGAGGGAAACTCCATTTTTTCGTTGAACAAGGTCGAAAATTCAGGTTCTTAAAAAAAATGGTGTTTCGCGCTTATCGAATAAATCCGCGCTTCCCTAGGTTTTAAAATCGCGTCATGCCCAGCCCACAACCCTGTCGCCCGCACTGCGCGGCCTGCTGCATTGCTCCCTCCATTAGCAGTCCCATTCCCGGCATGCCGCAAGGAAAACCTGCCGGCATCCCCTGCATACAACTGCTACCCGATTTACGCTGCGCCATTTTCGGCCAAGCCGAAAGACCTGCGGTATGCGCTAGCCTCCAAGCCCACACCGAAATGTGCGGCCAGTCACGCGAGCACGCAATAAGCTGGTTGACGCAATTAGAAATACACACCAGCCCCGCACCTCAGTAAAAAGCCGCTGCATAAGTCTACGCCACGGGCTGTCACTAGCATGATCGCTCGTGGTAAGCTTCGTGACTTAATTTAAACCATACACTGAACAATTTATGGATATTGTATTCGCCATCAAAATCATTATTCTGGGCATCGTTGAAGGTCTCACGGAATTCTTGCCCATTTCCTCCACCGGACATCTCATTCTCACCGGCAGTCTGCTGGGACTCTCCGGCGAAAAAATGAAGGTGTTTGAAATCGCGATTCAAGTTGGCGCAATTTTTGCAGTTTGTTGGGAGTATCGGCAGAAATTAATCGCCGTTTGCAAAGGCCTCATCAGCGATGCCAATGCCCGAAATTTCGCCCTCAATGTCAGCATCGCTTTTTTGCCAGCCGCCATATTGGGGGTGCTATTTATCAAAAAAATTAAAGCTGTTTTGTTCGCACCTATTCCCGTGGCAAGCGCATTTATTTTAGGTGGCGTGATTATCTTGTGGGTAGAACGTCGCCAAACCGCGCAAGTTGAATCAGCACGCATCAACTCGGTGGACGAGATGAGTTTGATTGACGCGATTAAAATCGGCTTAGTACAAAGCTTGGGACTGATACCCGGCACTTCTCGTTCCGGTGCGACCATCATTGGCGGCATGCTGCTTGGCCTATCGCGCAAAACTGCCACTGAATTTTCCTTCTTTCTCGCGATTCCGACCTTATTCGGCGCGACGGTTTTTTCGCTCTATAAAGCGCGTGATATTTTGGCTGTTTCCGACCTCCCCATGTTCAGTCTAGGTACGGTAGTCTCATTTATTTCTGCCTTCTTTTGTGTGCGTTGGCTACTGCGTTTTGTCAGCACCCATACCTTCACCGCATTTGCCTGGTATCGCATCGCCTTTGGCATCATGATTTTAGTCACCGCTTATACGGGACTCATTTCCTGGACCG
Source organism: Oxalobacteraceae bacterium (assembly GCA_023259175.1). Taxonomy (GTDB): domain Bacteria; phylum Pseudomonadota; class Gammaproteobacteria; order Burkholderiales; family Burkholderiaceae_D; genus Undibacterium. The sequence continues at coordinate 9,983 of JAHFQV010000053.1, read as the reverse complement.
AGTAATATCAAATGCCGCCTAACGACCACCCTCATTTCACTTAAAATTTCAACCCATTCGGAATCGCTTTGTCTAATCTTGTTACAGTCGATCAGGAACGTGCGTTACATCTTTTGCAAACCGTATTTGGCTATCCGGCGTTTCGCGCGCAGCAGGGGCAAATCGTTGATCATGTTGTCGGCGGCGGCGATGCTTTGGTCTTAATGCCGACTGGTGGTGGGAAATCATTGTGCTACCAAATTCCGGCTTTAATACGCAACGGTGTCGGCATTGTGATCTCGCCACTCATCGCGCTGATGCAAGATCAAGTCGATGCTTTAGCCGAGGTGGGGGTGCGGGCTGCATTTCTCAATTCAACCCAGAGCTTAGCCGAAGCGCTGCGCATCGAAAGAATGATGCGTAACAATGAACTTGATTTAGTCTACATCGCGCCTGAACGCTTGATGACACCACGTTGTTTGGAATTATTAAGCGCAACGCCTTTAGCCCTGTTCGCCATCGACGAAGCTCATTGCGTCTCACAGTGGGGACACGATTTTAGGCCCGAATACATCAAGCTTTCGATCTTACATGAACGCTTTCCCGATGTGCCACGCATCGCACTTACGGCAACCGCAGATCAGCAAACGCGTGAGGAAATTATTCACCGTTTGCAACTCGAAAACGCTCTGCATTTTATCTCCTCGTTTGACCGTCCCAACATCCGTTATCAGATCATCGAAAAAGACAACGGGCGCAAACAATTACTCGATTTCATTCAGGCACAACATGCAGGCGACGCGGGTATCGTGTACTGCTTGTCACGCAAAAAAGTCGAAGAAACTGCCGAATTTTTAAACGAACACGGCATCACCGCGCTACCCTACCATGCGGGCATGGAGCAAAAAGATCGCACCCGCAATCAAGCCCGATTTTTACGTGAAGATGGCATCGTCATGACCGCCACGATTGCCTTTGGCATGGGCATCGACAAGCCAGATGTACGCTTCGTAGCCCACTTAGATTTACCCAAAAGTATCGAAGGCTATTACCAAGAAACCGGGCGCGCCGGACGCGATGGTGCCTCGGCAAATGCTTGGATGGCGTATGGCTTGCAAGATGTGGTGCAGCAAAGGCGGATGATCGCCGAATCAGAAGCAAATGATGCCTACAAACGAATCCAAGGTGCCAAACTCGATGCCATGTTGGGACTCTGTGAAACCATCAATTGCAGGCGTACCCACATCCTAGAATATTTTGGACAAGCGGCACTCGCTTGCGGCAATTGCGACACTTGCTTGACACCGCCTCGCTCATTTGATGGCAGCGTCGCCGCACAAAAAATTCTTTCCACCATTTATCGTGTGGATCAACGCTTTGCCGCCGGACATCTAATCGATGTATTGCGCGGCATCGATACGGAAAGGGTCAAGCAATGGCGGCACGATCAACTATCAACCTTTGGCATAGGATCGGACAAGAGTGAAGCGGAATGGCGTACCCATTTACGCCAATTGATCGCACTTGGCTTAATCACGGTGGACTATGAAAACTACAGCGCACTCAAACTCACCGAATCCTCTCGCGCGGTCTTAAAGGGCGAGGTACAAATCCAATTGCGCCAATATCGCAAAGCCGAAAAAGCCGTCAAACACAAACGTCAGTCAGCAAAAGATTTTGCCGAATCTCAGCTAAGTGAAAGCGAACAAGCGATTTTCGAACGCCTGCGCTGGTGGCGCGTAGAAACCGCCAAAGCCCACAATATCGCCGCCTTCATCATTTTTCACGACTCCACGCTACGCGAAATCGCCAAAGCCAAACCACGCAGCCTCGCCGATTTACGCGGCGTGAGTGGTGTTGGTGCAAAAAAATTGGAAAGCTATGGCGAAGATTTGATTAAGCTGATCGCCGATTTCTCATGATCGCCGACCAACAGGAAACAAAATCTGCCCCCGATTTTTACGCAAGCTGCGCTGCACGAAAAATAAAGCGAATAACGCCATCGATCCGCATACCACAGTGAGCATCAGTTTAGGCAAAGTCGCAATGCCTATGGCCACGAGTATCATCATCACCGCAAAGGCCACTAGGTAAGCGATTAAAGCATGGTCTTTCTCAAAACGCATGGTCGAATAATCATTCACCAAGCTTAAAGCAAACCACAAGCTGAGCAACAAAACACAGCCAAACCAAATAAGGAATTCAAGCCGCACCTTGATAGTCAAGGCGGCCAGTACGGCGACCATCCCAGTGCCAGCGACCACGAACAAAAATTGACGCAATAAATAGCGCTGCAAAACACCCGTCACCTCAGCTTGGGTACCACTATTCGGTGTCAACATCATGAGCCCCTGCTCGACCCGTGTTCGGTACAGGGCTTGGATCGTAAAAAACGCATAGGCCACTGGCAAAAGCAGCAGCATAAAAACATAGGAACCGGCTAACTGTTCAATGGTCTTTAGCGTCCCGCCAAATACGCTGGTCACCAATCCTAGACTTAGGGTGAAGATAAAAATAGAAATTAGGCGTAAAAATAAATGTGAGCAATGTGCACTTGAACCTAAGCTATAAACACAAAGGCTGAACCTCAAATGCGTATGCAAGCGCGTCGCCTTTGCCAGTGTATGCACCATCCAAGCCTGCAAACCCCAAGCGTAAAACGCTTTGAATCGAGCACTATTCATCACCCCACTTTCCAGCATAGTCTTAGCCCTTTGATGATAGGCATACGCGGAAAATAGAGCCTCTTCTTTCATCGACACAAGGCGATGCAAAACAAAAAACACGAGCGCCAGCAAAATGATTATCCACAGGGGTGCCCAAGCACCATCCACTTGTGCCATCCATTGCTCGCCAATCACGCCGCGCTTCATGAGCAGAGAAGGAATTTGCAGGGAAAAAATAAACACAATAAACATCCACTGATTGCGCACCGCCGTTGCCATCCCCAAACCGAGCACGATCGCAATGATCGCTGGCACCAGAGAAAACGCCTGTGTCGCCATGCCATAAAAAACACTGGCACAAACACTGGCAAAAACGATCGGTATGGCCAGCGCCCAAATCATATTGCGTTCCAAATGCGGTACGAGTCGCGCATTGGCAGGTGAAAACTGCTGCCCAATACTGATCACTAGAAAAATATACCAAAAATAAAACGCAACGAAACACACGCCAAGTAGCAGCCAAAATCCTATGCGAAAACCAAGCAAACCTGGGCTAATTGGATCAATCAAAAAACCGACCACAGCCAATACGCAAGCCAAAGCGAACAAACTCACGAATAGCCACGCGAACGTCTTAGCCTCTATCGCCTTAACGCGACGCCTGATAGGCTGGCTCCAAATTTCCTTCAAAATGCTGCTGCTCAATTTAACGCAGTCCTTCATCACTTGCCTCACACTTTATGCGCCGCGACCCACGGGAAAATTAAGAACTCGACTATTTTTGCGATGCGCACGCCACATCAAAGCGACGCTCGCCATTACAATCGCAAGATTAAAAAACACAGCAAACGCCTCATTCCAAAACTGCAAACCGATCGCCAAAATAAAGACTAAGGAACCCAGCATAGTCCAAAAAACGGCTTTCATATTCCGAGCTGAACCTATGCCTGAAAAACGGCCACACAGCATCACACCGAGCGGCATCCAAGCCACGATAGACGAAACAATCATCCGATGAACAGAAACCTCGCCGGCCATCAAAAAGTAGCCTACAGCAGCCGCTATTGCACTGAGCGCAAACAAAATAAAAAACTGGCGCAATAGGAAGAAGCGCATGCGAGACTCGAATATCTGAGGCGATTCCGCCTTGGCGGTCAACATGATCAAACCTTGTTCAACCCGTGTTTGAAAGAGGCTAGGGAATAGGGTCATACAATAAATCATCGGAAGCATGAGCGAAATCCCACCTATCCCACCCATCATGCCCAGGAAAAAATCATTGCCCGAGCGGAAAAAAATGGCATAGCCGATAGCAAATACAAACAAAGCAGAAAGTACGATTAAAAAATTTTGTGATGCCGTCGTCACCCAATGCAAACGCGGCCCCAATGCAAAGATGGAAAGTGGTGGCGCAAGTGATGGATTTTTAAGTGCACGCGCCACACAGCTACGCATCCAAAGCGCAAAAGGGGAAAAAAATAGCCCGGCGCTCGCTGTCCCAGTCTGACATTTACCAGAGATAAATTGAGAACGCATTTTCCTTCTAGACTCGTAACGCAGGAGCAAACCATCGCCGCGCGCAGCAAAGACCCAGGCCACACTCAAGTGCGCCAAACAAAGCATAAGAACGGAAAAAAACGCCGCGTAAAGAAGCGACACGCTACGCAAATAAGCCAAAGCACTAGGTAGATGCGAAATCAGGGCGGGAATCTGTACCGACAACACCAAACCAATAATCGACCATTGTGTTCTGACCGTGAGCACGATAGAGAAACTCGCAAACAAGGCCAGACACAAAACCCAGAGGGCAAGACGCGGCTCGATAAAAAGAAAGACCGAAGCTGCAATCAGCGAAAAGGTATAACTTGGTATCGCGAGCGCCTTGAAAAGCAGCTTACGAAATTGTGGGATCAAGTTTGCATTCGCAGGTGACAATTGAAAGCTAATGAAATACGCCAGAAAAATCAGCCAAAGGACCGCCGCAATCGCCACAGCTACGGCCAGAGAAAATAGAAAGCCAACAAGAAGAATAGAAGGTCCAAACGGTTTGCGTGCAAAAAAATACAGTACAGTACTTAGGAGCAAACCAATGGCAGGAATAATCCCCAAGATAAGAAGCCAAGGCCATTTTCCTTCAGCGTTGACTCTTGCATAAACGGCCTGCAGCCAAACTTCTCGCAGCTGCCTCATCGTCTTGCTCATTGTGTTGTCCATTGTCCTGTCCATCGCCCTGTCCATCACATTTATTTCGTCATTTCAATAAACAAATCTTCTAAACTCAAGCGTTCAACCCGCACATCACTGCGCGCCAGCAGCGCTTGGGTTTGCGCTTCCTCCCACTGCGCTAACAGCCTGTCGTTACCATCACGTAAGGCGGTTTTTTGTAATACTTTTTTGGGCTTGTGTTCCAACAAAACTTGAGCGACCGCCGCTACTGTTCCAGTGACTTGTAAGCTCACTTCCATCAAATCATCGAGCGCTTGCTCATGCAAAATTTTTCCATTATTCAGAAATGCCACTTTCATCGCCACCCGCTCTAGGTCAGAAAGAATATGGGTAGAAAAAACGATGGTCGTTTGATGTCCGATCACACTATCGACAATTTCGCGCAAGAATTCACGTCGTCCAGCAGGATCAAGGCTGGCAACGGGTTCATCCAAAATCAAGAGTTCAGGGTCATGTGCCAAAGCGCGAATAATCGACAGCCTTTGCTTTTGCCCGCCCGATAATTTGCTGATGAGTTTATCGAAAGGCAGCTCCCAACGGCGCATCAAATCATTCACCTTAGCATCGTTCCAATGCGGATACATGGCCTTGAAATAATTAAGCATTTGCCCTGCCGTCAGCCACTCAAATAATTCAGAGGACTGCGGCACATAACCAATTTTTGCCTTAGTCGCTTCGCTCAATTCGCCGACTTTCTCGCCGAATAAAAGTACTTCCCCGCCCTGATGGTCACGTAGGCCAAGCATGCATTCAATGAGCGTCGATTTACCCGCACCATTACGCCCTAAAAGGCCCACGATACTGCCCGCCTCAACCTCCCAATCGAGTTGGGCCAGTACATATTGCGACTCGAAGGATTTATACAGTGAACGAATTTGGATAGGTGCTTGCATGGATTTCCCCCTACGACTTCTAAATCTGATTTAAATTTTTTTGGTGTTTTAATGGGACTAAGGCATGTCCTGAACTACTCAATTTGCTTCACGCTCAATCCTTGTTTTTTTAAAAGATCGATAATGCTTTTTTCGCCCGCCAAATGCCCCGCGCCCACCACAACAAACAACTTTTCACCGCTGGACATCAGCTGATTTATTTTAGCGACCATCCCTTCATTCCTATCATCTAGTAGGAGCTTGCTCATCTTCTTGCTACCTTCATCCTTACTGCCCGCTTCGGTAAAAAGTTTGGCAATGCTGGCTGCATCTGCGTTTTTCCAAGCATCAACCATGCGATTAAATTCGCCCACGAATTCACCTTTTTTCATGGAGTCGAGCATAGAGACAATCAAGGACTCGCCCTCGGAATCGCTCAAGCCACCCAAAATATTCGCCTGAAAATCCAAGCTTTCTAATTCAACCAATTTCTTTTTATCGGCTTTGGCGCGTTGAATGTAGTGCAGATCGATACCCTGCGCTGGATCAAAACCCATTTGCATCGCCATTTGCGCCACCACCGCAGAAGTCAACACCGCTGGCTTCACTGATTGCAGCTGCTCTGCGCTCGAACCCAACATCGCCTTCACTTCACCCCAGGTTTTCGCACTCAAATGATTTTCTAATTTGTCTGGATTGACGTAGGAGAGCTTAGGCATAATCGCCATCACGGCGTTTTGGTCGGAGACATCCGCTTCAATCGCCACCGTATTGGCAAGCGTATAGGCAGACTCGACCTTGGGCGACATTGGGTAAAAATCTTTTTTCGCCATATGGATAGAGCCGAATAAATACGCAGTGTTTTTTTGCGATTTAATCTCAAACAATAATCCACGCGTAGCCTGAACGACCGGCGCGGGTTTAATCGCCGCTGTGTGCGCGGAAGCATCCGGCACGAAGTAACTTAAGAAGCCAACAAAAATAATTGTTGCGACCGAATCAAAGAATTTCTCTAAAGCGCCCATCATCTATTCCTTCACAAGTATTTGCACAAACATCAATAACTCATTTCAACATATCGGCCAGCATCGCGATCACCGCCGCAGGCTCCAATTCCAACTGCTTTGCTTCCACTGCAATTCTTTCCAAATTCGGCTGCAACAACAGTAAGCGCGCCGCGTGATCATGAAATTGCGCTTCGCGCTCAGCCACCACCATGCCCAAACCACGCCTACGCGCCAACAAGCCCTCGCCTTCCAACAAGCTATACGCCTTGGACACCGTCATCGGGTTCACCCCCAAGGCAGTGGCCACTTCGCGCACCGAAGGCATACCATCCCCGCCCTTCACCTGACCACCGGCCACCAGACGACGTAGCTGCTCTATCATCTGACGATAGATAGGCTCGCTGCTGCCGGTAGCGATATGAAAAATATCGGGTGGTAAATCTCGGTTCATGGATGCAAGGTGTCTGCCAAAAATCACTGTATGCATATAGTAATACAGTAGATTCGTGTTTGCAAGGATTATTTTTACAACATGACTATTTTGCGAAAATCACAGGGGAGACGTCGAGAGAGATTAAAATTTTGCAGTCAATTGATGGACTGTCAGGTCACCAATTGACTGTAATAGAGGGGCAAAAGCAATAACCGCTATCCGACTTAAGGCTTCTCAAACACCAAATCCCAAACGCCATGTCCCAATTTCAGTCCACGATTTTCAAATTTGGTTACCGGACGATAGTCTGGGCGTGGGGCAAAAGTTTCAGCCGTGTTTTTGAGGCTAGGTTCGGCACTCAGCACTTCTAACATTTGTACTGCGTACTCCTCCCAATCTGTCGCACAGTGCAAATAGCCACCGCTGGCTAAACGGGAACTCAGTAGGGCCACCATAGGCGATTGAATCAAACGCCGTTTGTTATGACGCGCCTTATGCCAGGGGTCAGGAAAAAACACATGGATGCCTGCCAGACTATCTTCCGGAATCATATGGGTGAGTACCTCATACGCATCGTGCTGAATGATGCGCTGATTGCTGAGCTGCTCAGCCTCGATTAGTTTCAATAAATTGCCGACGCCCGGCGTATGCACTTCAACACCAATAAAATTTTTCTCTGGCATACCCGCCGCAATTTTCGCGCTGGTCTCGCCCATGCCAAAGCCGATTTCAAAGATAGTCGGTGCGACCCGCTGAAAAATTTGTTCTGTATTGAGTGCCGCTTTTTCGTAAGCGCACATGTATTTCGGCCCTAAGTCGGCAATCGCTCTAGCCTGCGCGTCGGACAATCGTCCAGCACGCGTGACAAAGCTACGAATCCGATGTTCCTTTGGGTCGTAAAAAAGAGATTTGCCGCTCGCGGCATTGGTCAACTCGGGGGTATCTTGCTTGAGATCGGACATGAATAGGCTGCAGTTCAAAGAGAAAACGACATTTTACGTCTTCACCGCGCTTTCACAAAATTCATGTCCATTGCGCTGACTTTGGGCGCAAGGAAATGCGCTCAAAGTCAAGATTCATTTAGTGGCAATTGCAGGGGTATCTCGTGCTGGGAAAGCCCCAGAAAGTAACTGATGACGAAACCATTCTTGCAGCATGCGTTCTTCAAATTCAAAACTAGTATTACCCGATGGCATACGAATGCGCTGCAAATAATCCATATCACGGAGCTCTTCTTTGCCGGAGGCGATTTGCTCAGCTTGGGCATTGCTGAGTTTGTATTCAAAGCTAAGGCGCGGCCAATGAATCGGTTTCATGACACGCACCATGCCATTCCAAGCGCCCACCATCGGCTTCACCTCGCCAGCCAAATCGATGTCCTTAACATTCACCTCCAGCGTAAAACCTTCTGGCAATTTTTTGGCGAGGCCAGCAAATACCGCCTCAAATTCTTGTGTTAAATGTTCGCGAAAAACCTGTTTATGTTCATAGCTAGCCTGAATGTCAGTGAAGTCATCCATCTTTCCCCAACTCACTTTAACATCCCCAGCCCAAGCGGCTTGGGCGCAAGCAGCTCCCATCAAGGCACTCAAAAGTATACGTTTCATCATCAGCTCCTCCTTATCACGACCAAAACCCCTCACGCGAAATCATTGTAGAAGCAACAAAAATACAAAGCAAGGGAAATTACATTTTGAAATAGTAAAAAGCCACCGTGACTTTGCGTCACGGTGGCTTTTAAATTCAGAGCAAAATCCAAGAAAGTACAGATTTTTTAGAACTTATGACGAATACCTACGTTAAACAAACGTGCTGTAGCACCAGTCACATCAGCCAAGGTCTTTACCGTTTTATCATTTTCAACACGAGCGAGCGAAGTATACAAATTCGTGCGCGGTGATAAATTGTAAGTATAACCAAGAGCGATACGGCTGGAATTTGCGTAATTTGTCGTTTTTACCTTGGAAGAAGTATAACTCCCCATAAAGGTATTTTTACCGTCTTTTATCGTTGCACCGACCACGTACAAGTCTTCCTTAGTCTCAGCTAAATTTGTAGCACTAACAGAGCCTTTGATTTCTTCGTACATTGCGTGTAACTTAACGCCGTAAAAATCTTTACCTAAATCATATGCGACACCAGCCATGATTTTTTCACCACCAACGGCTCTATTACCATTCGCGTCTTTCACTGAATCCCAAACCAAACTTGCCAGCACTGGACCATTGGCGTAAGTGGCCGCAAGACTGGTCACACGATTAGCTGTTGCGTCACCCGCTTTTTCACCAAATCCATATTGAGCGGCTCCGACGAAACCACCATTATTATTCGAAATATAGGTAATCGAATTATCACGGACATTATTAATCTTAAACATCAAATCTGTCTTACCCAACAAACCGTCCTGGAAAGGATCAATCGCCGCACCATAGATATAAGTCAAAGACTTGTGGCGACCCATATTGACTTGACCAAAACTATCACTAGACAAACCTACCCACGCACCACGCGCAAACAAATTGGCATCGGTTGCACCTGTATCGGCTTTCAAACCCATTTCCAAGTTGAAATTAGCTTTCAAACCACCGTCCAAGCTTTCACTTCCTTTAAAACCCAAACGCGAAGTTGAATTCAAACCGCTGTCTAATGAAGTTACTTTACCTGCACCAGCATCTTTATAAGCAACGCCAGCATCCAAAATACCGTAGATGGTCACCGATGACTGCGCCATCGCAGCATTAGAGGCAGCGAAACACAGCGTTGACACAGCCAAGGCAAGAATTGTTTTTTTCATGTTTAA
>JAHFQV010000152.1 GCA_023259175.1 Oxalobacteraceae bacterium | reverse complement strand
GCTTGCAATCAATTACTGGCGCACGCGATATTTTGCACCGGTCGCCTTACTTGATTTTGCTTTAAATCCTGGCCGCTCACCATTGGCGTAGCCTTGCTTGACAGCAGCCGCTTTTGGCAAGCCTTTGACAGCCGACTTCTTAACACCCTCCTCTATTTCATTCTGACTTTCTGTCGATGGGTTTTCGGTTTGATGGCGATCCCTGTCAGCGGCGGTGTTGATCGATGTATTAGACATAATTTGAATCCATGGCGGCGTTCATTGCACAAGTCGTGATTGTAGTTGGAGATGCCGCAAATAGCGAGTAATGCCTTCAACCGAGATTTTCCATTAGGCGCACCTTCGGTGCTTTTTGAGTGCTGACGGCGATTTTGCGGCCATTTCCGCATGATTTTATTTTCCCATAGCTCGCTATGAGAAAATAAAATCATGCAAAACTGTCTCGCAAACTCATCCGTCATCATCTCAAACCCTAATGGAAAATCTCGGTTCAACCAAAGATGAAGGCGTTTTTACTTATTCACCAAATTATTTGGTCCTTAGTCAAATCAGCTTCTTAATTTGTCGAATTTACTGATTAAATCGGTGTGCTCTAGGAATTGGATAAATTTCTTTTTGACGACCATCAATATAACGTACCTTGACGTCATCAAAATAAGCATCCTCTTCTAACATGATACGTATGTCTTTTTTCCATTCTGGAATATGACTTACCGCATTCAATTCTATGGAGTAGGCGGTGTGTGGACGTAAGGCTTGATCGCCAGTGCCTTCTACTTTTACTTGATTGTCCCACATGCCAATCGCGGGACCTGCGGCATGGCCGTGGTAACCGATAGGATGTGAGTACACCGTGCCCACGATATTTTCTTCTTTCGCTTGTGCTAAAGTATCTGCGAGAATTTGATTGCCGGTTTTTCCTTCTTTGAATTGCGAAGTCAGAATATCTTGCAGGCGATTGGCTTTATTAAAAGCAGCACGCAAGCTCTCAGGTACCGCATTCTCACCAGGTTTAAGAATATAAGCGTGTTGCTGAATATCGGTGTTTAAACGGAGATAGCTGATGCCAATATCCACATGGATTAAATCTCCGGGCAAAATAACATTATTTTTGGGCGGTGTTGCGAAACTGCGTTGCGCTTCCTTGTTGCCCGTATCCATGCGCTGAATATCAACTGTAGGATGAAACCAAGTGTCGTATCCCAGCTCGCGTATTTTTTGACGGAACCACCAGACCACATCATCACTCGTTGTAATCCCCGGTGTGATCACTTGCTCGGAAAATCCTTCTTCAATAATTTTATGTGTGACGTTGATTAATTGCGGATAAAACTGCATTTCTCGTGCAGTACGGGTTTCAAGCCAGCGAATTGCCAAAGGTTCAGCAGAGGTCAGCTTGGCTTTTAAGTCCACTGGTAATTTTTGCGTCAATTCTTGGTACTCTGTGTGATCTAAACCATCGGCATGGGCGAAATGTTTTGAGGTGTTAATGCCTATCTTTTGCGGATTGCGCTGACGAATTAACTGGACTAAAGCATCCCATTGATCAGGGTAGGCTTGTGTGTCCCAAGCCGCTTTCACATTGTCGCCAAAGTCATAACGTGCGACAGCTAATTTTTCGAGCGTATTGTTTTTGGGGTCTCGGTAAAAAACCAATATGGTGCGTCGTCGCGCACTGAGCCATTCTGCGGGCAACATGGTTTTCAATACGGGATCTTCGTTGTACTCGCGACCGATAATGAGCCACATATCAATGCCCGTTTGCATCATTAATTCTGGCAGCAATTGATCAAATCGTTCAGCCAGATTTTCATTCACGATACGGGCTTGCTCTCGCACCGACAATACTTGGGCTTGACTCAGTGGCGCGAAAAATATACTGGCGAGGCACAGTCCCAATCCAAGCTTAGGTCCAAGCTTAAGTCCAAGTTGGTACAAGTGCTTTTTCATAGATGACCCTTATGGTGGAAAAATTCAAGAAACTAAATCGAAGTTTGTACACCTGCAGATTGTACGTTGCGTCCTTCTAAATTGACCTTCTCTGATAGAAGAAGTTCAGTCTACTGTTGGCGCGAATCGCACCGGTCACCCGTTAGCATCTGAAAAAAATCTTCCCACTTCGCCCTTTCGGCTTATTGATCCTTATTCTCCTCCCCGAAAGGAAAACGTGATTGCAACTCAAACCCAAAAAACCTCATTTCATCGCATTTTTGTATTGCATCTTTGCGCTTCCCGTTAAGGTATTGAGCTTCTCATCCACGCTAGCTCGCTATGAAACGATTGACCACCATTTTCTTCTATGTGCTAACGCTTGGCGTGGCAGCTTATGCTGTCGTTGCGTATGGCTTCTTGCCATTGGGCTCGCTGGTTCATCCTGAAATGAAACTCAATTTCCTGACGCATCAGTTAGGCATTTATACCCATATTTTCGCAGCGCTTGTTGCGCTATCGCTTAGTCCATTTCAATTTTCATCTCGACTGCGGCACGCGCGACCACAATGGCATCGCAATCTTGGCCGCATTTATCTGAGTGTGGGCGTGCTTATTGGGGGGCTATCTGGCCTGTATATGGCGACATTCGCTTACGGTGGTTGGCTTGCAAAATTTGGCTTCGCAGGCCTTGCTCTTTGTTGGTTATTGACTGGATTACGCGCATATCAAGCGATTCGTCTCGGCGATATTCAAGCACATCAAAAATGGATGTTACGTAACGTAGCGCTGACTCTCGCTGCGGTTACCTTACGAATTTATTTACCCGTCTCGATGATCGCTTCCATTCCATTTCATCTGGCTTATCCGGCCATCGCATGGCTATGCTGGGTTCCCAATTTATTCGTCGCAGAATTTGTCTTCATTGGTTCAAATAAAAAAATACCGCTCAAATAAAGACCGGCTGCTCGGTTACTTTCTTCATGAATCCATGGGCTTAAATAGTCCATGGAAAAAATCAAAAAGTTGAAGTGCCGAACAGATAAAATTCAAAACAGCTTCTTACGCGAACCACGCCCTGCCAGTACTAAAACTGATCGCTCAGGACTCGGACATGAGCTTAGAACTATTTTTTAGAGCGCAAAAAAAAGCTGACAATCTAAGTCCAGCGCCCAACACAATTTCCGAAAAATGACGCGACACAGCAGCACTGAATTCATATTTTGAGTCGATCCGAGACTTGCTCCCAATTTTCCGTGAAGCTTGCATCGTCGCCACGCCTAGGCAGCGTTGGAAAATTTATTTCAGCTCTGCCGGGTGGTATTTTTTCTCGACTTTAATGCTGGCCTGCATCTGAATATCTGCGCCATAAGAAAGTCCATAAGAAGGTCGGTTTCGCTCATCGAATATACCTTTGCGCAGCGTTGGAAAACCCGTTGACCGCCGCACAAGTCTGATCCGGAAATGCCTGCGCCTTCATTTCCCGCGCACCCAACATTTGCACTAACAAACAGCCTTTGAGACCTGATTGCACAACGATGCTTATCGCCCCATTAGGGAGACTCTTGCCATCCCAAATTTGCCCTTGAACCCGTTGTTCAAAGTTGGCCAAGGTATATTTCACCAAGCCAGTCGCTGGTTCCACGTTTGCAGGATCCGGACTGCCTTCAACCGAAATAAACTGGCTGGCACCCGTTGGCTTGGGCCAGTTTCCGATTGAAATAACGAACTGAGATGGGTCTAAGAAATGCGGTGCGAAGGCGGCGTGGGTGACCCAATATTCGCCATCACCGGTGCCTGCATAACCGGTCGTACTGCCATCACTATTGGCGGCAAACCAATTCCCTATGAGGCGATTATCCTGATCAAAATCGATACGACCACTCAGAGGCGCGACAGCACGCAAAGTTTTTGACAGCGCTTTTGCTTTTGTGGGGGCATCATAATAATCGAGTGGGTCTGCAGTGTAGATTTTCCAAGATTCACGATCATAATGTTGCGGCACTAGGAAATGGGTCAAGGGTTTGTCGGTGTCCCATACGGCAAAGTCCAGTGTTTGATTGCCTATGCGTCCTATCACTTGTCCGGCGCGAACGGCCAGTTTGCCATTGCTAGCGTTCAGTTGCTCTTGCAGGCCAGGTGCCAACTCGTTCACTAGGTCGTAGTAATACAGTAGGCGACAACTCAAACTAAACACCATGCGGTAATCTGTAATCGTTTGATTTTTGTAGGAACCTTGCCCCGCATGGGTTCGAGTGGTAATGCCATGCAACACGCTATCGGCCATCGCCACCACCGGATAAGTGCCGGGCGCTGAATCAAAAATCGTAGGCGAAAAATATTGATGATCAACCGGCGTCACGTGGCCACCTATCATCAAGCCATAGGGCAAAATATACGCAAAATCATCCTGCGCCATCGGCAGCGTCGTTAAGGGCGGCTTGTCTACGCCTGTGCACTGCTGATTGCTCAGAGATTTGCCTGCGAGATCAGCTGGCGTGAGGATTCCTGTGCTGGTTCCGGTTGTTGTTCCTGTACTGGTTCCGGTTGTTGTTCCCGTGCTGGTTCCGGTTGTTGTTCCAGCAGTCGAATTGCTACTAGTTGACCCACCCCCTCCACCACAAGCGTGACACAGGGACAGCACCATCAACGTACCTACTATGCGAGCTTGTCTTTGCGTTAGCATGTCCGTCCCCCCATCCTCAAGTATTCCCAACATAGCATCAGCAAGTTATCGGGATCGACAGGAAAAGAATAGTTGCTGGAGTGAACTTGTCAAGGCGGTGTTTTACAATTTCTAAGCACACAATTGATCAGGAATGTGTCTCCAAGCACAGCAAAACTTCCAAGCGGACGCAAGGCTTAGGAGCGAGGGAGCGCAAAAATAAGTTCAAACATTTCAACATCAAATGAATTTTTGGCGATGCGAAAAAAAATAATCAAAATCGCGGTGCAATCATCTAGGGAAGCGCGAATCTATTCGACGAGCGCGAAACCCCATTTTTTTGAAAACTGATTTTTTGACCTTGTGCAACGAAAAAATGGGCTTTCCCTCCGGGTTCGGCCTAAAACGGGCGATTTTGGCAGCAAATTCCCTTGCTTGGCACCAGCCAAGCTGCGGAAATCTTGCTACCAAACTCATCCCGTTTTGGGCTCGAACGCGCACGCCGAATAAATCCGCGCTTCCCTAGCAAAAAGTCCATGTCGCATGGCACACGATGTCGTAATCGGCGGCCCTCTTTGTTACGACACTAAACTGCAAATTGCTTGCCTTTCAAACTAATGATGCGGCACACTTGCGGGATGAAATTTTATTCACACTTATTCGCTGAAAAACACCTGATAACGTCCACTTTGTTGACGCTCGTTGGGGTTTTTATACAGCTTCGGTAGGGCTTACAAGGAAACGCTCTATGCGAATTCGCAAACTAATATCAACCGCCCTGTTCATCTTCTTCGCGCTGTCTTTGCGAGCACACGCTCAACCAGAAAAAGATACCAGCCGCTGTAGTGAGGCCACTGTAAGTCTCGTGGGAAAGCGATTTCGCCTCGATAATTTTGTCTATCCCGAATGGGGTACATCAGAAAACGGCGGTCTTATAGTCGCCGGCGTGTGCAAGCCGTGGCCGACAAACAGTTCGAAGCTGATTGCGGCATTTGCTTACAACAAAAGTGTCGAATACGAAAAACTACTTGTTATAGCGGTTATCGATACCCGAACAAATCAAATCATCTCGTCCTACATGAATTCGATCCACGAAGATGCGTCTCTAACTGTCGGCGAGAACAGCCTAAGGATAGACACAGCACGATATGACTTTGCGACTGGGGTTCGGGCGTTTGGAATCGACTTAACAACCAGCTACCACCAAGGCTGCGGTGATGGAGGTTCAGACACAGAGCGTACCCTTTACATACCTGATCGCAAAACAATACGGCCAGTCCTCAAGCTCTATGCTATTTCGTGGTGGAAATTCATTCAAGAGGGTAAAACTGACTGCACACCAAATGTTCCTGACGACGTTCCAATGATCATTGAAAGCAGTCGCGCGACCCTAGAAATGGGTAGTGAAGTGACTAATAGCTACCGAGATATCATCATTAGCGCTAGCAGTTCTCGGGACGATGCCACACCGTCAGGTAAGGGAAAGTTTTCTTACAGGCTTCGATACGATGGCTCTCAATATCCCACGGATCAAATGTGGAAAGCTTTTGAAAAGTGGTATGTTTTGACCCGTAAGCCTTAGCACCACGATCGATGCGAACTACGTGAAAAACCACGCAGGCGCACCGACAAACACACTAACAGAGCTTCAATTCAAGTCAAAAATACTAGGCTTAGCGGAAGTTAAAAACTTGACCCAGCACCTCGTGAATTAATCTCAAACCGAAACATCACCCATTCAAATGAAGAGAGCCTTTACATGCTAATACCCGAATACTGGGCCGAAGCGTCTGCCAAAACAAGACTAGGAAAAAAACAAATAACGGTGCGGCGTTTTGGTTGGTCTGAGCAAAGTCAAGAAGACGCGCAGCACAACGCAGAAATTCGGTCACAGGAAGCGTTGGAGCGGGTGGTGGCAGGTGAAAAGCTTGAGCGACGGGAGCCAAAAGTTTCTTACAACGGAGCATTTGGTGTGCCGATTCGCGAAGAGGTTTTGTCGCGCCATAAGGATGTGGTAATCACGCGTAATCTATACGGTGCCCGTTGTCTGAACACACCGAATGTCTTATTTGCCGATATTGATTTCCTTGAATCTAGCAAGCCATCTTCATTTTACTTGAGCGTTCTCATTGCCCTTATTGCAGGATTCGTGATCGCAAAATTTTATACCGGATTTGG
>JAHFQV010000052.1 GCA_023259175.1 Oxalobacteraceae bacterium | reverse complement strand
CCAGCAACGACGTGTTTTAAGTATTTAATCGCGACCTGACGATCCAACTTAGCATCCCAAGCTTCGAAGACCTGACCAAAGCCACCTTCTCCCAAACTTCGCCCCAAGCGATAGTGAAGTAAATTGGTAGGAAAAGGATTTGGGTCGTGCGTTTCAAGCATGGGGGTGTGGGTACATGGGTCAATAGGAGAAAAATACCGGCTGGCTTTGAGCGAAGGTATTCTAACTCGGTTTTGCCGAGCGGACACAATTTTGATTGCGCGGAACGCGACAAAAGACCATCCGTCCACATTTTTTTGTGGCGGATTGGAACTGGCGGAAGCCAACATTTTTTGCTGAACATTGCGTTCAGCTTTACCCCGTTTGACGTGAGTGCGGCACCTTTTAGCAAGAACTTACAGTGCTGTCGGAAAACTGATTTCCCATGTCTACTCCTTGCCTTTGCGCCTTTGCGCCTACGCGTTGAAAGGATTTAGTTTGGTTTCATTTGATTTTTTTTGTTGCAGCATCCCCCAAGAAAGAAGAACCCCTCACCAGTAATATGGAAGGCAGCGCTTGCTGTGCATAGAGTCTTAAGTAGAAGTGGCCGATCCCCGCAGTGCCCAACATTAAGTTGGGGTTTTCCGCGCCATTCCCTATTCCACACGGCCACACGGCTCCACCGCTTCCGTACAATTCGACACCACGCAGACCGAGTTGGTCTGCGATTGCGAACAAATCAGGTCGGCTTTCTGCCATTGCGGCCAAGCATAATAACTCCGCGTTTCCAGCAACGCCATGACACAAAGAAAAATGTTGGATGGAATGGGTCAAGGCCTGCGCAGTTGAGTGGGCAGTTACACTAATCGCCCGTTCCAAATCCTGCCGCAAGCCCTGATGATCGGGCAATAATTCACAAGCACGTAGGCGCGCCATGCCTATCCCAGGCGCACCGTGGCACCACGCCATGCAAAACCCAGGTTTGGAAGCAGGATTAGCGGGATGGATATTGCGATTATCCGGCCAGTTTTGCTGTGTTTGATCGAACATGTCTGCTTCAAAACGCCAGGCTTTCAGCGCCGTGTCGCGATAAATAGGGTCGTCCAAGACCGCGTCGAGTTCTAGTAGTGCGATCGATATCCCTGCAACACCATGCGAATATCCGGTCAAATTTGCGAACACGGGCATCTCTAGCGTGCGCCACGAACAGCGCCCGTCCACAACTTCTGCTGTTCGAATCAAGTAACGGCCCTGTTCTTCGGCGACGCCGAGCCAGTTGGGTCTATCATAGCGTTGCGCCAACTGCAGTAAAACTGGGATCACGCCTGCGCTTCCCGACAGTAGATCGAGCATAGTTTGCTCGCTACGAGGTCGCTGGCACATCCTTTCCACCAGCGCCAAACCAGCCGCTATCCAGTCTTCACGCCCCAAGATTTCAGCCACTCTAATAATCGCATAGGCCACACCCAAATAGCCGGTATAAAAGCCGAAAACGAGTCCATCTTGTATCATCTGCAGATTGCTCAAGGCATGTTCGACCGCCCCTTCGACAGCGCGCAACTGCTGTTTGTCTTGGGTAAAACGATATAGCTCGGCTAGGAACAAAGCAATACCACTGCTACCGCCGTACAAATCTGGAGACATAGAGCGATAAACATCTCCCCATTGCCCCGCTACTTTTTCTTTACTCCATCCCATCCAAGTACAACGTCGACCATCCCAAATCGCATCTCGACACAAATCGCAGCCTATCTGGTCGGCAGTGGTTAGAAAAATGCTGCGATCAAGGTTCAAACTTAAACTCATTTCACACTCTCAGAATCACCTAACAAATCAATCGACTGCGGATTGAGGTAGGGCTGCTCTAAGCAAATACCCTTCTCTGCAAAACTTTGCGCAATTGCTTCCATCTTCTGTTCTTGATCCTGATGCCCACATGTCCAAGCGTAAACTAAGGCCTCAGCCACCAGTCGACTCCGGTGCATGCCAAAACTTTCCTCATCACTCACCTCTTCCGCCATCCCGACTCCGGGCATTATCCACTTGGTAAACATCGGAATCTCCTTGCCCAAACTCGCACCACTACCAACGACGATGTCGGGAATTAAGGCGGCAACAATTTGCATATAGCGCTTGGCGACGTACAGTACAGCCGCATCGGCGCGGGTGTAGGCTTCGGAATTGCCCAAGGTCTTGAAATGAAACGGAATACGATAGCGATTTAAAATCGTACTCAATTGCGCCAAGAGAGATTCTGCGGAGGCTGCTTTCACATGAAAATAAAAACGAAGCTTGGTGAATTCATCAAATTGATCTGACAAATAACTTCCGAAAGAATGGAAAAAAGTTTCAATTTCTTGCGCCGTGCTTGCAAACACGCGCACACCCACTTCATCGCCAATTTTCAAGCTAGGCATCAGCATCTTAGGCGAATAAAACGTACCCGGAACAACGACCCGTGTTCTATCCGCCTTTTGCACAAAAGCCCGTCCGTCATTGGCGATATGGTAAACCTTCCAACCATGATCCCAAGCATCCTGAGTATGATTCGCCTCGCGAAGACGAAGCGGCTTGGCAGGAGGCTTTTCTGAGACTTGACACGATTCGGTTTCCGCTCCCTGCCCCCCCAAACCAAATTCAGTGCTACGAATATAGCCGTGTTTGTAAATCAAACGGGTGAGACGATGAATGAGGTGCCGCCAGCGATAAGAAAACTCGTCTTCCTTCGTACGCTCTTGCGAAATATCTGCTTGCGCTAGGTCGGGCAATGGATCGACGGAATAAGGCTTGCCCGCAAATACGATCAAGTCCGCACTTTTTATTTGGACCGCGGCGCAAATGGCTTGCAGGTCTTGCGTTAAGCAATCTGAACTCTTCATCATTCGTCCACAATCGATTGCAGTAGGCAAGCTGCAAATTGTTCGGGAACGGCCAAAATTCGTTCACTCAAAGCCAACATCAATTGTGTTTCACCAAACAACCGCGCTGCTTCGTGCGCTAATTCATAAACCGTCAGCACCAATCGCGCCGCCCCATGTTCGATTGCGCGCAACAACAAAGCCTCACCCGCCTCACCTGTCAACTGCAATGCAGAAATATAAGCCAACCAAAACGCACGCATAGCTGCGATCAAGGCCTCAGCCTTGGCGAATTCTTCAAATAGGTTTAAGTCTTTGTGATCCACGCGACGGTTCACTTGGTATTGAATCCAATGCACCCAATACGAATGAAAAATACCGCCGATATCCCAACACGAGTCGCCAATATCAAGCAACTCCCAATCGACGATTTTCATTTGAGCTTCTTGATTTTCATCGACGAAAACGATGCAGTTATCCCACTTCATATCGCCATGAATCACATGTTCAAAGCGCCACAAAGAACCCAAAGTCTCCAGGCGCATTGCCAATTCAGGATGTTCCTGCAGGTATCGCAACAATTGCACGACAGCGCCGCTTGCACCATCATTGGCTTCTTTAAAACTCAGTATCCAACTTGGCTTGCGGCGAAAAAAAACCTGCTGCTTTTCCGAAAGAGCGCTGAGTGGAACAGCCGTATGAAAGCGCCCCAAGCCTTCGCCGATCAACCCTCCAATGGTGGTCGAATATGCAGCGACCCGAACATGGTATTCACGTATATTTTCTGCGTGCGGAAATAGCTGCAACACTAAGCTTTGACGACGGTCATCGTGATCAATCAAATCTGGTACAAGCGATGCCCATTGCGGAAACTGTGCTGCCAATTGATAGCAAACGATTTCACGCTCTAGGGTTAATCTTCTCGCCGCATCATCTGCACTAACTTGTTTGACGAACAAACCGCGCTGTGCATCGATGATCACCTTAAAATTGCGATTGCGTCGCCGCGCGTCTAACACCATCACCGCATTGCCCGTCACATCTGCGCTACGTAATAATCCGCGTGATAAAAGATAGTGTACTAAATTCGATGCCGTAAAAAACATAAGTCAATTTCTATAGCGAGACCTCTGCACAAAGATCGCAAACGGCACGAAGCTTACACAGGGGTCTCTTCGATTCAAAACCCAAGCTAGCCTACACTAAGGTGCGACATAAGCATGAGCACTAGCATGCAGATTGGGTGGATTGCCGCAAGTTTGCTGCGGGCAAGTCGTTTGTGTCGCCGGTGTTAGAGTCGGCTCTGGTGCAACATAGGCCACATCGACCAACGAATTACTGATACCACCACATGTCTGCTGAGGACAAGTCGTCTGAGTGGCTGGAGTCGGCCCAGGCGCAACAAAACTTGCATCGGCAGCCTGACTATTTATTCCACCACAAGTCTGCTGAGGACAAGTCGTTTGAGTAGCAGGCGTAGGAGTCGGGCCAGGCGCTATATATGCTGCATCGACCAACAAGCTATTGATACCGCCGCAGGTCTGTTGCGGACAAGTCGTTTGTGTGGCTGGAGTCGGCCCAGGCGCAACAAAACTTGCGTCGGCAGCCTGACTAATTATTCCACCACAAGTCTGCTGAGGACAAGTCGTTTGCGTAGCAGGCGTAGGGGTCGGGCCAGGCGCTATATATGCTGCATCGGCCAACAGGCTATTGATACCGCCGCAGGTCTGTTGCGGACAAGTCGTTTGTGTTGCAGGTGCACTGTTTATATTGCCTGCTTCAACATCGATACTTAGAATCTTTTCCATTTTATCTCCTTAGGTAAAAACAATAAAACTAGAACAGGGTTGCCACAGCTATACCCAGTCCTAACAGTGAAATCATACTTTTGCAATCAAGCCTTCGTCGCAGTGTTCACCGCACATTCGTCGCTCACTTGACCGCTGTCGGAACTCGACACAAGATAAGGCGAATTTAGACCGTAAATGTGAACTGCCCCGTATCCACCACAATAATAATCTTCGAACTCACCCTCACCTAGAACTGGTCGCGGCACGTCAAAAATAAGGATATCGGTATCAGGTATGGATAAATATTGCGCGCTATTTGAATTCGGGTTATTGCCCAGCGCTGGCGTATCCACTCGCGCAAATTGGCTGTGCGCCCCATACTTCGTCGAGCCGTAACTGATATAGGTGTATTGCGCACCGTCGCCACCATATTGTTGCACACCTTCCGACCCGTCGAGTCTCAATTGGCCATCGCAATTAAACACAAATCCTTGCTTCTTGGCCACCACATTAGACTGAAGTATCGCCGAACCATAAGAGGGAATGAGTTGTACGTGTACGCTTCCTTTGGGATTATCTGGCGGCAGAAAACCGAGATTATTTCTGAGGCGCGCGTCGTCATGATCCAAACAAATTTCAACCCCATAATCGAGATAGCAAGCTCCATTTTCTCCGGAAAAATTTTGTCTAAAAATCGCAAACTCATCAAACGCGACACGCTTAAAATCGCCCCCACTTAGATCGATATGATCATAGGCGACCATTTGTTCGGTAATGACACCTTTCTGCCCCTTAGGTTCGCACAGAATAAAGTCTTCACCAGAAATAAAATATTTTTCACTGCTCATACATCGAACGCCTAATGCTTCGCTCACCGTGTCTAGTGGGATAGTGCTAACGATGATCGCGCGATCTCTCACGATTAAATTCGGGCTGGCTTGGCAGTCTACGATAAAACTCGAGAGCGTCTTTGCGAGCAAATCATAGGTCGCACCATATGCCTTATTTTTCTCCATCAGCAAAGTCCTCACCACAGCATTGCGCGACTGTACGGCATCGCTTGCAAACAATTTTTCCGGATTCGCAATCAAGGCCGTCACCGCACTTCCCAAAACCAAGGTCCAATTCGGATAATCCTCTGAATTGAAAGTGCGAAGGAGTCCATCGAAAATTTCAGGTAAGGGGTCACTCTCTGCATTTGAAAAAATATACGCTCCCTTGGTGCCATGAAAATAAAATTCCGGCACCATGAAAACGTTGACCACTTGAGCATCTGCATCGCTCTCGGGTAGCTGCGCTTTTGCAGTATCAACGGCGTTCTTCAAAATCGCAATACGCGCAGCAATATCAGCTGTTTGATTCTCATTGCCTAGGTAGGATTGCGCGCCAGGTAAATCGCTCGATTGCTCTGGCCCAGTAAACAGACAATAGGCAATGAAACGAATTTGAATGCGCGATTTTGGGTTCATGATGGAATCAAAATTAAATCAAAAAAGTTTAAAAATAAATTCAGTTGGATTTTCAAGCTTCACTAGCGAGGCGAACATCCATGACCATTCCAAGACCACGTTTTACTGCTTAGCACCGCTAACATTGAGGTTTAAGCGCAAGGGTCTTAGAATCGGATTCGCATTGAGCATAGACTCTGGCAAACCGACCTTGATCGCTTGCTGCAAAACTCCTAGCGCCTCTTCACGGTGACCCAACAACTGCAAACTCTGAGCCGCCAGAAACAAACGATAATAATCACGCTCCGCCCCAGCGACTGATCGTCTTGCTTGCTGCAATGCACGATCAGTATCGCCCAATCGCGCGGAAATCAAACTCATTTGCGCCAAAAGCAAGCTGTCGTCCGGCGAGCGCGTCAATCGGATTTCTAACAGCTCGCGGGCTTTCCTATACGCGCCGGACGCTTCTTGCTGGCGTCCCTCCACCCATATTAAAGCCTCCCCCAAATCTAGCCATCGTTCATAACTACCGGTGACTCCTTTTCCGGGCGAGGCTGCATTAGCATAAGCAAGCGCAGCGCCGTTATAATCTCCTAGCGCAAATTTTGCTTTTCCTAGCGTGGAATAGAGGATTGCGCTCGGTCTAATCTGCAGTCCCTGTTGCAAAGTTTGCAGTGCCTCATCAAACTTCCCTTGCCTCTGCAGAGCTTCGGCCAACAAAGCGTACCCCATCGGTGAGTCCGGTTGCCTACGCAAGCTTAGGCGAAAGGCTTCAACTGCTTCAGAATAATTTTGCTCATCTAGAAAAACGCCTCCTCCCATATCCAGCAATTTATGATCTTCTGGAAATCGTTCGGCACCTTCCTTTGCTACTCGTTTCACTGCACCACCATCATTCTTTTCCAAAAAAATGCTGGCCTCAATATGCCAAGCAAACACATTATCTGGCTGCAATGCGATCGCGCGCTGTATCATTTCTAAAGCCGCATCTAATTTATGATGCCACTGTAGTACCCGTGCATTGGCGGTGAGAGCGATGGCATTATTCTTATTCAAACTCATCGCCTGCTGCGCACTCGCCTTTGCTTTCTGCAAAAAAATCTCGTCACGAGTCCCCGAGCTATAGCGCGCCAAATAAACCAAAGCCATATAGGCCACGGCACTTGCGTTATCGGGGCTACGCTTTAAAACACGCGAAAAATGTTCCTCCGCTTCTTGCAATGCTAAGGCACTCTCATGCAGGGTATTCATCTTCAATGCACGAACACCCAATTCCATTTCACGCACCTCGGAGTACGGCATAAAAGCTAGCGTAAATTTAGGCCAGGTACGCTCATAAAAACGACCAAATCCAAGCACCGCAGTCGCCACAAAGACTATGCCTAGCAATATCAGTGCCAATCTTCTAGAAGATCCAATTTTGCGCTGCGGTTTCAGATTTTCAGGCGAAACCGGGGGAACGGCCAACTGCGCAATCGACTGAGTGCTTGCCGTCGCGTTCAAGCTTGCCAGCAGCGCTTGAGCCTCAATTCGCTGATCGGCATTTCGCGCCGTCATATGCAAGATCAAACGATGCAAGTCCGCCAACTCGGGCAAATTCCAAGCCCACTGGTCGGAGTCACCTTGAGTAATAGCCGCGACCAGAGCCAGGCCACGCACAGATTGATGTGGATAGCGATGCGTCGATAACTCGTAAAAAACCAAACCTAGGGTATAGACATCGGTCTCTGCGCTTGCTGGTGCATGACTAAATCGCTCCGGCGCAAGATAGGCACAATCGGAATCCGTATCGATCTGATCGAGTGCCGTAATCGTATCGAAGGCCGATGGGGTTTGCAAAAACAAATCAAGCAAACGCAAGCGCTCGTGTTGATCGATGTAAAAATGTCCTAGTCGCAAATCGGTGTCGTGCAAACCAGCGCGATGCAATGCACTGAGCGCTTGAGCCGCTTGCAACATCCACTGACGAAGCCGATCATGACTGAGATTTTCCTCACGCATACAGGCGCGCAGCGAACGCCAGCGGCTTGCACTTTGCTGGCACTCAAAGACCAGAACGAGCCCGTCGTGAACTTCTTCGATAGCGTGAATTTGAGGCAAAGCTGGGTCGGATAATGCGGAAAATTTTCGCGCGCGATGAAGCAAAAACTGTCTTTGTTGGTGATCCTCACAATAAAAATAATCGATGAGT
Source organism: Oxalobacteraceae bacterium (assembly GCA_023259175.1). Lineage (GTDB taxonomy): Bacteria > Pseudomonadota > Gammaproteobacteria > Burkholderiales > Burkholderiaceae_D > Undibacterium. The sequence goes on along the minus strand of JAHFQV010000052.1, from coordinate 16,130 downwards.
ACCGGGCGCTGCAATATCGTGTCCCATGCTTCCAAGCGGCGCAAACCAGCAGTCCGATCACGTTGCCGTCGGATCTCGTATTGTTTGAACTGTCCCAATTCAAACACATCGCCGATTTCAGTGAGGGTCTCGTCCATGAATTTTTTCTAAGCTAAGCCTTAAACCGACATTATTTGCAAGCTTTGGAGCTTACCATCAAATACTGTCCCTCAATCACTCCACAAAGGCATTTTTACATGCAAACAAAAACTTTTTACATGTCATCACAAAACCTTACGCGTAAAAATTGCGCTCTTTTTCGTGGAAACTCAGACCCAGCCAATGTTCAGGGCAGCGCTTCTGCCTTATAATTGAGCGCATTCCACTTTGCCTCATTTTTCGCTCATGCAATCTCCCGCCACACCCTACGTCAATATTTCGGCCTACAAGTTCATCAGCTTTAACGACACTGCAGAAAAACGGCCAGAATTTCTCGCCCAATGTCAGGAACTCAATCTTAAAGGGACCATACTGCTCACACCCGAAGGCATCAACATGTTTTTGGCTGGGCTGCGGCATGAGATCGATGCCTACATGGCTTGGCTGCATAGCGATGCGCGCTTTGCCGATGTGGTCGCGAAAGAGAGTTTCTCCAGCACCCAACCTTTTACAAAATTACTGGTCAAACTCAAGCCTGAAATCATCACCATGCGCATGCCTTTGATCAAGCCCGAAGAAGGGCGCGCACCTTCAGTGGAAGCCAAGACTTTAAAGCGTTGGCTAGATCAAGGTCACGACGATCAGGGTAAGCCCGTGGTCATGGTCGATACCCGTAATGATTTCGAAGTCGATGTCGGTAGCTTCGACCATACGATTGATTATCGCATCAAAAAATTCACTGAATTTCCAGCCATCATTGAAGCCAATCGCGATGCACTCAATGACAAAACCGTCGTCACCTTTTGCACCGGCGGTATACGCTGCGAAAAAGCCGCCATTCACATGCAAAATGTCGGCTTTGAGAACGTCTATCAGCTCGAAGGCGGCATCTTGAAATACTTTGAAGAAGTTGGCGGCGCTCACTACCACGGCGACTGTTTCGTCTTTGATTACCGCACCGCTCTAAATCCACAACTCGAAGCCACCGACACCACGCAATGTTATGCCTGCCGTGCGGTAGTGACGCCACGCGAACAAATTTCGGCTTGGTATATCCCCGGAAAATCCTGCCCACATTGCCAAAAAATGCTGCGCGAGGACAGTGCGGCGAGCTGAAAAAACCGCAAAAAGTATCGCGCTCTGCCACTTTTTTCGACAAAACTCGCAACTTAAGTTTAAATATTTTTGCGAGTTTAACTCTTAGCCAATAATACGCACTCCTCAACAACCCCAAAAGGTTTTGTATGATGCGTATTCTCCACAGTGCTACCCTCCTCATTTGTTTTGCCACCCTCGCGCCCACCGCCCAAGCCGCCGACTGCCCCTCCTGTGGCCTGTCGCATGCATCCGAAGCCTTGTCGAACGCCTCGGGTCAAGTCATTGAGGGTTCATTTTTAACGGTGACTGCTTCCGGCATCATCGTCGTTGAGAGTGTGAAATTAGTCGGTGATAGTACCGTAGTCGTCCTCAAAAACAGTGTGGACGGCAGTCGGGCAACCTTACAACTGTCTGGAAATATAATCAAAAATGGCGCGATCATCAGTGGTGCCGTCATAGAAACGAGCGCGGTCGCGACTGGGCATCTTTTAATCTCCGCAGGCAAAGTCATTGCTTTCATCCCCAACGAAATAGGTAAGGCTTTAATTCACCACGAACAGGTGAAATAATCCTAGAAACGGCAGTTGACCGCTAAAGCCGTCGTTAAGTGTTCGATTCATTAGGATTTTTCCTTGCAAATCCTGTTCACCGTTTTGGTGAGCATGCTACGAACATGATTGCACACTTTTTCGGCTCTCTGGCGTTGTTGTTCCTCCTATCAACGTGAAGGTTGCGTCGTCGTCACGGTGGAGTTGGGAATTCAAGTAGCATGCTACTTGCCAACGTAACAGTCGTCCCTTGCAAGGGACGATTCCCTAGCACCAAAGGTACTTATGCCTAGCCAGAAAGCCGAAAAAATGCACACTCATATCCGTCCAACCGCCGTTTCTAGGATAATGCGTAGCCCTATTTTTAGATTCGTCTGTCTCTGTATACTTTGCGGCTACCAAATAATCTGCTTTGCGGGTAGCGCCTGCGTCGAAAAATCAGCCGACCCACGTAAAATAATGGCCGGTTTTGAGTTGGCCTTAAAAACCCAAGACGCGCTCAATAATGCCCATACCGAGCTTGCAATGATTGCCCGCGTAGGACAAGATTTATCCGAATATCAGCTGAACTATTCCCACTTGGGTTGGGTGAGGAAATCGGAAGATGGCCGTTGGATCGTGATGCATGAACTCAATCGTTGTGGCACGGCCGAATCGGGTTTATTCGACGAAGGTCTGGCGAATTTTTTTATGGATGATCCCTACAAATATGAAGCTTTGATTTTGATACCCGACCCTGAGATCGCGCAAAAAATTCGACGTGTGCTTTTGTCTGAGACCAGCAAACAACTGCATACAGCGAATTACAATATGCTGGCCTTCCCATTCTCCACACGTTACCAAAATTCAAATCAGTGGGGACTGGAAGTATTGGCCTCAGCCCTAGCCGACGAAGCAAGTGTACAAAATAGGACGCAAGCGCAAACCTGGCTTAAAGCCGCCAACTACCACGCCAGCACCTTAGAAATTCCTATGCTCAAACGACTCGGTGCACGCATGTTCCGTGCGAATATTGCCTTCGACGATCACCCTATGAATCGCCGTATGGCGGGGCATATTGATACCGTCACGGTCGAATCAGTGCAAGCTTTTCTCCAAAGTAAGGATGAACATTTACGCGCCATCACGGTAAAATAAGCAGGTTCCAACTTTCTTTGTCAGCTCATGCACTCGACATACAAGGGACGCTTCGCCCCTTCTCCTACAGGCCCTTTGCACATGGGTTCGCTGGTCGCTGCGATGGCCAGTTATCTCGATGCGAAAGCGCACAATGGACTATGGCTATTGCGCATTGAAGACCTCGATTTTGATCGCAATGTCGCGGGCGCGGATCAGCGCATCATCGCAGCACTCTATCGCTGCGGTATGCGTTGGGATGGCGAAGTCACTTGGCAAAGTCAACGCCTCTCGCAGTACCAAGCCGCCTTAGACACCCTTGCGCCCCATACATTTACCTGTGCATGTTCGCGCAAAGAAATTGCCGATTCCCGCTTGCGTCCGAACATCGACACAGGTGCTGTGCTGGTTTATCCCGGCACTTGCCGCACCGGACATGCGCCAGACAAAACGGCGCGCGCGCAAAGACTGCGTGTACCTGATGAAAAACAGGCAGTAATTGAATTTCACGACCGGCTTTTAGGCAAGCAAGCGCAAAATTTAAGCACGGAAGTCGGTGACTTTATTTTGCGTCGCGCCGACGGCTTTTGGGCCTATCAGTTGGCCGTGGTGGTCGATGACGCGGCTCAGGGCATTAGCGATGTGGTGCGTGGGGAAGACTTACTGGATTCGACGGCCCGCCAAATCTACCTCCAAGGCTTACTCGGTCTGACGACACCGCGCTATTGCCATGTGAATGTCGTTCGCAATGCGCAAGGGGAAAAATTATCAAAACAAACGGGTGCCTTGGCCTTTGATCTCAATCTTCAATCTGATCTAGACTTAATTAAGTACGCCTTACTCCCCGCTGCCCATCATCTTGACCTGCGATTGAACGCTCATCCACGCCATTTAGATGAATTTTGGACCAATGCTATTGCAGCTTGGCAAGCCTTTGTTTGAAAAAATCAACGCATTTTTAATTAAAACAATATTTCATTTTAATTTTAAATTTCAAATAAAAATGTGCTTCAACGCCAAGCCAAAAGATTTTATTCCAAATCTAGAACTGCTCAAGTTTTAAGCATTCCAAAGGGCAAGAAAGCCTGCGCTGCGCCAACAAAAAGTAACAACTGATATTCACAAAATCAAAATATCTCAATTCAAATCAGGCCTACATTAAAAAAAGCAAACGAAAAAAATCGTTTGCCCGCATGCTCGACCGCCGTAGCTGCCGAGCAGTTCAAGCTTGAACCCTCAATGAAAGGCATATCATGAATTTGAAAATTTCAGGACGCACTGGGCTAGGCCTCATTTGTATTTGGGCACTTCTCATGTGCGCAGCCGCATCCGCGCAAAGCCTAAATTCCCAAAGTACTGCGCAATCAGCGGCACAAACAACAGCGCAAGCCGCAAGCGAACCCCTAGGTCTACGCGCTGCCGCACAAACCGGTTTTAAAACGATGGTCAAAGAGCTTAGCGCCAATATGGATGCTGGCACCCTCTTACAAGACTTCGGCTTTGCCGTGCAGCGCTTAAGTGATCTCCAGCGTGCGGAGTTGGGAATCGCATTTGAAGTGCATACCGTGCATCCGCAAACCTTGCTCGCAGGCGGAAAAGCCTTTGATCAAATGCTGATGAAAACGGGCATCTGGAATTTCATCGTGAAAGTGGATGGACGGCCAGTCGCGCTACTGGAAATGGAAAAGGCCGGCGGAAAATGGATCATCTTAGGTGCAGGTGCGGCCAATTTGGCACAAGACGTTCACAGCGCCAGCAGTGCACATGCGGGTAGCAAAGCGTTTCGCTTTGTGCGGATCTATCAAGCCACGGCTGACTTCATCGAAGTACGCGACAGTCTGGCTCAAGCCCGCTATGTACCCTTAATTGCGGCACGCCAAACATTGAATATGGCCAGTCCTTTTGGCACCGACACTGCGCTTGCCAGCGGCGACGATATTCTGCCCAACGTACAGGCAGCAGTCCGTCAACACCTCGCCCATTTCAACAAATAATCAGCAAATCGGCCCATTGTAAACCATGAGCCTCGATGCTTAAATTGGAGAATCAAATGAGAAAATTTACTTCACTGAACAAACTCGGATTAGCTTGCGCACTTGTTAGTTTCGGCGCTTTGGCAAGCGCACAAACCATTCTAAACGTCCCGCAACGAGTGCAGGAACACAGCCAATGGTGTTGGGCAGGGGCGAGCCAAATGGTGCTCAATTATAAAAATGCGACGCCAAGCCAATGTGCCGAAGCCAATTACGCGCTCGGCATTAACTACGCCTGTGGCAATTCCACTTTCAACTGGAATAGCAATGCCAACCAACCGAACTCCACCAATGCAATCGTCTCCATCTTGCGCCATTGGGGTGTCAATTCCAACGTCGCGGGTAAGCTAACGCAAAGCAGTTCCACCGCCAATATTAATGCCAGCCATCCTTACATCATTCTCTGGCAATGGACCGGTGGTGGCGGGCATTTTGTGGTGGTCAAGGGCTATAACGGCAACTACCTCTACATCAATGACCCATGGCCCGGCAACGGCTCCTATACCCGCACCTATAGCTCAACCGCTTCGGCCTCAGATCGGTATTGGTATAACACGGCGGTGACCTACTAGTTCTTGCAAGCCTACTCGCCCTCAATCACAGGAAGCAGGCTTAGCTTGCTTCCTTCAAGCTCGATTTTCCCACCCTCGGCTTTTCCACAACACCTTAATAACAAGCAACTAATAAAAGCCAAATTCAAATCGACTTTTTCCACAGACCAAGTAAACTTACTACTAGATTCTTCTGATTAGAACGTTTGAGCCTAGGCCTGTGCATGAGCCATCATATTGACTTCGGTTTATATCTTAGAAGCTGGCGTTCACTCACCACATTGTTGGGTGTGGTTAGCGGCACGCGATCGAAGCCATTGCTCCAAGATTTTTTTCGGAATTTTTTTCTCTTTGCCGTTGCGCTAATCTGCAATTTTGCACTAGCGAGGCCGCAGACTGAATCCCTACTCACGCCACAAAATACTGTAGAAAAAGGCCCGCCCTTTTTACAAAACTACAGCTACAAAGATCATGGTTTTGGTGCGCAAAACTGGGGACTGATACAAGATAAAAATGGACTCATCATCGTGAATAATCAGGCCGGAGGTGTCTTGATTTTTGACGGTGTGCGCTGGCGCCGAGTCGTGACCGATCAAGCCTTTGCCACTTCACGCAGCCTAGCGATGGATGCTCACGGTCGGATTTACGTCGGTGGTGTCGGCGAAATTGGCTACCTTGAGGCTGATGCCAAGGGCGACATGGCCTACGTTTCGCTCATGCCCTTGATTCCAAAAGAGGAACGCGAATTTCTCGATGTATGGAATATTTTAATCCGGGGCGATGAGATCTATTTCAATACCTTTTCCAAACTGATTCGTGTTCAAGGTAAGCAAGTCAAAGTGTGGAAGCCAAATGGCAGTTTTCATTATGCTTACCTGTGCCGTGGACAAGTCTTTATACGCGAACTCGAGCATGGCTTGCTTCGTCTAGAGAACGACCAATTAATCATGACCGCCGATGGCGAAAAATTTGCCAAGAACAAAATCTATACGATTTTGCCTTGGCCTTTTCAAACTGCAACGGAAAAAAATTCTTCACTAACAAACCAAGTGAGCGCAGGAAAAATGCTGGTCGGCGCGCGAAACATTGGCTGGTCGATTTACGACGGCACGAGCTTCACGCCTTGGCCTACCGATGCCGATGAGATCATCAAACGACATTTAATTTATGATGCCAAATGGCTGCGCGATGGTCGCTTAGCCGTCGCCACGCTGTTAGGCGGCGTATACATTCTCGATGCGCAAGGACATTTGGTCGATCAAATTGATAAAAGCGACGGTCTATACGGTAACGATATTAAATCGCTTTTCGAAGATAAACAGGGTAACTTGTGGCTGACTTCAGGCACAGGTATCACGCAAATCAATATCAATTCTCCGTTTAGCTACTTCGGAGATCGCTCCTCACTCGAAGGGGCGATTTCTGCAATTACACGCCACCAGGGAAAAATTTATGTAGGCACCGCCGCTGGACTATTTCGCCTCGAAGCTGAACGCCCCGGGCGTTCCCATTTCGTATCGATTAATGGCGCAAGTTTCCCAACATGGGTTAGTAAAAGTGTGGATGACCAACTCCTAATCGGTAATTACGACGGCTTTTACGTCATGGATAAACTAGGCATTGTCAGCAAAATTGAAGGTGGTCGCCAAAACACCCAATCAATTTGGCAAGCCAAAAAAAACCCAAATCGTGTTTATTTAGGTCATGCGGGCGGCATCATGAGTGCGCGCCGTGAAGGTGAGCATTGGATCACGGAAGATGCGATTGTACCGGCCATCGTAACCATCAATTCACTCTACGAAGACAGTGATGGTGATCTTTGGTGTGGTACCGATAAAAACGGTGTGCTACGCATACACTTTCCACCGGACTGGCGTAGCACCAATTACAAACAACAAGCCGAGGTACAAATCTACACCGCGGATCATGGCTTACCGACGATATTTTCAAATAAAGTCGTCATCATCCACGGCGAAATGCGGGTCACGACCGAAAAAGGAATTTATCAATTTGATCCCAAAAACAATCGTTTCACTACCGACCCGGACTTCAAAAAAGTTTTCGAAAACGCCGCCAGCAGCATCAATTACGTCAGTGAAAGCGGTGATGGCAGGCTTTGGATAGATGCAGTTGACCAAAATCAAAAAGATATCATCTTGAGTGAGGTTCAACGACAAAAAAATGGCGATTATCAAAGGCTAGACACCCGCTTAGGCCCCTTCAACAAAACAAAATTAGAAGCGCTCTATTCCGACCCGGATGGCGTACTGTGGATAGGTGGTAGCGATGCCTTGATACGTTATGACCCACGGGTGCGTATGCCTAATTCATCACAATTTGTCGCCCACATCAGGCGTGTTAGCGATGCCAAACAAAACCTCATATATGGCGGCGATGGCGGTATCAGTCCACCGCACCTCGCTTTCAATAATAATAGTTTGCGCTTTGAAATAGGAACTAGCAGTTACCGATTTCCAGAATCGAATCAATTCCAAATGCGCCTAGTCGGTCTAGATCAGGAATGGTCAAAATGGAGCACGGAATCCTATCGCGACTATACCAATATTCCGTCGGGCGTTTTTCAGTTTGAAGTACGTACCCGCGATGCCTTCGGCGTGATCAGTCCAATCACCCGTTTTAATTTCGAAGTTCTGTATCCTTGGTATCGTCAATGGTGGGCCTACTGTCTGTTTGCCATTGCATTGATGGGTGCGATTGGCGGCTTGATACGCTGGCGCTTATGGGCTTTGCGTGAACAAAATCGCGAACTCGAAAACCAAGTCGCGGCGCGCACCGCCGATTTGGAAACAGCCAAACGTTCCCTGCAAGCGGCCGTGATTGCCCTCGAGGAGCAAAACGTCACTGATCCATTGACAGGTCTGCGTAATCGACGTTTCCTCAGCTCACGCATGAGCACCGACATTGCCGAAGTCAATCGCGCTCATGTGGCCTATCGATCAGATACACCCATCAACCACCACCTCAATACCGATATGGTTTTTGTGATGGTCGATCTAGATTTCTTTAAATCGGTCAATGACGATTATGGACATGCTGCAGGCGACCGCGTGTTAGAACAAACCGCAGAAATTTTGCGTGAAGCGACGCGTGATACCGACACCGTGGTACGTTGGGGCGGCGAAGAATTTTTGATCGTTGGACGCAAAGCGAATCGCGCCGAAGTTAATAAAATCGCTGAACGCATACGCAGTAAAGTGGAGGCCTATCACTTCAACATCGGAGCCGGCCAAATACTGCGCAAAACATGTTCGATAGGCTTAGCCGTCTATCCCTTTGTTCCGCAACTACCCGAAGCCTATGCATGGGAACAAGTGGTCGCCATCGCCGACCAATGTCTGTACGCCGCCAAACGTGGCGGACGCAATGCCTGGGTTGCGTTGCTCGTCGCCGAAGGGATCGACGATGCGGTATTAGTCGAGAACAATCCCATCGACGTACCGAAACTCATCGCCGACGGAGTGCTCATCGTCAACACTTCCTTAGCCAAGAGCGACAATCTCGATTGGAGTCATGGCTAAGGTCAAATTTACTTTTGCACTTGATCACCTTCAAAACCGAGTAGCGTTGCGTTTGCCCAGTTCGCACACAGGCTCGCTTTTTGAGTTTTCTGAGCGCCTGTCGTTTTCAAGAGCAAATGTTCTATCCCGCGAATATCGAGTTCAGGTTTCACCACGGCGGGGGCCTTAATCAAACCGCTGTCGAACAGCAAGCGACCATCGCCCCAAACTTGGAACTGCAGGCCACCCACTTGACGGCAAGCATCGTCGATACCCACATCGGCACGGAAGGTATGCCAGTCACCCTTTAAGTGATAGGCCAACTCGCTGTGCTCGCCCACCCCTAAACCTTTGCGAAATTTCAGGCCGTTCATTTGCATTTGCGCTTGGGCAGTCGCCGTGTGAGGGCTATGTACTTTGTCTTTGCTATAGCGATTGGCAGCAGAATGAATGGCCGTAATTTGATCCGACAAAGCCACTTGCAAAGGCTGCCGATCCGTCACGCGATGTTCTAAAATGGCGAACTCCGACATCGTGATCGGCGTCACCGCCAAAGGCTGTAGCGCATTGAACGCCCGCGCGCTGCCTTCGTTTTGATTACTCGCCAAGACCATAGGATCCTGCGCATTACCATCCTCACCTTGATCGTAGGTGCCTAAAATTCGAAAGCGGAATAAGCGCCCAGCTTTAGGTTTAAATTCAATGGTTTGTGTGGTCTGTAATTGTTTTAAACTGCCCTGATACACAGGCTTACCCCATTCCCCATTGCTGTCAGCGAGATAAACTTCCACTTCTTTTGCCTGCCCATGCTGCCAATGTTGATCATTACGCGGCGTAATTTCAAAGCCTTTAATCATACGACGCTCACCCAAAGCGACGGTAAATTCGTAAGCGCCCGTTTTTTGTGCCTGATCGCGATTGATCCTAAACCAGGTTCCAGGTTTGCCATCAAAAGCATTTTCCAAAGGATGACCTGGCTCTTCGGCAGGTCGATTCACGACCATCAAACTATCCGAAGCAATTCGATTACCTAATGCGGGTGCAGCAGGATAATCCGCAGTCTGCGCTAGTTGACTATTCGCATCGATCTTGATCGCTAGCGTTAAAGCCGCTCTCACATCCATTTTGGCAATTTTAATGTGGAGCACACCATATTTTTCTTGCGCGTCGTAACGCCATGCAGTTTGCGCCTGTTCAAATTGCTGAGCATCCTTGACCTCTGCGATGGCCCTCTCCTGCACCATCACAGTGTTGGGTGCCACACGCGTATGAACCATAAAATGGTAGGCTCTTTGCATTTCCATACCTTGATACTGCCCCTCCACGCCCGCCAAAGCGACCTGAATATCACCGCTTTTTCCTGCGTCGGGTGCCGCAACCTTAATCTCTTGCTTACTCTTCTCGCCGCTTAGATATTGTCTGGTTTCACCGTCATCTTCCAGCAAGCTGAAATGTGACTCTGCCTGAGGATAAATATCCCAAGTGATTAAATCCTTCGCCACCTGACCATCGTACAAAGCACTCGGATACATGGGAATAATCGCACCGGCGCGTACAAACACTGGTAGCTTGTCCAATCCGACTTGCACATCAATGGTTTTGCCTGACTGCTCTGCGTGTACGACTCGACCATCCCAATAGTCTATCCATTCACTTTGCGGTAAATAAACCGATTTACGCCACCCCTGACTGACCGCTTGACTACTCATGACGGGCGCGATCAAAAAATCTCGCCCTAGAAAAAATTGATTAGGATATTGTTCGCTATACGCATGCCTGTCTTGTGGATGATCCCACATTAATCCACGTACAATCGGTGCGCCCGTGTTTTCGGTTTCGTATGCGGTCGTGTACATATACGGCATCAAGCGCATTTTGAGTTTGAGGTAATCACGATTAATCGAGCGATACGGTTCATCAAACCACCAAGGATGTTTACGTACATTTTGCGACCAACCCGACATGCCCATCAACACAGGCGTAAAACTTTTCCACTGCAAATCACGGGTATAGGTTTCAGGACTTCCGCCAAAAATACCATCAACATCCCCAGTCGCATAGGCTTGTCCTGACAATCCTGAGCCGATCAAAGTCGGAATATGCCAACGGATATAGTCCCAGCTACCACTTTGATCACCTGTCCATGTCACGGCATAACGCTGCATGCCTGCCCAGCCCATCACGGTCCACAAAAAGGGGCGTGAATTGGCGTTATCCAAAATTCCTTGTGCCGCAGCCTGATTCGCGTCGAGCGCAAATTGATAGCCTTTTCCGGTCCATGCCACATCCAGCTTTTGCACCCGAGTACCTGCCGTTCCGACTTCCCACTTAATTTTATCGACCCCATTTTCAGTCCACAAACCAGTCCGAAATCCATATTTTTTTAAGCCTGCCACGACCGCTGGCAAATCGGTGTAAGCGCAACCGTAACCATCATTGGGCAGTATCCAGCCACCCGGCATATCATGTTCACGATATTTCGCAGCGACTGATAAAATGACATCCGGCGTTTTGCCGGTCGGGCCATCGCTCCAGCCCTTAGGCACCGTCCCCGGCTTTTTAATATTGTCGCCATCGTTATAGCAATCTGCGTCGCCGTATTCGTAAGCCCAACGTGGCAAAATGCGGGCTCGCCCAGTCAATTGGGTGTAAGTATTTAAGACTTCTTTAAACGAAGGACCCACAAAATAATAGGCATCAAAACGTTTTTCCTTGTGGGTCGCGGTGAGATAATCATTGGCACGAAAATCATAACTGCCATTACTCCAAGTATTGCGCAAAACGCCGTAGCCTTTTGAACTCATGTAAAACGGTGCCGGACTCGGTCTATCGTTTTCTTCCCAACCACCCGAGTAAGAAATCTCCAAAGTCTTACCCTTAAAACTGTAATGCCCATTTTGTTGACCGCCGCCCATGAAATGCTCGTCGGCACTTGCGCTTAGGGTTTGAAAGCTCGTCTGCTCGCCGATATCTAAGCTTTGCGTTTCCTCCCAAAGACGCGTTCGATTATCGGCACGATAAAGCGCCAAACGTAAGGGTTTGCGATAAATGCGTAAGGCCAGCTCACTGGTACGCACCAGTTGATAGTCCCCGCCATCGATCATCGCGACCGATATCGGTGCAAAATCCTGCTTAAGTACGATCGGTGCGGCCTTGTCACCGGAAGGCAGAAATTGCCCCTGCATGCCGACTTGAACACGAAATAAATCCGGTCTTAAAAACGCAATCTCCATCACATCAGCACGTTCGGTCTGAATGCGTATCGTATTGAGTCCTAAATCGCTTTGTGTAGTGAGTATCGTTTTTGCGTTACCGAGCGAACTCGCCTGAACCGCGACCGAAAAAGTCAGCGCGCCGCCTAGCAATACATGTCCGAGAAACGTGGGGAGAAATTTCATATGAAATAATGTGTGATGGTTTTGAAGTTAATAGAACATACGACTCAATGAGTTTAATAGCGCGCCCGCACTTCACTCTGCAACCACTGATGAAAGGCTTGGAAGGCGGCATTTTCTTTCATGTCGGCGGCATAAATTAAATAGTAATCCAGACGCAGAGGGGTTTCTACATTAAAGGGGCGTACCAAGCGTCCTGCTGCAATATCGTACTCCACCAAAAGTGCTTGCCCAAGCGCGACCCCCTGTCCATCAATCGCCGCCTGTAGCGCCATCAAGGCCAGCGTAAACAAGGGGCCTTTGCGGGCATCTTTATCATTCATACCCAAAGTAGAAAACCATGATTGCCAGCTCGGATAATCGGGGTCATTCATGGCGCTGACTTCATGCAAAAGCGTTTGCTTATTTAAGTCACTTGGTGCATGCAAAGTTTTGGCAATCGCCGGACTGCACACCGGAAAAACTTCGGTCATGATGAAAGGCTCAATGCGAAAATCAGCAAATTGCGTGCGCCGAAAATCGATAGAAATGTCGCAATCACGATAACTACGATCAAGTTCCGAAACAATTTCAACTCGCACCTGGGGGTGTCGATTTAAAAAACGATATAAACGCGGCACCAGCCATTTAGACCCAAACGAAGGCGGTACACCCACCCGCAACAAAATATTGTTATCGTTCAAAAGCGCGTCGGTCGCCTGCTGAAAAATTTTGAAGCCTTCCCGTATCCTAGGTAGATAACGCTCACCGGCTTCGGTCAACTTCAATACATTGTTGGAGCGCTGAAACAAGTCCAAACCCAAAAAATCTTCCAGTAGTTTTATCTGATGACTCACCGCCGCATTCGTCACATGCAATTCTTCCGCGGCACGCGTGAAATTGAGCCGCCTTGCAGCGACCTCAAAGACTTTCAAGGCGTTTAAAGGCGGAAGACGTTTGGACATAGCGACCTCATCAAAAAACATCACAATAACAGAACTTCATTCAATAAAACTTAACGAAGACTTGAAATTTAATAGTGGCACTTCGTCCACTCAAACATTTTATTCAGTGCTACACTTTTTTGTCCTTCCTTTATTAAAAATCAGTACCTATAAAAAAACTTAATGACATCTCAAATATTCCTCGCTTGCGAGTCACAAGCGGCACGGGTAAGCTGCCATCGAGTTTATTGAGGTCAGAAGATAATCGCAAAATACTAGAAACAAACCATACTTAAGATAGAAATCAAAGTTTAAATCAGCGCACTTACGTTCAAATCTCCAACTTAAGCCTAGGTGATTTTGCGTAAGTCTTAACAAGCAAATTTAGTTCTCGATGCGATCTCATTTCCATCCATTTAAATCATATCCAACATGACGCATATTATTAGCATCGACACTGGCACCACCAATACGCGCGTTACTTTATGGCGCAATAAGGAAGTCATTGCCCACCAAGCCTGCGAGGTTGGCGTGCGCGACACCGCCATCACGGGCAATCGCGAAAAATTACAGCATGGCGTGCGTGACACCTTAGAAAAAACCTTGGCAGAAGGCGGCATCAGCGAAGACGATATCGAACTCGTTATCGGCTCAGGCATGATCAGCTCCAACCTCGGTTTATTTGAACTTCCCCATGTACTGGCACCTGCGGGACTGGCGCAATTGGCGCGCGGCATGGTCTCAGTCACCATTCCCGAAGTGTGTAGTAAGCCGATTTGGTTTGTGCCGGGAGTACGCAATGTGGTGGACAATATCGGCTTACATAATTGCGAAGCGATGGACATGATGCGCGGCGAGGAAGTGGAAGTGATTGGTGTCATCGACCAACTGGGCATCACTGGACCGGCGATGATGGTGATGCCCGGTTCCCATTCCAAATTTGTCTGCATCGACGACAAAAATCGTATCACGGGCTGCGTCACCACATTGGCGGGCGAGCTGATGTACGTGATCACCCACAATACCATTTTGGCGCAATCTTTATCATCCCAATTTGCCCAAACCATCAGCGAAGAAATGCTACTTGCAGGGGCGCAATCGGCGCAGACTATCGGCCTTGGCCGCACCTGTTTTAATGTGCGCATACTCGATCAATTTACGATTTACGAACGCAACGACCGCGCTAATTTCTTATTGGGTGCGATTTTGGGGTCGGATTTACTGACCTTGAAAAATAGCACCGCGATCAAAATGATGCCGGGTACACCGGTGGTGGTCTGCGGTAAACCGATCATGAAAGAAGCACTTGCCCTCTTGATTCGAAACGATGATTATTTCTCGGGAAAAATCACGGTCGTTTCGGACGAAACCCAAGCCCATTTGGCTGGTCTTGGTGCCATTAAAGTCGCGCAGGCGCGTGGCTTAGTGAAATAAGCTTAGGGAAGTAACCCATACCGAAATTCTCACTCGTATTCAATACTCGACACTCAATAATCAACATGACTCAACAAGACATCACCCGTTTCGGCAATATTCCCTCTGGCGCAGGCGGTCAAGGTTTGCCTTTTTCGCCCGCAGTGCGTGCTGGCGACTTTGTTTTTTGCTCGGGTCAAGTGGCCATGAAAGACAATGGCGAAATCGAAGACGGCGGCATTGAAGCGCAAACCCGCCGTACTTTTCAGAATGTAGAAAAAGTACTGGGCTTGGCCGGATGTACGCTCAAAGATGTCGTCAAAGTCACGGTATGGCTGGACGATACGCGGGACTTCTGGACCTTTAATCGTATCTATACCGAATACTTTGGCGAACACCCGCCAGCGCGCTCCTGTGTGCAATCGTCGATGATGGTGGACTGCAAAGTCGAGATTGAAGTGACCGCTTATAAACCGCTATAAAACCACTGAAAAACCACTGTAGATCGCTCTTTACGAAAGCAAACTGCGCCATGCACCAGACTCTCCCCTACCGCTCACTCTACGTCTATCCCTGGGATATTTTAGATTGCGGTGTCACCGAATTCGTCGATGAAATGCTGGCCATGGGCATCACCGATATCAGCGTCGCCACCAGTTATCATGCGGGGAAATTTATCCGGCCTCACGCGAAAAATCCGCCTTGCGTTATTTTTCCTGAAGACGGCGTGGTGTATTTCAACCCGCAAATCGAAAGCTACGGGGAAATCAAACCGCAAGCCCATAGTGACCCCAAGCTGCGCGAAGTTTTACCCGCTTTATTTGCCGATGGTCGCTTGCGCATCCATGCTTGGACCGTGCTCATGCATAACAGCCGCATCGGGCAAGCCTATCCGCATAGACTCACTCGCAATGCATTTGGCGATCCCTATCTCTACAGTTTATGTCCCATGCATGAAGCCAACGTGGACTATGCGCGCGCATTATGCACTGACCTCAGCGGACAATTTCCCTTCGACAGTCTGATCCTAGAAACCCCCGGATGGCTGCCCTATGGTCATGGGTTTCATCATGAGTTTGCCCAAATCACCCTCACGCCTTGGTTAGACCAAATGTTGGGTTTATGTTTTTGCGATGCCTGTCAAACAGCAGCGAAAAAAAATGGCATCGCCATCGACGAATTACAAGAAAAAATAAAGCATGATATTCGCCACGCACTACAACATGGCAGCCCAAGCGAACAGGCACGCCAGACGCTGCAAGCCGATGGCGCAAATAATGAAGCACTCGCCGCATTGATACGCTTACGACAAGCGCGCGTCACGCAAATCGTCAAAACCCTGCGCGCCGAGATCAATCCGAGCACCCATTTGGCCATTATCCCCACGGTACAAAGAC
>JAHFQV010000151.1 GCA_023259175.1 Oxalobacteraceae bacterium | reverse complement strand
GAAGATGGCTCACGTCGTACAACGCGTTACGACATCGATTTAACCAAATGTATTTTTTGTGGATTTTGTGAAGAATCCTGCCCGGTCGATTCTATCGTTGAAACCCATGTATTGGAATACCACGGCGAAAAGCGTGGCGACCTGTATTTCACCAAAGAGATGTTGTTAGCGGTGGGTGATCGCTATGAACCGGAAATCGCAGCGGCACGCGAAGCCGATGCAGCCTACCGTTAAGAAAACTAAGCAGAAAGAATAAGCTATGGATTTGACTAGCGCTTTATTTTACGTATTTTCAGCGGTGTTGTTACTGGCCGCTTTACAAGTGATTACCGCACGCAATCCTGTGCATGCAGCACTCTTTTTGGTGCTGACATTTTTTACGGCAGCAGGCATCTGGTTGCTTTTGAAAGCGGAATTTTTAGCCATTGTTTTGGTGCTGGTTTATGTGGGCGCGGTCATGGTTTTATTCCTGTTCGTGGTCATGATGCTCGATATTAATTTAGACCAATTGCGTGAGGGATTTTGGGGGCGGGTACCGCTCGCAGCCGTCGTTGGACTTGCCATCGCGCTTGAAATGTCGGCAGTTTTGCTTAAGGGCTTTTTGCGTCCAGACAGCGCGGTGCATACCCAGGTCGTCACCGTCGGCAATACCAAACAACTCGGCTTAGAAATTTTTACCCATTACACCTGGCCTTTTGAAATTGCAGCGGCGATTTTATTCTTGGCGATCGTCGCGGCAGTGGCGCTAACATTGCGCCGTCGTAAAGATAGCAAATATTTTGATCCTGCTGCGGCAGTAAAAGTGAAACGTGCAGATCGCGTGCGTTTGGTGAGCATGAAGGCGGTTTCGGATCGTGCATCCGCCGCAGAAAAAACAGGTGCATAAATGGCGTTGACACTCTCTCATTTTTTGGTTTTAGGCGCGATACTTTTTGCGATCTCAGTCGTTGGTATTTTCTTGAACCGTAAAAATATCATCGTCTTATTGATGGCGATCGAACTCATGCTGCTTGCCGTGAATATGAATTTTGTCGCGTTCTCGCATTTTTTAGGTGATACAGCAGGGCAAATTTTTGTATTCTTTATTTTGACCGTGGCTGCTGCAGAGTCGGCCATAGGCTTGGCGATTTTGGTCGTCATGTTCCGTAATTTAGATACGATTAATGTGGAAGATTTGGGAACACTCAAAGGTTAGTTTTTGAGCGAGTTTTGAGCGAGGTTTGAGCGAGTTTTGAGTGCGGAAGTTATTTAAACGATGTGCTTGAGCGTTTTTGTTACAGCTTTCCTTAGCTTGGTGTGAGCACCAAGCGACAAAGAATTAAGATAAAAAAAGGGTCATTATGCAGGGGCAACTTAACCCACAATTATTACTCGCAGTACCCTTGGCTCCCTTGGCAGGGGCGGCCATCGCGGGTCTGCTTGGAACCCAATTCTTCGGCAATGTAGTGGGGCGCAAGACCTCACATACTGCGACGATTTTGGGCGTTTTGGTCGCATTCATACTCTCGTGCATGACTTTGAACGATGTGATGAATGGCGCGCATTATAGCGGCACGGTGTATCAATGGATGAACGTGGGTGGCTTGAAATTGGAAGTCGGTTTTCTGGTTGATGGCTTAACCGCGATGATGATGTGCGTGGTGACCTTTGTCTCCTTGATGGTGCATATTTATACCGTCGGTTACATGGCTGAGGACGAGGGCTATAACCGCTTTTTTGCCTATATTTCCTTATTCACGTTCTCGATGTTAATGCTCGTCATGAGCAATAATTTCCTACAATTGTTCTTCGGTTGGGAAGCTGTGGGTTTAGTGTCCTATCTCTTGATCGGATTCTGGTACACCCGTCCTACTGCGATATACGCCAATATGAAAGCCTTCTTGGTCAATCGTGTAGGCGACTTTGGTTTTATTCTCGGCATTGGTCTTTTGCTCGCCTATACCGGCTCGATGAACTATGCCGATGTTTTCGCAAAAAAAGAAACGCTCGCTGGACTGATGTTGCCAGGCACCGATTGGATGCTTATTACGGTGGCCTGTATTTGCTTGTTCATCGGTGCGATGGGTAAATCCGCGCAATTTCCTTTGCACGTATGGTTGCCCGATTCCATGGAAGGTCCAACACCGATTTCTGCTTTGATTCATGCAGCGACCATGGTGACCGCGGGTATTTTTATGGTGGCGAGGATGTCGCCATTGTTTGAAATGTCCGATACCGCCTTGTCCTTCATCATGGTCATCGGTTCTATCACGGCGTTGTTCATGGGCTTTTTGGGAATTATCCAAAACGATATCAAGCGCGTGGTGGCTTATTCGACGCTTTCGCAATTGGGTTACATGACCGTGGCTTTAGGGGCATCAGCTTATTCGGTCGCGGTATTTCATTTGATGACGCATGCCTTCTTTAAAGCGCTGCTTTTCCTCGCTGCCGGTTCGGTGATTATTGGTATGCATCATGACCAAGATATCCGCAATATGGGTGGTTTGCGCAAGTATATGAAGATTACTTGGTTTACTTCCTTGATCGGCTCTTTAGCCCTGATCGGTACACCATTTTTCTCAGGGTTTTATTCCAAGGATTCGATCATCGAAGCGGTCATGGCATCGGAATTGCCGGTTGCGGGCTTCGCAAAATTTGCGGTCTTAGCTGGGGTGTTTGTAACGGCATTCTATTCATTCCGTATGTATTTCCTGGTCTTTCACGGCAAAGAGAATTTTGGGCACAGTCACGAAACACATGATGACCATCATGGCCATGACGATCATGCGGATTTGCACGCAGATGAGCATCACCACGGCCTCGCGCCAGGGCAAAAGCCACATGAATCCCCAGCGGTTGTCTGGGTGCCTTTGGTCTTGTTGATGATACCTTCAGCGCTCATTGGTTTGTTCACGATCAAGCCTATGCTTTTTGGCGATTTCTTCAATGGTGCCATTTTCGTCAATGAACATGCCCATAAAGCGATGGAGGAATTGCAGCATGAATTTCCGGGCTGGCTTGATATGAGCTTGCATGCGTTTAAAACTTTACCGTTTTGGCTGGCGGCTTCTGGTGTAGGTTTGGCGTATTTCTTTTACATGATCAAGCCACAGATTCCTGCGATGATCAAAGTGAAATTTAGCGCTATTTTCGCGATTTTGGACAATAAATATTATATGGATCGTTTCAATGAAATCGTTTTTGCGGGCGGCGCACGATTATTGGGCGGTGGTCTTTGGAATGTCGGTGATAAAGGCTTGATCGATGGATTGATCGTCAACGGTAGTGCTACTGTGGTCGATGCGCTCTCGAAATTGATGCGTCGTTTGCAGACGGGTTTTATCTATCACTATGCCTTCGTCATGATTTTGGGTGTTTTGGGCTTCCTGTTTTATTTCATGCCTTTTCCTTTTGCTCAATAAGTGATCACAAATAAATAATCATGATGCAGTCAACTACTCCTTTATTAAGCTTGGCGATTTGGTGTCCTATCGCTTTTGGTATCTTAGTGCTAGCCTTTGGACGCGACGATAATCCTAGCCGCGTGCGTATGCTTGCTTTGGTCGGCGCGCTGATTAGTTTTATGGTGACCTTGCCGATTGTCCGGCATTTTGATAATGCGGCGCATGGAATGCAGTTCGTTGAGAAGTTAAGTTGGATCGAACGCTTGAATGCTTTTTACGCACTAGGCGTGGACGGCATCGCAATGTGGTTGATACCGCTGACTGCCTTTATCACCGTCATTGTCGTCATCGCGGCATGGGAAGTGATAGAAAAAAATGTGGCTCAGTACATGGGCGCGTTCTTGATACTATCCGGTTTGATGATAGGCGTTTTTTGTGCCACCGATGGACTTTTGTTTTATGTCTTTTTCGAAGCGACTTTGATACCGATGTATATCATTGTCGGCGTTTGGGGTGGGCCGAACCGAGTTTATGCAGCGTTTAAGTTTTTCCTCTACACCTTGATGGGCTCCTTGCTCACTTTGCTGGCGATTATTTACCTGTATCTGCATTCTGGACATTCTTTCGAGATCGCGACATGGCATGCCTTGCCTTTGAGTCAGGCGGCGCAAAATTTCCTGTTCATCGCTTTCTTGATGGCGTTTGCGGTGAAAGTGCCGATGTGGCCTGTGCATACTTGGTTGCCCGATGCGCACGTTGAAGCACCCACTGGCGGGTCGGTGGTCTTGGCCGCGATTATGTTGAAACTGGGCGCCTATGGTTTCTTGCGGTTTTCCTTGCCGATTGCGCCGGATGCAAGCCATGTTTTCGCGCCGATGATGATTACTTTGTCCTTGATTGCGGTGATCTATATCGGTTTGGTCGCATTGGTTCAAAAGGATATGAAGAAACTGGTTGCCTATTCGTCGATTGCGCATATGGGTTTTGTGACTTTGGGCTTTTTCATGTTCAATGAAATGGCGGCTCAAGGGGCTATCGTACAGATGATCTCGCATGGCTTTATTTCCGCTGCGATGTTCTTGTGTATTGGTGTTTTGTATGATCGCGTGCATTCGCGTGAAATTGCGGATTACGGTGGTGTGGTCAATACCATGCCTAAGTTTGCGGCCTTATTCGTTTTGTTTTCGATGGCCAATTGTGGCTTGCCAGCGACCTCCGGTTTCGTCGGTGAATTCATGGTGATTTTGGGTGCGGTGAAATTTAATTTCTGGATAGGCATGCTCGCTGCGACCGCCTTAATATTTGGTGCTGCGTATTCTTTGTGGATGGTTAAACGTGTCGTCTTTGGTGCGGTGACGCATGATCACGTCGCCAAACTGACGGACTTAAATCGCCGCGAATTTCTTATTTTAGGAAGCTTAGCGATTGCCGTGATCGCGATGGGCTTGTTGCCCGCGCCATTTACCGATGCAATGCAAGTTTCGGTGGCAGATTTGTTGAAACATGTGGCGGTACCAAAATTGCTTCCTTGATTGAAAAAATTTTGCGAAGTTGAATCGGAAAAATAAGCTGTGTTTGCCTGATGTTTGGACACACTGAATTTGCGATTGAGCCTTGATTAAATGCAGAAAAAATGCAAGAAAAAATAATGAATATGAACCTGATCCCACTCTATCCAGAGATATTTTTATTGGCGGCCATTAGCGTCATTTTATTGCTCGACATGTTTCTTGATGACGAGAAACGTAATGTCACCTATGCGCTGAGTTTGCTCAGTGTGGCCATTTGCGGCGTGTTGACGTTCACGGTTTCCAGCGGTAGTTCGGTGTATGTGGGAACGCCTGAACACAAGATGTTTGTTTCCGATGCTGTTTCTAATCTTCTAAAGCTGTTTTCCTATATTGCGGTGGGTGTCACCTTTATCTATGGTCGTCAATATGTGTCTGACCGTGGTATGACCAAAAATATGTTGGGCGGTGAATTTTACGTGATCGCTTTATTCGCGCTTTTGGGACAAATGGTCATGGTGTCGGCGAATAATTTGCTAGTCATTTATCTGGGCCTGGAATTGATGTCTTTGGCGCTCTACGCTTTAGTCGCCTTGCGTCGTGATCACTCGATTTCCACCGAAGCTGCGATGAAGTATTTTGTGCTCGGTGCTTTGGCTTCTGGTTTTCTGTTGTATGGCATTTCAATGATTTATGGCGCTACCGGTAGCTTGGATATTTTTGTACTCCTCGATTCAAAGGTGAGCGGTATCGCTGCAGCTTCTGCGACGGTCACTTCGAATCAAAGCATACTTACTTTCGGCATCGTATTTTTGGTCGCTGGTTTGGGATTCAAGTTAGGCGTAGTGCCGTTTCATATGTGGGTACCCGACGTTTATCAAGGCTCGCCAACGGCCGTTACTTTGCTATTAGGCGGCGCACCTAAACTGGCCGCTTTTGCGATCTGTTATCGCTTACTGGCGGAAGGCCTTTATCCTTTGGGCGTGCATTGGTCACAAATGTTGATGGTGCTGGCAGTCTTATCGATCGTCGTGGGGAATGTCGCTGCGATTGCGCAGACGAATCTAAAACGTATGTTGGCTTATTCAACGATTTCGCAAATGGGATTTATGCTCTTGGGATTCGCGTCTTCTGCGATCAAAGACCATCCTGAATTAGCGCATGAAGCACTTGCCGCGTCTATGTTCTATACCATCACCTATGTGTTGACGACTTTGGGCAGCTTCGGAATGATTTTATTCATGTCGCGTGCAGGTTTTGAAGCGGAAGATATCAGCGACTTTAAAGGACTCAATAAGCGTAATAAGTGGTTCGCCTTGATGATGCTTTTGTTTATGTTCTCTTTGGCTGGTATTCCACCGCTCATGGGTTTCTATGCAAAGTTTTCCGTGCTCGAAGCAGTCGTCGCTTCTGGACAAATTGGCGTTGCGGTCATAGCGGTCTTGTTTTCTCTGGTGGGTGCCTTCTATTATTTGCGCGTTGTAAAAGTAATGTATTTTGATGACGCGACTGACCAAACGCCGATCAGTGCGAATATGGATATGAAGATCGTTTTGAGTGTGAATGGCTTATTGGTTTTGGCATTGGGATTGGTGCCCAGCGCTTTGCTCTCTCGCTGTTTGATTGCGATACAAACTGCCTTCTCTTCGTGAATGTCTCCTTATCATCTTGGCTGCTGATCGTCATCGCCTTGCTGACCGCGAATCTGCCCTTTGTTAACCAACGGCTGTTTGGCTTGCTAGCGCTTTCGGCTTTTCCGAACAAACCATTTTGGCTGCGATTGTTCGAACTCCTGACTGCCTATGTTGTAGTGGGTCTATTGGGCTTCTATTTTGAAACGAGTGCGGGTAATCGCTTCGTGCAAAATTGGGAGTTTTATTGGATAGGCTTATTTGTCTTCATCGTGTTTGCGTTTCCTGGTTT
>JAHFQV010000150.1 GCA_023259175.1 Oxalobacteraceae bacterium | reverse complement strand
TCAACCAGCGGCAGCGTCATCGATTCAGCCGCCGGTGCCTCAAGCAAATCCTCGATCACGAGCAGACGGTGACTCCCAGATAAGGAAGCAAACAAGGTCTGGTTGGCAGCGCTTTGGCGCGAAATGAGCAGATACTCCACACCGCCCTCGGCCATGACATCGAGCAGACGCGCGGTCGGCCAGTCCACGTTCAGCGGCAAATAGGCATGGCCCGCCTGCATCACAGCCAGCGTACTCAATACTTGACAATAGCCCTTCTCGCACAATACTGCGATCAATTTGCCGGCATGCCCGGCAGCGGGCCCAAGCTTTACCGCACCCCACACTGCTTGGGCAAGGCGCTCGGTATCACGTGCCAGTGTGGCGTAATCATGTTTGAGCTCGGTCGCGCCATCAATAATGGCGATCTGACTCGTCTGTGTGGCGGCTTGGTCGAGCACTGCCTGGTGCAAAGTCGTTGCGGCCGCAGCAAAAATTTCTTGATCTTGCATAGAATCGGTCGTGCAAACCGTATTTCCCAATAACGTCATGTCAATCCTCAAATCTTCAATTCAAAATTTTTGCTGCGGCCCATTTGCTTGGTGCGCACTACGCCTTAGCTGCCAAGGTGTAGCAAATCCGCGCCTTCAGGCTGGCGAGCTTGCTCCCATGACGAAGGCATTCAGATATCACTCTTCAACGATGTGGTGACGGAACTTATGGCCGTTCAAGTTAGTATCGGTCAGCTTGTTGTGATGGAACCGATCTTCACCAGCGACAAGTACCGATGCATATTTTTCCAAGTCATAAAATTCGCCGTGATCGGTCACCTTGTCCATACCCGGAAAAATCTGGGTGCTACCCTTGACGTAGCGCGCATTGGTGCTGTAACGGCGCGAATCGGTGCTGGTATTTGGGGCCGAACCATGGATGCATCGAGTCGTAAAGATCACCGCTTCACCTGCTTGCATTTCCATATAGATCGCGTCTTCTTCCTTCGGCTCCCAATCCTTGTCATACTTCAAATCAGCAAAGGTATAGCCATAGAAACCCGTGCTGTCGTAGTCGAATTTTTTCTCAAACGTTTTGCTTTCGTCGAAGTACATCCGCTTATGAGTGCCTGGCTGGAATTTGAGGCAACCGTTTTCCTTGGTACACTCAGTCCATGCAGTCCACACGGTGAGCACGATGCCCCACTCGCTTTTCTCGTTTTGGATCAACTGTGGCACCTTGTTATTCGCATAGGCGAAACTCTCCACCTGATGCCATTCGGTGCCTTTGTCGCCAGGAGATTTGGAAAATACTTCAGTGCGCCACAGGAAAATATCGTTGCCCATCAAACTGGCAAGACGATGTATGATTTTTGGATTGGTTGCGTGATCGGTCAATAAGTCGAGATCCAAATGGCGATCGTAGTGATACTTATTGGGACTATATATCTTGCTTTCCACACTCACCAACTCTTCGAAAATCTCATCCCACATTGCTTCTGCTTCTTCAACTTCATAGACCTTGAATGGCTTCAAATAGCCATTAGCATGAAAGAAATCAATCTCTTCCTGCGATAAAGAAAATTCTGCCATAAGTAATTCACCTCAATTTAATTAATTAATTTACAAAAACGTTTAAACGAAAAATCACTCAAATCGAGATTTCCGTCAAATAACGTTGAAAAGGTTCAGCTTCCGCAATCAAAGCCGATCCATTTTCAATCCTACATTGCAACGCAAAAAGTTGACTCTCTTTGCCGGTACTCCTGCGACAGTGACATGGGGCGGAACGTCGCACAACACGACACTACCTGCACCCACCTTGGCTCCCTCACCCACTTCGATGCTGCCAAGAATTTTCGCCCCAGCACACAGCAATGCTCCTTTGCGGATATTTGGATGCCGATCGCCACGTTGCTTGCCAGTGCCGCCCAAAGTGACGTCGTGGAAGATAGAAACATCGTCCTCCACAACCGTAGTTTCGCCTATCACAAGGCCGGTGGCGTGATCGAGGAAAATTCCCCGCCCCAGCCGCGCGGCTGGATGAATATCAACGGCGCAGGTGAGTGAGGTTTTAATTTGTAGTAAATGAGCCGACAGTCGCTCATCGCGCATCCAAAGAATGTGAGCAACACGGTGCGCTTGTAACGCTGCGAATCCCTTACTAAAAAAGAACACTTGCAACGCGCCTTTGGTTGCTGGATCGCGTTCACAAAAGGCATCGAGGTCGGTTGCTGCCGCATCACAAATGTGAGGATATTGCGCAATAATGCGGTCGATCATGTCGAAATAAATCTGACCACCTGGTTCGTTTTGGAAAAGCATGCGAAATAATAATGCGGCTAAGCCAGATTGAAAATCGGATGCCAAATTGAGGGTACTGCTCAAATAGGTGTGTACAGCAGGTTCGCTGAACCGAAGGGAATCAATATCGGCATTGATCTGACTCCATATTTCTTCTTGCCTAACTCCCAGATCAGATCTAAAACTAACTTTTTCCATAATTATTGTTTTTTCTTCTTCCGCACTACCTAGAACAGGATGGATCGAAAAGTGCCACTTTACAACAAAATAAAATTTCCATAGATGACAATTAAATAATATCAATAGGTCATATAAAATTTAATGATATATATTTAATAATATGAGATTTATTCAAAATTATCACATTAAGATTATGCACCAAAAAAATTATATTGTCAAATGAGGAAATCGAAAAGTAAGTAATCGCGGACAATTATTTTTGAAGAATTCAAAAAAGGGAACCGCAGGTATCGCCAAATATGGCACGATGTAGTTTATCAAAGCTCATCAAAACATCCGCATGGGCTTACAACCCCTAACTTGAATAAAACAGGCATCGCAGAATTGACAACATGATTGACAGATTGTCTTGGGATAGGTTGTTTCAAATTTAAAGAATTGAGCGATTGGAGTGCTAAATAGAGGAATTTAGGTTGAAGTCGAATGCCGCGTTGACAAAGTTGCCTACTCGCAGAACGACAACGTAAAACAACCATATTTTCATCTCGATTTACGCCGTGTTTAAATTGGAGTGTTTAAGTTTGAAGTGCAAAATCGGACAGTTTGCCATCAGAAGCAAGCTTTATATCAATGCAAGCCGACAAGCCTATTTAGAGCTTCAGGCATTTCGGGGTGCGTAACATCAGTTATTAACTTAACTTGATAATACTATCGTATTGACTAACTCACACTTCTTGAAGTAAGGCTTCTAAATTAAACAAATGTAATACCTCAGGTGAAGACGCGTCATCACTACGCAAGCCATTTTTCACCGCCGAACGAAACATCGCCGCCATCAAATTATTTAGCAAGATGAAGCTGTGGCGTTGCTTATCCAATAAAACGGGTTGTGCACCAAACATTACCAAAGCGAAGCGGGTGACGTCAGCACGCAAGCATTTATCAGTCATTGGTGTAGCTTCGCGTAGACCACGTGGGGACGACGTTTCGCGTTTCAAAAACTTGTGCACGTAAAACCAGCCTTCCCATTGCCCCAGCCGTGGGCGCAAGCGGAGTTCCAACAGGCTGTATAAAGTTTGTGTCGTTTGAGTAACCCACGCTTCGCGTGACATGTTTAAATCAGGATGCAAAGCCGGATGCAAGGTTAAACTCAATTCAAACGAATCATTGCGTTCGCAGGTGACAGGCACCACTGGAACTCCAGACAAATGTGCGAGCCACGCGACACCACCACGTGCCAAGATTTTTTTTCCAAAAAAATTTACTTCTTGCATGCTGTTGTTGTCTTTATTATTACCGACGCCAGTATTACCATCGATGTAAATGGCCACCGACTTGCCCCGTTTTATTGCGCGCGCTCCTGCTAAGACGCTGCTACGAGTCTCTGCATTAACCATTTCTAACTTGCCTTGTCTCCCCCCGCTTTTTGCGCCCAAGACCGAATCACGCAAAAAACTTTCGCCTTGCGAATGAAGAGTTTTTTCGGCGACAAACAAAAGGCAATCGATTCCCTCCTGTATCAACCAATGAAAAAAATGGCGATACGAACCAATATGGTAAGTGCAGTACACGACAGCCCCCCCAAACTGAACGCCCGAGTTATCAATTAACTGCGTACGCTTAATCAGTCCATAATCGCTTTGATCATTGAGCGCTAGGCGCTGTTGCAACAAGACATCGGTAAGAATATCCGTTCGCGCAACAGCATCGAGTTGAGGCAAAAACCAGCGTAAATTCGCATCCGCCATGTGTATGTTGGTTTGAAAATTATCGGCGGAGGACGGGCAGGGATCGAGCTTGGTTATTTCATCCGCAAAATAGGCTTGAAAATCCAAGGCTTGCTTACGATATGTTTGGATTTCTTGTGTCATGTCATTCCGCTCTGTTGCGTGGTGCGATTATCAACAAACATTTTGCGCATTTCAGCTATGCCTTGCCCAAAGGTCGAAACAATGTAAGAAAACGTTAAGGCGCAACCTATCATGAACACTAAATACATCACGCCGCTAGAAACTAAATCACCAATCGCATTCGCACTAGGATCGAATTGATAATGGAGGATTGCGCTGTTATACAGTGCAGGCGTAATGTTGATCAACGTCGTTGCAGGATAAACCATAGTGACACTAAACCTCGTAAAGAAAAGCGCTGAACCCAAAGTATAAATGCGTAATGCAGTGGAGGCACGGTCATCAACGTTACGCATCCCAAACAGAATCTTTACCAACATCGCACTTACACAGCGGCGCGAGCGTTCACGCAAATTGGCCAAGCAAAAAAAATCTGCATAGACCCAATAGCCATCAAAACGGAAAAACGGATTAAGCGTAACCAAAATCGACATTAAATTTGTGGCAATCACAAAACTCAAAAGGGCACTGCTCGATGCCAATTGGAACGGCACCAACATCGCACAAGCTAGTACTTGGAAATAGCCCCCCCCCAAACTAACCACGACACGTTGCATGCGTGGCAATCGCCATGCATCAGTGACGTTACAAAACAAAACAGGAAAAATCAAATACAAACCTACACCGATTTCAGCAGGCTTAGAGCCAAACCGAGCAGAGGCGGCTGCATGTCCTAGCTCGTGCACCAGAAAACAGAAAAACATCAAGCCATAAAATAGCAAGGAGTCTTGCCAACTCATGGTAAAGCCACTTTTTGTCAAGCCGAAAGACGATCCAGCGGCAATCAGCTGCCACAACCACACGCCGAGTAAAACCAACATGGTCGCCGTGAATGTGATCGAGATAACAGGTGAGAAGAAGAAGCGAAACTTAATCGCAATTCGCGCGACGGTCGCGGCGTCAACTAAAGTTTGAGAGAGAAACAGATGACTTCGTGGTTTTTTTGCAAGTCCAGCAACCGCATTGAGAGATGTAACAACTAAACCATCTGGTATGAATCGCTGCTCGATTAAAAAAAGAATTTCTTTCTCAGTGACCAAGTGCCCGTCGCCGTCTCGATTTAAGCGACGCACGATCGTGCTCAATTCAGTTTCCGCATCAATAGCTTGAAGTAATTGTACGATTCGTTCAGATCCATGAAATGCTCGCTGCCCAATAAACACACAATAATGATTTGCTAAATCCGAGTTATCGGTTTTTGAAACAGACAGTGCGCCACTTAAAAAATATTGCTTCACGCTATAACCACTCCAATATTAGTAAAAAAACGATCACCTCGATACAAGGAAATTTGCCATGGGTGATCGTTTCCACAATCAAACCTTATCCAACACCTTGACAACTCGAATAGGTCGGAACTCTGCCACCGACCAATATAATTAACAAAAAATCTTTTAAGTTGAGATATGGTTTTGGAATATCTAAAAAAATTTAAGCAGCCGTCTTTGCCCATGCGTTAAGAGATCAGTTCCTTTTTTTCATGAACATCCGACTAGCAACCTTACCCTCGGAAAAAAATGCAGCCATTAATCATTTTGGCAGCGGTCATATGGGTGACTTGGAATGCATATACCACAGCTAATCACCAATCCAGAATTGATATTGCCCATGGACACCATTTCCAATCTAGCTTCCAATTCAGACAATTGAAATTCTTGCAATTTATCTATACTCTCATTTGTATTCATACATACTCCAATAAAATTAGACTAACAAAAGAAAACAAAAACACATGATCTCATATCCATCTTGAAAAAAGTATTCCATTTATAGAATACTTAGGATATGACTCTGACTGAGACTGCTTTTCGAATACGGGTTCCATCAGCAGACACCTTAAAAACCTCGTAAGCAACCAAAGCCTTAGCTAGAAACTTTTTATGCCCCATCTCTGGGGATGCAATAAGGCTGAAGAAGACACTCACAACAGATGTAGGATGCAGCTACATCACTTCCGACAGCAGTCATTTCCAAGCGTTCTTCAAGTTCATTTAACTGAAATTCATCCATCAAAAATCTTTGATCCTGATTCATTTTTTACCACCTATCTTTAAGTTGAAAGAAATACACCAAATGTTATAAAGTAAGTTTATCTTGATTTGATATTTTTTATAATATCATAAAGATGAGGAACTTACAACAGTAATCCATCGGTCACGCGGGAAATTGACGTAATTCATATCGAAAGAGCCTTGTCCTCTGATTTATGGGAGAAACTCATTAGGTACCTGTCACCAGCGGAAGTAAGTTGATTCGAGTGTTGCTAAGGCAAGATCGTCAATGCCATGACTGTCACGCCCCGATGGTTGCGGTAGGGACAATGGTTACCCACCGCCCCCCCGCACAGATCCGTACTTGCGGAACTACCGCATACGGCTCCTGCCACAAGTTTTGACGTGAAACCTTTCCGACGGTAATGGATGCACAGCTCGACAAGGTGGGATGTACTTCCGAACTAATC
>JAHFQV010000149.1 GCA_023259175.1 Oxalobacteraceae bacterium | reverse complement strand
TTAATTCTTCCTGCCTATCCTACTTCAGCACTGGGCTTTTTCGTTTTGCTTCGAATCGTTTTGTTCGTCAGCAGCAGAGAAACGAGATTATGCAGCACTTCTCATTTATCGTCAACCCCCTCCTTTGCTTTCTAATTCTTTGTCCTTATTTGTTTTCAAATTGCGCTGCTCGCTTTTCTAAAAACGCTTGCATGCCTTCACGTTGATCATGGGTGCCAAAACTGGCATGAAAAAGCCTGCGCTCGTAATGGACACCTTCACTCAAACCCGATTCAAAGGATCGATTGACCGCGTCTTTAATCATCATAACGACCGGCAAAGACATTGCTGCGATCGTCGTCGCTGCGCTCAAAGCTTCTTCCATCAATTTTTCTAAAGGCACTACACGCGAAACCAAACCAGCGCGCTCGGCTTCCTGCGCATCCATCAAACGCGCGGTAAGGCACAAGTCCATCGCTTTAGATTTTGAAATCGCGCGTGGCAAACGTTGGGTTCCCCCACAACCAGGCAAGGTCGCGAGCTTGATTTCGGGCTGACCGAATTTCGCATTGTCTGCCGCAATAATGAAGTCGCACATCATGGTGAGTTCGCAGCCGCCGCCCAAAGCGTATCCGGCAACTGCCGCGATAACGGGCTTTCTCACCTTGAGAATATGCTCCCAATTGCGCGTAACATAATTACCTTTGTAGGCATCCATATAGGTATAGTTGACCATCGCCGCAATATCAGCTCCTGCCGCAAATGCTTTCTCACTGCCTGTAATTATCATGCAGCCGATCTCTTCATCCTGATCGAAGGCCAACAAAGCTTGTCCAAGCTCATCCATGAGTTGATCGTTCAAAGCATTCAGTGCCTTGGGGCGATTGAGCGTGATCACGCCAACTTTGTCCTTGGTCTCGACCAATATCGTTTGATAGTCCATTTTTCCCTCTCTACTTGAAATTTATATTCTGAATTTAGGTTTCCTTTATTTCGAGGAGTTACCTACTCATTCTGTCGAACTTATTTCGCGCTCGCACTCACACTGGCTTCAAATGCAGCGGGGAGCAAAAGAAATAACGCCCCACGTTGCTTCATTCTGCCCGCTGTTTCCCCGGCTTCTCGGCCAAAGCCCCAAAAGAAATCAGCGCGCACTGCGCCACGAATCGCTCCACCAGTATCTTGCGCGAGCATAAGTCTCTGCAAGGGCTGCTCACTCAAAGGCATAGAGGTGGACAAAAAAACCGGCGCTCCCAAAGGCAACTGGGTCGCATCAATTGCAATCGAACGCTGCGCGGTGAGCGGCACTCCCAAAGCACCTTTAGGGCCTATGCTCGGATCATTTAATTTTTCCTCTTTAAAGAAAACGACGCTAGGATTGGCATTTAATAATTCGTCTCGGCGTGCAGGGTGTTTAGCAATCCATTCTTTAATCCCTTGCGCTGAGGCCTGATCCAAGGTGAGCTCCCCTTTACTTACCAAATACTTGCCTATGGATTTGTAGGGGTGGCCATTTTGGTCTGCGTAAGCGAGTCGTATTGTTTCTTGATTTCCGTCAAGCTGCACCCTACCCGATCCTTGAATTTGCAGAAAAAAAGCATCGACCGCGTCGTCCACCCAAACGATTTCCTTGCCCGCTAAAAAAGGGAGTATTTCAGCTCTCGTCGCATAAGGGATCACTTTATTGCCCTGCACTCGCCCGCGCAAACGCATGTTTTTTAATTCGGGATAAACACTCCCCAAATCGATGGTCAACAAATCCTCAGGCGCTCGGTAGAGTGCAGTTTGAAATTGTGCGGTCTTGGTGCGCGAGCCTTTGAGCAAAGGTTCGTAATATCCTGTAACCGTGCCTTCAGTACTCGCATCGGCGTTGACCACTTGGTAAGGTGAGAAGAATCGTTCGAAGTAGGCACGAACCGCCTCCTTGTTTTTCCCATCGATACCATCAACGATTTGGCATACAAAACGCCATTCTTCTTTGTTTTTTAAGGCCGAACAGGAATTTAAAAATGCAGGCCAAGCCTCGCGCAAATCGTCGCCCGCCCAACCAGGCAATTGCGCAAACGAAACCCGTTTGTAGGCCTTCGCGTATTGAGTGATGGGTGCTAACGTTGTAGTCGGCGCTACCACAGGATTGACTGGAGTGACTGGGGTGACCACTACTGCAGGCACTACGGGTGCGACTTGAGGCTCATCGGCTTTCTTGATAACAGCAGGCGCGCAGGCACTCAAAACACCTAGCATGATTACTGTTAAAATTCGCCTTTGATTGCGACTATATTGCAATTCGTTCATAAGGATTTTTACTATGTGGTTGTTAGCCATTGAAGCCTTCCTCGCATTTTTTATTTTTGCATTCATCGTCTGGTGGACCATGTTTCACGGAAAAAAGCCAGCGCAAAAATCCAAGCCAAAACAACGCGACGAGCAAGACAAGACTGAAAAATAAATTATTCGATTGGATTCAATGCAAAGTGCGTGGCAGGCTCAAAATAAATTCAGAAATAGGTACTTCAAAGCGATGTCCATCTTCTGCTACGCAAAAATAGCTGCCCCGCATCGTTCCCTGCGCAGTCGTTAGCGAGCTGCCACTACTGTATTCAAAAGCTTCACCCGGTTTTAAGAAAGGCTGATGCCCAACAACGCCTAGGCCTTTGACTTCTTGGACTTTATTTTGAGCATCCGTAATAATCCAATGCCGAGAAATGAGTTGCGCTGGAACCTGCCCAGTATTTTTAATATTAATCGTGTAGGCAAACACGAATTGATCCTTAACGGGATCAGATTGCTCGGCCAGATATTGCGTCACAACAGTTATAGTAAAATCATAATTCGACATAAAATTCCCAATTTTCCACATTGCACTGGCCGTTTTGCCGCGGCAACGCAATAAAAATACCAAGCACACGCCACGAGCGATAAGCTCACATCTTACAAGAGCACAGGCAAGTTCGCAGGAGTAAAATAGCGCGATGCACGTTTTTCGAGTCTTTTTTATCTCCCATCATCGGAGAAATTTTTAAATACAGAGCCTAACCATGACCACTTATCGTATCGCCCCCAGTATTTTATCCGCCGACTTTGCGCGTCTAGGTGAAGAGGTTCGCAATGTCGTTGCTGCCGGCGCGGACATGATTCATTTCGATGTAATGGACAATCATTACGTCCCTAACCTGACCATCGGCCCCCTAGTATGTGAAGCCATACGGCCACACATTCAAGTCCCGATTGATGTACATCTGATGGTCAAACCGGTCGACCGTATCATTCCCGATTTTGCTAAAGCCGGTGCCAATATCATCACCTTTCACCCTGAAGGATCGGAACATATTGATCGCAGCTTGCAACTGATACGCGATCATGGGTGCAAAGCAGGTTTGGTCTTCAATCCCGCGACCCCATTGCATGTACTGGAACACGTCATGGATAAGCTGGACATCATTTTACTCATGTCGGTCAACCCTGGCTTTGGTGGACAATCCTTTATTGCGCACACCCTGAAAAAAATCGCCGCAGTTCGCAAGCTCATCAACGAATCGGGACGCGATATTCTATTACAGGTCGATGGCGGCGTAAAAGTCGACAACATCCGCGAAATTGCGGCAGCGGGAGCCGATACCTTTGTGGCAGGTTCGGCGATTTTTAGCAAACCGGATTATAAGGCAGTGATTGATGCGATGCGCTCGGAACTCGATAAAGTCTAAATTTTGAATTCACGTACTCCCCAGCCTAAATTCGCCCACGTCCAAGCCGCCATCATCGACCTAGATGGCACCATGCTAGACACGGCACCCGATTTTTTGGTCGCCATCAATCGCATGCGCGAGGAGTTTTCCCTAGCAGCTTTAGATATCGCCACGATCACGCATTTTGTTGGAAAAGGTTCGGAAAATTTAATTCATCGCGTCCTATCGACCGACTTCAACGAGGCCGACGTTGAACACCATTTTGCGCAAGCCCTGGCCAGCTATCAGCGTCATTATTTGGCGATCAATAGCGACTATAGCGTGCTCTATCCTGAGGTCATAGAGGGCTTGCA
Organism: Oxalobacteraceae bacterium; assembly: GCA_023259175.1. GTDB lineage: Bacteria > Pseudomonadota > Gammaproteobacteria > Burkholderiales > Burkholderiaceae_D > Undibacterium. The sequence goes on along the minus strand of JAHFQV010000149.1, from coordinate 2,830 downwards.
AGCCTTGAAGGCGCTAGGCTTGCGCTTAGCCTGTGTGACCAATAAGCCGATGGCACTCACCACGCCCTTGCTAGCGAAGAAAGGCTTGAAAGATTTTTTTAGTATTGTCTACGGTGGTGATTCTTTCCTTCGTAAGAAACCTGATCCTCTACCCCTATTACAGGTCTGTTTAGATTTTCAATTGGCACCGTCACAAGTGGTGACGATTGGTGACTCGTCGAACGATGCGCAAGCCGCCCGCGCAGCGGCTTGTCCAGTGTTGATCGTGCCTTACGGCTATAATCACGGCGAGGCTGTACAAACTATTGAAAGTGATGGTATAGTCGAAACCTTGCTGGCTGCTGCACGCTTTTTAAGCACCCTTTAGGCAGCAAGAACTTATTAACCCGTTCATCAAGCTTCTAACACCATTAGAATGTTTCTCGATAAAAAACGTCCAACTACAATTCCAGGCACTTTCGAGGCCTGGCTATGGCGACGCTGGCAATCTAAAGACCAGCGCGGACGCGCATTCGTTTAAGCGTTTGAGTTTTACCCAAACCTTAATACGCGCCAACGACGTTTTTTCATCTCTCGTCATCTTTGACAAGTTTCTGTAATTTTTGCTTTATCGTTTCGATCTTTTGTTTTCAAGTTTTGGCAAAGTCACGTCCGCAAGTCTGATGCCTGACGTCTGGTCTTTGCGCAAATTGAAAACCGAGATCAAGCACCCTTAACGTACAATACAACGCACGATACCATCATGACCGAACTCGAATTCAAATCGTTGGCCGCGCAAGGCTATAATCGCATTCCGATGATCGCAGAAGCCTTTGCCGATCTCGAAACTCCACTCACCTTGTATCTCAAATTAGCGCAGGCCAGCCATGGCGGCAAGAACAGTTTTTTGCTCGAATCGGTCAAAGGCGGTGAGCGCTTTGGTCGCTATTCCTTCATAGGCTTGCCCGCCGCCACCGTGGTGCGCTCTACCGGCTTTCATACTGAAGTCAGTAAAAACGGCCAAATTATCGAAACACATGAAGGCAATCCCCTCGATTTTATCGCAGAATATCAAGCGCGTTTTCGCGTCGCTTTGCGCCCTGGCTTACCCCGCTTTTGCGGCGGCCTCGCGGGTTATTTCGGCTACGATGCAGTACGTTATGTGGAAAAACGTTTAGAAAATTCCACGCCCAAAGATGATCTCGGCCTGCCCGATATTCAACTTCTACTCACGGAAGAACTCGCCGTCATCGACAATGTTTCAGGCAAACTTTACCTCATCGTCTACGCCGACCCCACCCAAGCAGAAGCGTGGAGCAAGGCGCGACAACGCTTGAAAGATTTACGCGCAATGTTACGTCGTAGCGTAGATGTGCCAGTGACCTCCGCTTCAGTGCGTACCGAAGCGATACGCGATTTCGCCAAAGAAGATTATTTAAAAGCCGTGCTCAAGGCCAAGGAATACATTATGGCGGGCGATTTGATGCAAGTGCAAATCGGCCAGCGCATTAAAAAACCCTATGTCGATTCGCCACTCTCTCTCTATCGTGCGCTACGCTCTATCAATCCCTCGCCTTACATGTATTTCTACAATTTTGGGGACATGCACATCATCGGCGCATCGCCCGAAATTTTAGTCCGCAATGAGCAGCTGAGCGACGGCAATAAAAAGGTCACGATACGCCCACTTGCAGGCACGCGCCCTCGTGGTGCAACGCCAGAGCGTGACGAAGAACTGGCGATCGAATTGCTGGCTGACCCTAAAGAAATCGCCGAGCATGTGATGCTCATCGACTTAGCGCGCAATGATATTGGCCGCATCGCCCAAACCGGCAGTGTCAAACTGACGGAAAAAATGGTGATCGAAAAGTACTCTCATGTGCAGCACATCGTCTCCAATGTCGAGGGCTTGTTACAGCCAAATATGTCGAACTTAGACGTACTTAAAGCGACCTTCCCCGCAGGTACTTTATCCGGCGCACCCAAGGTTCGCGCAATGGAACTCATTGATGAGCTCGAACCCACCAAACGCGGCATCTACGGTGGCGCTTGCGGCTATTTATCATTTGGCGGCGAAATGGATTTAGCCATTGCAATACGCACAGGCGTACTCAAAGACGGCATGTTGTATGTGCAAGCGGCAGCCGGAATTGTGGCAGACTCAGTCCCCGAAATGGAATGGCAAGAAACAGAAAACAAAGCCCGCGCCATGCTACGCGCGGCTGAACAAGTGCAAGATGGTTTGGATGGGGATATTTGATGCCTGAAATCGAAATCAAAACCCCTCAACGCCGAGACGCGGAGGCGCTGAGTGACACCTTAACAGAGAGGGTGATTGGAGCAGCGATAGAAGTTCATCGTGTTCTCGGCCCGGGGCTCTTGGAAAGCGCCTATGAACATTGCTTGTGTCATGAACTTTCACTGCGGAGTATTCATTTTACACGTCAAATCACCCTGCCAATTCATTATAAAGGTGTAGAAATCGCGGCGGCTTATCGACTAGATTTATTGGTAGAAAATAGTTTGCTACTCGAGCTGAAATCGGTAGAGAAATTGCAGGAAATCCACAAGGCACAAGTGCTAACTTATTTGCGCCTAACAGGGTATGAAACCGCACTACTCATCAATTTTATGGTTCCAGTTTTAAAGGATGGAATAAAGCGAATTTCTCTGCGCCGCTCTGCGCCTCCGCGCCTCGGCGTTGAGGGGTTTTCTCGTTAAAAAAGGATAAAAAATGCTACTAATGATCGACAACTACGATTCCTTTACTTACAACTTGGTGCAGTATTTTTCTGAGTTGGGTGAGGAGGTTCGCACCTACCGTAATGATGAAATCACGCTAGAAGAAATT
>JAHFQV010000148.1 GCA_023259175.1 Oxalobacteraceae bacterium | reverse complement strand
AACAAATGACAAGAACCAAAATAATGGAATCAATACGACCATATAGTCGGGCAAGGACATGGCGAACGCCACGCCTGCAAAACCCAAGCCTATCAAGATTTGCGCGCACAGCACAAAAAACTTTTTGGTGCGATACATTTCTACAAACGGTGCGAACAGGGGCTTGATGGTATAAGCCAGTATAAACATACTAGAATACTGTGCGGCACTACCGTTATCCATGCCCAGATTTTTGAACATAATCGAGGTAACGTTGGTGAGCATCATATAGCCTAATGCCATCGTGAAGTAACCAGTTGGCACCCACGGTAGAGGGGAGCGCGCTGTCGGGGAAATGTTCATATTTGGGGTCTCATTTATAGTAATTTTTTGCCTTTTGCGCTGATCATTAATCGTAAAGCTTTGCTATTGCAATGGAAGCCCAGCATACCGTAATCAGCCTGACAGATCTCAACAACCATCATTTCGGCAGCGTTACGCTGCCACATGGATGGCACGTTGTTGTCGCACGTAATCGCGATACCATAAGGCGCTATCTTTGAGAGTTCGTTGTTGTGTGAGGTAATCCACATGCACGATGCCGAAGCGTTTTGAATAACCGGAATTCCACTCAAAATTGTCTAATAAACTCCACAAAAAATAGCCGCGCACATCGACACCATGTGCCATAGCTTTTGCTAACGCCGCTAAGTGTTCGCGCACGAAATCAATACGCGCTGCGTCTGGCACTTTTGCCTGTTCGACTTGATCGGCATTGGCCATTCCATTTTCTGTAATGTAAATCGACGGTAAGGTATATTCTGCATGCAGCTTCAAAAGTAATTCTGTCAGCCCTTGTGGGTAGATTTCCCACCCCATATCCGTCACCCCTTGTTGTGCAGGTGCTGGACGCGGTGGCACTTCAGCGGAACAGTAAGCACGAAAATAGTAATTCACGCCGAGGAAGTCTATTTTTTGATGAATGATCGCCATATCACCTTCATGCACGACTGGGGCATTCACACCGTGGGCGCGGAGCGCCAATTCAGGGTAATGGCCTTTAAAGATGGGGCCCATAAACCATTGGACGGAGCGGGCGTATTCCAGTTCTGCCATCTGCCGATCGGCAGCGCTATCGGTAGCCGCATCGGCAGTCCATTGATTCAGTACAATCCCCAGCTGTGCTGGCGCCGCCACCTGACGCATCGCTTGCAGCGCTAGCCCGTGTGACAATAATAAATGATGCGACACCTGAATCGCACTCTTGGCATCGGCGACGCCCGGCGCAAACTGCGCGTTACCATAACCTAAATTGGCGGTACACCAAGGTTCATTGTGGGTCGCGATACTGGCCACGCGATGCCCAAACCGGTGCGCGACTTCTTGCGCGTAATCGGCAAAGCGATACGCGGTATCACGCGCCAGCCAGCCGCCCGCTGTTTGCAGACCCAAAGGCAAATCCCAATGATACAAAGTTAAATGCGGTGCGATATTTTTTTCGCACAAGGCATCAATTAAACGAGCATAGAAATCAAAACCCGCCTCGTTCCATGCCCCCTTACCTTGTGGCTGAACGCGCGACCATGCCATTGAAAATCGATAGGAATCTAAACCGAGACTGGCAATAATCCCGACATCTTCACGATAGCGGTGATAGTGATCACAGGCGACTATACCGTTACTCTGGTCTTTAATATGGGAGGGCGTTTCACAAAATTTATCCCAGATTGATGGCCCTTTTCCGTCTTCGTTGGCGGCGCCCTCAATTTGAAAAGCACTGGTAGCAACGCCCCAGGAAAAGTCGGCGGGAAAGTGAGATACTTGCGTCATAATAAAATCTAATCATGGTAAAAAAACGCGACAATAGAACAGCGCCCACGCGACGCCCGCATCTGCATCCGACACTAGAAAACATGTCAAGAGGAAGTCAGTTGCAAACGTGCACTACAGCACTTATGTTTGCGCCACGTTTCTCTCGTTCTTAAAAAAGGTTCGACTTCAGGGCCCGGGATGACTCCCCCACAAAATAGCGAGATCGCATCCACCTCAACAGCTATGAAATCCGAACAAACTAATGCACGGTCTGGTCTTAATGCCGATCAGTGATACCAGAATCACGCACCATCATCCCGGCACAGGTAAGCTTTGTGCAGGAACGACGGTGACGCTGTTTGAGCTTAAGCTTCACTGAATGGCATTGCGGCCTTAACTGTCCCCATGGCCATATTGATCCTGAGGACCGCAATGTTCTTAAAAGTTGTAACCGATGTTGGCACCGATGGTACGCGGCGGCAGATACTGCGCAACCCAGGCACCGCCACTGTTGCCAGCACTGGTCTTGATATTGCTGTCACCAACATTGCGTACATACAGATCCAACCACCATGACTTTGTCGCTTCGTAACGCAAGCCAATATCCGCTCTCCCATAAGCTTTTTGCTTATCGCCATCGCCAAGATTGAACACGCTTAACCAAGTATCCGTTTCGTAATGAGCACTGATACGCGGTGTTAAGCGCGCGCCATCTGCCAGATGGAAAGTATGCTGATATTGCAGTTGCGCCGCGAAATTTGGCGCGTGCGGCATGGTATTCCCTGTCACGTCCAAGCAAGTGCTAATGCCTGGTACTTTACATACCGGTAGCGCATAGTCATTGGTACCGCCGATCAATTTCCCCAAAGTGGCGTGGGTAAACGCGAGGGTCAATTGCAAACGGTCGTCGGCTGTCAGGCGCGCTGCAATTTCAGATTCGAATCCATAAATTTTGGCGCCTTCTGCGTTACTGGTCGCCAGCCCTCGGGTACCGTCTGGATTGGTCACAGGTGAGCTAAATTGGAAGTCCTTAAAGTCCATGTAGTAGGCCGAGTTATTCACGCGCAATGAACCATTCATGAAATTACTCTTTGAACCGAATTCATAGCTGGTTAAAGTCTCGGCGCCGTAGGTTTTGCCACCATCTTGCAAACCACCTGATTTGTAACCCGTGGATGCACTGCCATATACCATATTGTTTTTATCGAGATCGTAAGACAAACGGATTAATCCCGTCACTTTGCTACCACTAAATACACCGTCGTTGGAAGGATTGCCCGGGCTATATCCTTGCCCAGGAATACGCGGATCAATATTCGGATTTAAAGGTGTTTGCGGCACTGTGGTACTGTAATTCCATGTGTAGCCGTTGCCACCTTCATTGGTACGTTTGTCTGAGGTATACCGCAAGCCACCAGTCACATGAAAGGCGTCATCGACATTCCAGGTAGCCTGACCAAAAGCAGCGCTCGATGCTACGGTTTCTTTAGGCTGAATAAACGAACCTTGCCAACCTACCGTGCCTTGTTGGGTGCCGTTAAAAATCGGAATATCAAAGCGAATATCATTTTTTTCCGCAGCATAATAAGCGCCTAATTGCCAATCTACTTCACGCTTACCCAGTGATTGCAGTGCCACTTCATGACTATGATTAAAGTAGTTGGACGAGACCGTATTATTTGCTTGATAGCCAGCGCCGGTTGCGAAACTGGTTGGAATAGCTACGCCACCATCCTGATCAAAATTGGACGAACCACTAAAGCGCGCTACCCCTGCAGTATAGGACAAACTCAGGGCATCATTTAAACGATACTCGAGACGGCTACGCAAGACATCGGCATCCCGTTTGACAAAGGGTGCCGTGTCAATCAAGGCAGACCACAAATCCTGTCCCGAACGCGGTGTTTGCATCAAGTTCATACTGGGCGTACCACGATCAGCGAATTTTTCATAAGAAAGATTCCATTTCAGTTCCGGGGCAATTTGCCAGAGCAAACTCATGCGTACTGCAGTCTGTTCTTGCGCACCGTATTTCGGTCCGCCAGTTACAAATAAATTCGGGTTGATAGGCTGAAAATCTGCGGCCTTTCCGCCACCAGCTAAGAAAGCAGCTTTTTGACTAGCCAATGAAATCACTGGCAAAGTTTGATAATTGACGTAGCCATCATGCTGTTCATGAACCGCCGCGATACGCAAAGCAGCATTGTCACTTAAAGGCAGGTTGAAGGCAGCACGACCGCCAAGTCGATTATAGTTACCGATACCTGCTTCTACGCTACCGCTTTGTATCCGCAACTCGGGTTTCGCGGTTTGCATATTCACCGCACCAACAGTGGAGTTGCGTCCCCACAGCGTACCCTGTGGCCCACGCAATACTTCTATCGCCTCCAAATCGAACAATAGCGCAGTCGCGCCTTCTGGACGTGGCGAGTAGATGCCATCGACGAAAGATGCGACTTCAGGATCAGCATATTCGGTCTTAGCACTATCGTTACCGACGCCACGTAAGGTCATCGTGATCACGCCATGATCACCCTGACCAGTTGCCTGAAATCCTGGCACCAAATTAACCACATCTTGTATGGTTTGCACGTGCGCATCTTCCAATGCACTGGCAGAAAGCGCAGTGATCGCAACAGGTGTGCGTTGCAATGAAGTTGTGCGCTTGGTACCGGTCACCAAAACTTCTTGAATTTTGGTGGAATCTTTGTCTGCCGCTGCGGTTTGTGCAGCGCTGGTTTTCTGGTTATCGGCGGTAGCCGTATTTTGTGCTTGGGCAGCACTTGCCGCACCTGCAATTAACACCAAAACTGCAAAATGTATCGGCGTACTCGCCCGCTGTTTGGTTTTTAGTACTGTGGTTTTCATTATGTCTCCGTTTGAAATTTGAATTGAATAAGTTCGATTTTTTTCGTTCGACTCATTGTGTTATTTCACTAAATTGCATTAAAGATAATCACACCAAATTGATCCGTATCCATCCTGATCACGCTTCATTAAGCCTAATTAAATTCAATGACTATCCATACGAATTGCCGGTTTTTACATTTAAACTCATCTTGAAAACGATTTCATTTACTGTGAAAACGTTTTCATGATACATTTCGCTTGAAAACGATGTCAACAAAAATTTTCAGTGCCGGACAAATTTATTTAAATAAAATTAATTCCCATCGCAAACACGCTGATGCATGATTGCTGCGGCTTGGCCGGTTGCCAAAACCAATAAGCCTGCAACCTAAGGTGAAGATAAATCGCGCAGCTAGCGTGAGTATTGGGGATACCAAAACAGGAGACTTCAGATGCGAGCATGTCAGCAAATTTTAATCGTTGGTGGTGGCACAGCGGGTTGGCTAAGCGCGGCTTTCTTAGCCAAAACCTTGCAATCTAAGGGCGAACAAGGCATACAAATCCGGCTCATAGAATCGCCGGAGATTGGCATCATCGGTGTCGGCGAAGGTAGCTTTCCCTCCATACGCGGCACGCTCGCGGCAATTGGTATTAGCGAAGCACGTTTTATACGAGAATGCAATGCCACCTTTAAGCAAGGCATACAATTTCGCGACTGGGTAAGACCGGCCAACTCACAAGAAAAAGACCAAGTCGGCAGCACCAAAAAAGACTATTATTTTCACCCGTTTAGTCAGCCTAGCCAAAGGCATGACAGTCCCGAATTATTGCCATATTGGTTGCATGGCTTGGCTGGAAAAAATGTCCCGTTTGCGCAAGCGGTCACCATGCAACAGCGGATTGCTGAGGCGAGCCGCGCACCCAAACGCAGTACCGATCAGGCATTTATGGGTGCCATGAATTACGCCTACCACTTCGACGCAGGGAAATTTGCAGCGTTGTTGGCGAACCACGCACGCAGTTTGGGAGTACAACATTTATTGGGAAATGTGGACGATGTACAACTCGATGAGAGTGGCGCAATTGCCGCTATTCACAGCAAAGAGCACGGGGCATTGAGCGCTGATTTGTATATTGATTGCACAGGATTTCGTGCGCGTTTAATTGGCGAAGCTTTAGGAGCCAGCTTTAAAAGTGCCAGCGATGTGTTGTTTGTCGATAGCGCGTTGGCAGTACAAGTCCCCTATGAAACAGCCGACAGCCCAATTCCTTCGTATACAATTTCAACGGCACAAAGTGCGGGCTGGACTTGGGATATCGGTCTGCAGCAAAGACGTGGCATTGGCTATGTGTATGCCAGTCGCTACAGCACCGAGGCAGAGGCGGAACAAGTTTTACGCCATTATGTGGGTGCTGCCATGGACCAGCTGACACCACGACTATTGACACTGCAGATTGGTTATCGCCCACAACCATGGATAAAAAATTGTGTCGCGATTGGACTGTCGGGCGGCTTCTTAGAACCCTTAGAATCCTCGGGTGTCGGTTTAATAGAAACGGCGGCTTATCTGGTGAGTTACCTATTTCCTTATAACGGTGATTTTGTGCCAGTTGCGCGCAGCTTCAATCATCATATGCAGCAACGCTACGAGCGCATTATCGATTTCATTAAACTCCACTATTGCCTGAGCCAACGACGCGATTCTGAATTCTGGATCGACAATACGGCAAGCGCATCAATCCCAGTTAGCTTACAAGATAAACTTAGGATGTGGCGCGCACGGCCACCAAGTCGGCTCGACTTCATCACCGATCTGGAAATGTATCCGCCATCGAGCTGGCAATATGTTTTATACGGGATGGAGTTTGCCAGCGAGTTGCCAGCAAACCTGCTTGCCCCAGATCACATCAAGATTGCTGAGCGAGAGTTCAACAATATCGCAAATTACGCCGAACATGCGATTCGGGATCTGCCCGATCACCGCCAGTTAGTAAGCCATTTTTGCCAACAGTCAATGTGATACTTTCTACGTAAGAAACCGTTTTTAAACAATTTACCAACACCAAACAAGCCCATAAATATTTCTTTAAAAACAAATGATTTGGTGGGATTTAGTCACAATTCGTTAGCATTATGCGAAAAATACCTGATTTTACCAAAATGCAAATTGAAGTATCTATGCTCAGGAGGATAGTACTTCAGCAACATTGAAAT
>JAHFQV010000147.1 GCA_023259175.1 Oxalobacteraceae bacterium | reverse complement strand
ACTGGGAATTAAGTGCTGCCCACCATCGACCGTCAAGACCGTGCCGGTAATCGCTCTGGCCTGCGCTAAATACAGCACGGCTTGAGCGATGTCGTCGGGTGTACTCGATTGTTTCAAAGGAGTCGCTTGATGCGCCGCTTCAAATTGGCTTTGGGTTTGGCTACCGGAAGGCAAGGACAAACCGGGCGCAAGTCCGACCACGCGTACCTGCGGCGCTAAGGCTTGGGCTAGGGTGGTCGTCGCACATTGCAAGGCGGCTTTCGACAAGGTGTAGGACAAATAGTCGGGATTGAGATTGAATAGTTTTTGATCGAGCAAATTAATCACACAGCCCAAATCAGGCGCAGCGCTCGCGACCTTGTGTTGGTGAAGTGCCTTGGCCAAAAGTACCGGTGCCGTCAAATTGACATGCATATGGCGATCCAGTAAGTCCTGACTAAAATTATGCGCCGTGTCAGCCTCAAACATGGACGCATTATTGACTACGCAATCGAGACACCCCCAAGCATTGAGCACCTGCGGAATGAGATTATTCACCGCCGCTTCATTGCGCAAATCAGCTTGCAATGCCATCGCACGTCGCCCGATTTTTTCAATTTCCGATACCAAGCTCATCGCGGCTTGTTGCGAAGCGCCGTAGTGCACAACAATATCCCAACCATGCTCGGCCATATGCAGCGCAATCGCACGACCAAGACGCTGCGCAGCGCCAGTGACCAACACAATTTTGGTCGGCTTAGAAGCTTGTTCATTTTCAGATTTTAAATTCATCATTTCCCGCTATCCATTGGCAAGACTGGGTAAGACCACACGACGACCAAGCAAGTCCCTTGATTCTCAATTCAATACTTCGCTACAATGCCATATGCAAAAATTAAACGCCTCAGCCCATCCGCAACTGCAACTCCCCTTGCCAACATCCGATGCGCTTGCGGTATCAAAAGAACTCACTACCGTGCTACAAAAAGAAATTGCGCGCCAAGGCGGGAGCATTCCTTTTTCACGTTACATGGACCTAGTGCTTTACACGCCAAAACTTGGCTATTACAGCGGTGGTTCGAGTAAATTAGGCGCTGACGGTGATTTCACTACTGCGCCCGAAATGAGTCCTTTATTTGGCGCCAGCCTTGCCCATGCCTGCCTTCCCTTGTTACGCCAAAGCGCCCCACAGATGATGGAATTCGGTGCTGGCACCGGGCAACTTGCTTTTGATCTACTCAGTGAACTTGAAATCAGTGGTTTTAGTTTAGAGTGCTATTTTATCGTGGAATTGTCGGGCGAGCTTAGAGCTCGACAAGAACTTCGCTTAAAAGACTTTAAACAGGTAGTATGGTTAGCGCAGATGCCCGAAGCCTTTTCGGGCGTGGTCATTGGCAATGAGGTATTAGACGCCATGCCCGTGGAATTAGTTGTCAAACAAGACGATCATTGGCAAAGCTTACATGTGGTGTGCCTCGATTCTAAGCAAGAAGAGACGGCAAAATTCCAACTTTGCCCGCTCGCTTTAGATCCGCACACACAAGATTGCATAGCGCAGCAAATTCCAGAGATACATCAGCTAGCGCCGATTTATATGACGGAAGTACATCCGGTGGCGAGCGGTTTTATGCGTAGTGTCGGCAAAATGCTCATGAATGGGCATGATCAAAATGGTTTGCCGGGTGTTGCGCTTTGGATAGACTATGGTTTTCCGGCGGCAGAATACTACTTAGGGCAGAGACAAAATGGCACTTTGATGTGCCATTATCGTCACCACGCCCATCCCGATCCCTTCTTTTTACCGGGATTACAAGACATCACGGCGCATGTCGATTTCACCGCCATCGCGCGTAGCGCTTTAGCTGCTGGGCTTGAAGTCTTGGCCTATACCAGTCAAGCTGGGTTTTTGCTCAATGCTGGCATTACGGAGCTTTTAGCCCGCTTGCCAATTGAAGATAGCGCGCGCTATTTGCCTGCCGCGAATGCGGTACAAAAATTCATTTCGCCCGCAGAAATGGGCGAGTTATTTAAGGTATTAGCCGTCGGCATCGGCATTGAATGGCCCATCGCTCTTGCTGCCCACGACCGACGTTATCAACTCTAATTTGTGCGAAATTTCAACCTGTAAAAGTAGGAAAGTCGATCTATGATACGTTGGTTAATATTTGTGTTTTTATTTCTCATTGTCTTTGCCAATCTTTTGCCTTACTTGCAAAAATTTGGATTAGGGCGACTGCCCGGTGATTTCCGGTTTCGCGTCTTCGGAAAAATTTTCACCTTGCCGTTTAGCTCCAGTATTCTCATTTCAGTCGTAATTTTTCTAATTGCGCGCTTCGTTCATTGATTTTCCATCTACTTGTAATCGAAAAGCAGCGGTCCACCAAAATTCTTGAATTTAATTGTTGCTTCGTGCCACATATATTTCGTCCGCTGAGCTAATTTGCTCAGGAATAGGTTAAAGTTTTAACCTATGAAGTCCGTCATCATAGTGAGTTCCTCGGTCAATATTTTTCGGTCCGGCTACACCTCTTTCCCCTCTAAAAGAGTTACGCGTGTTGAGCAAACTGCCTTAAATCTTAGCTGCCAATAAAGGTTGTCATGAGTAATTTAGGTGAACTGCGGGCATTATTAGTGGAACCTCATGCCGGTATGCGGGTGAGTTTGCACAATATGCTTAATCTCTGTGGCATCACCAAGATAGAACACGCTTTGACAGCAGGGACTGCCTTGCGCGCGATACAGAATCGGGTATTTGATCTCGTGTTGTGTGAATACGATTTGGGGGTCGGGCAAGACGGACAGCAATTGCTCGAAGACGTGCGTCATCACAAACTCACACCGCTCTCTACGATTTTCATCATGGTCACTGCGGAACGCGCTTACGCCAAAGTCGTGAGCGCAGCGGAGTTGGCACCTTCCGACTACTTACTCAAGCCATTCACTGCCGACATGCTGCTAGAACGAGTTTTGAAAGCGATAGAGAAAAGACGCGCCTTTGTTGACGTTCACAACTTTATGGAAGATGGCGCGGCCAAAGAGGCGATCGGCGCTTGCATCATTGGCGAACGAAAGCATCCGAAATACGTTATCGATTTTATGCGTTTGCGCGCCGAACTGCACGTGGTTCTTGGCGAGGCAGAAGAAGCTGAGAAACTCTACACTGCATTATTCGAACTCAAAGCAGTGGCCTGGGCGCGCTTGGGATTGGCAAAGACCTTGTACATGCAAGGCAAATACAAAGAGGCTGAAATTATTCTCAATCATTTGGTCGCTGAAAATAATAAGTACATGGATGCCTATGATTGGTTGTCCAAAACCCATGAGGCCATCGGCGCTTTGGAAGAGGCGAAATCGGTTCTCGATACCGCGGTTACGGTTTCACCGCATGGTGTCAGGCGCTTACGAAAATTAGGCTCCTTGGCGCTCGAAACTGGGGACATCGAGACCGCGGAAACGGTATTAAAAAAAGTGGTCAGCAAAGCTAAATTTTCTGAGTTTCGCGACCCCGAAGATCATGTTAAATTGGTCGATGCCTTGGTCAAAAAAGGAGACCACGAACAAGCAAGGTCGGTGATACGCGATCTTGAAAAAAATATGGCAGGAATTAAAAAAACAGAGGCGTGTCGGGCACTTTCGACGGCCATGATTCACGCCTCAACGGGTGATAGTCGGGTCGATAAGGAACTCGATGCCGCCATCGCCGCAACGCGTGAAGATATAGGATTATCCAATGATCTCAAACTCGGTTTAGCCAAGAGCTGCCTTGAGCATAATCGTGAGGAGGCAGCCACAGAAGTGATTATGGATGTCATGCGCAATGCCGCCAATCAGTTGGTAGTCAGCAAAGCGCTCGGTGTTTTTGAAAGCGCGGGAAAAGGGCATCTGGGTAAAGAGTTGGTACAGCGTAGCCAAAAGGAAGTGAAAGATTTAGTAGCAGAAGGCGTGCGACGAGCAAAAGAAGGCGACTTCCGGGGTTCAGTTGATTTAATGGCGAGCGCTGCGCGCAAATCGCCCGACAACCCACAAGTAGTTTTAAACGCCGCACTTGCAGCACTCAAATGCATAGAGAACTTAGGCTGGGATGTCGAAGTCGCGGCGCAGGCCAAACATCTCATTGACTCCGCAGCGCGTCTGGACCCGATGAATTCTCGTCTCAAAGCAATCCGCACTTTGCACGAAGGCTTGCAAAAACGCTTTGGCATTGATACGGTACGCGCAAATACGGGTAGCAGCTAGTATGACTCCGCCCACCCCCATCAACGGCTTGGAGCCATGCGCCTCTCCCGTTTCAGTGCGCGAGCAATTGCTACATAAAATACGCAGTGATTCAGGCTTGCCGACGCTAGGTGTGGCCTTGTCTAAAGTCGTGGATATGACCTCGAGCGGTGAAGATTCGATTGCACAACTCGCCCATTTCATTTTATCGGATGTCGCATTGAGCCAGCAAATACTCCGGCTATCAAACACCATCGCCTATCGTACCGCCTCAGGAAATTCCGTCACGACCATTTCGCGCGCGATATTTTTGCTCGGATTTGACACCATCAAAACCCACGCACTTGCGACTTTGCTTGTCGATGGCTTTAAGGATAAACGTCAAGCATTGACGGTGCGACGTGAGCTCGTGCACGCCTTGTGTGCCAGCCTCGCAGCGAGGGAAATTGCCCATCGCGCAAATCCACAGCATAGCGAAGAGGCCGCCGTCGTCGCACTCTTTAAAAATATAGGAAAAGTCTTACTCGCCTCATTCGATCATCCGCTTTACGAAAGTATTTTACGGGTCACCCATTCTGATCCGAATCTAGCCAGCGATACCTGCCATAAGCTCTTGGGCTGTAGTATCGAGCACTTTGGAGAAACGGTGTTAAACGACTGGAAGATACCTGCGACCATTATTCATGCGCTTCAACCACTCCCTGGTGGCGAACTCAAAAAAGCGCTGCAACGCCCCGAATGGTTGAGGCAAGTTGCTAGTTTGAGCGAGTGCCTCGCCGATTTATTGGTGACAGAACGAGTTGCACGCCCTCAGGGACATTTGGCGACGACTTGCAAGACCTTGGTGAAGCGTTTTGGCAGTGCACTCGATATTGACAGCGCGCAATTGGAATCCATCTTAAAGAAAGTAGAACACCAAACCCAGGAACTTGCAATCAGCTTAGAAATAGCTTTGCCTGGCGGTGCCGCGTTATTTAACGATTCTGCCACCGCCGATGCACAGTTATGTCACGAGCTAATGCTGCCGGAATACGAATTAGCAACGCTCTCGAACGCGCCCAAATATCCCAGTGGAAAACCAACCAACGCACGCGACTTGCTCCTTGCTGGCATCAGCGACATGACCCATTTGCTCTCCGCGAATCAGATTAAACTCAATGATGTTTTCCTACTCTTTCTTGAGACTCTTTACGCGGCGATGGGATTTCGGTTTGCGACTATTTGCCTACGCGATTTAAACAATGGCCAATTTATTTCCAGACTTGCGATAGGCGAAAATCACTTGCTGAGGCAAAAAGCTTTTCATTTTATCGCCAGCGATGAGCGCTCCATTTTTCAACTCGCGTTATTGAACAATGCCGACATGTTGATTGCCGATGCTCTCTCGACGAAAATTGCTGAACTACTTCCAGACTGGCACAAACGGCTACTGCCTGACACGCGTAGCTTCATCGTTTTACCGCTACACGTTGAAGGGAAGCCCCTAGGGTTATTTTATGCCGATCGTATCTTTCCTGCGGAGGAAGGAGTGCCGCCTGACGAAACGGCCTTAATCAAAACACTCAAAGCTCAACTCTTATCAGCGATGCGCAAACATTGAAAAAAAGACCGTCACTCCAAAGGAATCCCCTGTTTAGTCGCCAAAGCTTCCAAATCCTGCCATATCATCATCTGATTCATAATGCGGGTCGCTGGGTCTATCATCGCATTGAGATTAAAAAAGCGCTCCAAAGAATTGCCATCCCAAGGCATTTTCTGCGAAAAATGGCTGCGGCCATTTTGTCTGCGATAAGCCAGCAACAAATCACTGGGCGCATCTTTATGCCATGACTGCATCAAACTTCCCACCATCAAAGCCGTGTCACTGGTTTGTTCGCGCAAACGGACATTCTTTTCAGCACCGAGATCGCGCCAGTCCAATAAGCGTGGAAAATAGAATTGTCGTATCCAATGACTGGGGATTCCCTGCTCACGTTTGATCACCCCTGAGCGCCATTGCTTCCAACTGTTTTCCGCTTCGTCATCAGCCACGAAATGCGTGTCCGCCTCAAGGACGCAATCCTCTTCCAAATGTATTTCCAAAATAATCGGCAAGCCTATTTCTGCTGCGATGCCTTCCAAACCGGGCAAAATTGGTTTTGATTTCAAGTCCGCCTGAAGCAGTTCTACATAGCGATTTAAAACAATCTGGTTCGCTGCGTGCACGGTACTTGTACGCTGACCAAAAGCTGCGCAAGCCGAAAAATAGGCCATCAGTTCACCAACGTAAATACCTTTTTTCTCACTTGGTTCCGCCCCAGTGTCGACACTGCCATCACGCGCCACTGAACTCGGGATACCTTCGCGGAAATATTGATAAAGCGAAGTGGAAATCGTCCCAAATTTCACGACAGTATTTCGTTCCAATACAAATGAAGCCATCATTTACTCTTTCAATTACGGTTGCGGTGATCCCGAAGTCATTTCAGTCTACTTGCTTTATCTGCGTGCTTTAAGCCTTCACACGGTGAAACCGGGTTAAGCAAGTACAGGGTTCGCGTTTCCCTATTTTAATTCACAGCAAAAGCAAAAGCCCCAGTCTCTAAAAGAAACTGGGGCTCTGCGGGATAAAAGCCTGACGATGACCTACTTTCACACTGGTTGCAGCACTATCATTGGCGCGGAGTCGTTTCACGGTCCT
>JAHFQV010000051.1:23877-25178 GCA_023259175.1 Oxalobacteraceae bacterium | reverse complement strand
GGCTCCACGCCTAGCCAGCGCAATTTTGCGTAAGTCCTAAAGGGAATGAATTTTGCAAATTATCCTAGAAACGGCGGTTGGACGGATATGAGTGTGCATTTTTTCGGCTTTCTGGCTAGGCATAAATACCTTTGGTGCTGAGGAATCACCCCTCGCAAGGGGTGATCGTTACGTTGGCAAGCAGCATGCTGCTTGAATTCCCAACTCCACCGTGACGACGACGCAACCTCCACGTTGATAGGAGGAACAACAACGCCAGAGAGCCGAAAAAGTGTGCAATCATGTTCGTAGCGTACTTACCAAAACGGTGAACAGGATTTGCAAGGAAAAATTCTAATGAATCAAACACTTAACGACGACTTTAGCGGTCAACTGCCGTTTCTAGGTTTAATCAGGAAAAAGTAAGCCCTGCAACTTTCCCGCACGATCCAATGCCGACAAGTCATCAAAACCACCGACATGTGTTTCCCCAATGTAAATCTGTGGAACCGTGCGGCGACCCGTTTTCAGCATCATCGCCTCCCGGACAGTCGGGTCCAAATCAACCCGAATTTTTTCAATTTCCTCCACGCCCTTCGCCTTCAAAAGACGTTCCGCCATCACACAATAAGGGCAAACGCCCGTGCTATACATCAAAACATGCGCCGTCATCCTCGTCCCCTATTTCACCGTCGGTAAACCCTGAGACTTCCATGCCGCCATGCCGCCGTCCAAACTCGCAACCTGTTCAAACCCCGCCTTACCAAGTAAAGTAGTTGCCTTGCTAGAGCGCACTCCCGACTCGCAAACCGTAATCACCACTTGGGTCTTAAATTTTGACAATTCCGTCAAACGGGTCTGCAAATCTTTCAGTGGAATATTCTTCGCATTATTTAAATGTCCCGCTTCAAATTCCGTCGGATCACGCACGTCCAACACCAAAGTCTTCCCACGGTTCATCGCTTGCGTCGCCTGCATCTGCGACATCCGCGCCCCGCGACGCTGAAAACTCGGAAACAAAAGTGCAGCGCCAGAAACCAAAGCGACCGCGATAACTAATAGATTGTCGATAATGAAATTCACAGTTTTCCCATTAAGAATGGTTATTAAGAAGCGGCTCATTATAAAATAGATGGCGAAATTAGTTTTAAGGACTTTCGAAAAACCGTTCCAGCGTCGTTGTTGCCTTCTCGCCGTGCATGCGCACTGTCTTCGAAGGCACGCCTAGCTGGCACGGCTTTGCGAAAGTCCTGGGCTATCGAAAAACCGTTCCAGCGTCGTTGTTGCCTTCTCGCCGTGCATGCGCACTGTCTTCGAAGGCA
>JAHFQV010000051.1:0-23777 GCA_023259175.1 Oxalobacteraceae bacterium | reverse complement strand
AATACTAAATCCTCTCAATACAAAGACACTGAGGAAGCGCAAGAGAAGTGGCTTTTTGTTTGGTTTTTTGGCTTTGTCATGGATTTTTTTGTGCCTCTGTTCTTCTTTGTTGTGCGCTTGAGTACTTTGATTGGGCTGTATGCGTTCAGCTTATTGAAAAACCCTTTCTGCATTTTATTTTCACCTTCATTTTTTAATTCATATCATGTATAAAATTGTTTTGATGCGTCATGGCGAGTCCACTTGGAATCTGGATAATCGTTTTACAGGTTGGACTGATGTAGATTTGACTGAGAAGGGCGTGGCGGAAGCGCGGCAGGCGGGACAGCTTTTGAAAGAGGCTGGTTTTACCTTTGATTTAGCGTACACCTCAGTATTAAAACGGGCGATACGCACGCTTTGGGGTACTTTGGATGAAATGGATTTGATGTGGCTCCCAGTTGTACACGACTGGCGTTTAAACGAGCGTCATTACGGTGCGCTTCAAGGTTTGAATAAAGCCGAGACGGCGGCGCAATATGGCGATGAGCAGGTGTTAGTGTGGCGCCGTAGTTACGACACGCCGCCGATGGCCTTAGATGAAAATGATGAGCGCGCTTCCTACCATGATCCGCGTTATGCTGGCTTGAGCCGTGCGCAGATTCCTTTGACAGAATGTTTGAAAGACACGGTTGAGCGTGTGGTCCCAGCTTGGGCCGACAGCATCGCCCCGGCGATACGTGCTGGTAAGCGCATTATTATTTCGGCGCACGGCAATAGCTTACGCGCTTTGATCAAAATGCTCGATGGCATCAGTGATGCTGACATCGTGAGTTTGAATATTCCAAACGGTCAACCCTTGGTGTACGAACTTGATGCCGATTTGCAGCCGATCAAAAGCTATTACTTAGGTGACCAAGAGGCGATTGCAGCGGCGTTGCAAGCCGTTGCGAGCCAAGGTAAATCGAAGTAATCGGGGATGCGATTGCGTTTTCATCATTCGGGTCTATTTGCCCTAGTCTTTTTTTGCGTTCTGGGCTCGTGTAGTCAAGCAGAGGCGCAAAGCGGACTAGGCACGCGCGCAAAAGAAAAAAAACAAGTTGAAGCGGCTCGTACTGAGTTACAGCAGAAGCTTAAAGTTTTAAAAAAAGACATTTCCAAAACTGAAAATGCCAAAGAGCGTGCCAGCGATGCGCTGGAGGATTCCGAGCAAGCGATTTCGCAAGCGAATCGGGCGATTTACGATTTGCAGACGGAGCAAAAAAGCGTACAAGCGCAACTGGACGAATTGGTCGCCGAAAAAAAACGTTTGGACGCGCAGCTCGCGCGACAAAAAAATCAACTCGCTTTTTTCTTGCAGCAGCAATACATGCACGGTGATACCGATAGGGTGAAATTGCTGTTGTCGGGCGATAATCCTAATCGCATCAATCGGCAATTGCAGTACATGAGCTATGTCTCGCAAATGCAGGCAAAAATGATTGCGGCGCTCAATCTCAGTGTCGATGAGATCGAAAAAAATCGTATCGCGACACAAGAAACCAAGGATGAGCTTGATCAAATCGCCAGCGAAGAACGCGATCACAAAAAAGGCTTGGAAAAAGAGAAAAAACGTCATGCGGCTTTGTTGCAGCAATTAGCGAGCAAACTAAAAGCGCAAAGGAAAGAAGCGGAGAGCCTGCAAAAAGACGAGCAGCGTATGAACAATTTGGTGGGTCGCTTGAGCCGTCTCATTGAAGAGCAGGCTAAGGCCGAAGAAGCGCAGCGCGTGTTAGCAGAAAAGCGCCGCAAAGAAAAAGCCCAGCGTGAACTTGCGGAGAAACAGGGTCAAAAAAGCAGCAAGGCGTTCAAACCCGTAGAGGAAGAAAAAGAAGCGCGTAGTGATCCCGTTTTAAGTTTGAGCTTTAATGACAAAGAGGGATTTGGCCGTTTAAAGGGACAATTGCGCTTACCTGTGGTGGGCGATTTGGCCGTGAAGTTTGGTACCAAGCGCGGTCAGGCGCCGGTGATGAAGGGCTTGTTCATTAAAGCCAACGAAGGTAGCGAAGTGCGCACAATTGCACCCGGTACGGTGGTGAATGTTCAATGGATGCGCGGTTGGGGTAATATCATTGTTATTAATCATGGTGGCGATTTTTTAAGTATCTACGGCTGTAATCAAGCGGTGTTGAAACATCAAGGTGATCAGGTAAAAATGGGCGAAGTGATCGCCACCGCAGGCAATACCGGTGGAAACGAAGAAAGCGGACTATACTTTGAAATGCGACATAAAGGTTCGCCTTTCGATCCCATGACATGGATGCGCAAATAAGGGCAAAAAGCTCGCTTGTATCGCGCAACAGCAGGAAAATTCTACATTGGAAAAGCTATGGGTAAGTTAAAAAATGCAAGTTTGATCGGTCTGGGTATGGTCGCGGGTGTCGCAGTGACACTTCAGTTTTCGGCCTTGGCGCAGAAGACGGCGATTGAACCCTTGCCGCTTGAAAAATTAAGCGAGTTTACCGAAATTTTTGGCATGATTAAATCCGATTATGTGGAGCCGGTCGATGATGAAAAATTATTGACCGAAGCGATCAACGGCATGGTGAGTTCACTCGACCCGCATTCTGCTTATCTCGACAAAAAATCATTCAAAGAATTGCGTGAGGGGACTGAAGGTAAATTCGTCGGTCTGGGTATCGAAGTCGGTATGGAAGACGGCTATATCAAAATTATTTCGCCGATTGAAGATTCGCCTGCCTATCGTGCTGGCGTATTGGCCGGTGACGTGATTACCCGTATCGATGCTGAGCCTATCAAAGGCATGAGTATTGATGACGCGATCAATAGAATGCGCGGTGAACCGAATACTAAAATCGAATTAACCTTGTCCCGCGTTGGCGAAGAAAAACCGATTGTCGTGAAATTGACCCGTGAGTTGATCAAGCAGCATAGCGTCAAAGGAAAAATCGTGGAGCCCGGCTATGTGTGGCTGCGCATATCGCAATTTCAAGAGCCGACTTTAGACGACATGTCCAAAAAAATTCAAGCCTTGTATGCGCAAGACCCTAGCATCAAAGGTTTAATTTTGGACTTGCGCAATGACCCAGGGGGTGTCTTGCCCGGCGCGATTGGAGTCTCGGCTGCCTTCCTGCCCAAAGATGTGGCGGTAGTCTCGACCAATGGGCAATTGGAAGAATCGAAGGCAACGTATTATGCGAAACGTGAATTTTATGGTGCGCGAGCCAGTAATGATCCCTTGACCAAATTACCGGCAGGTTTGAAAACAGTGCCGATGGTGGTGCTCATTAACACCGGCAGTGCTTCGGCCTCTGAAATCGTCGCAGGCGCATTACAGGACTATCATCGTGCGACGATTTTAGGCACTCAAAGTTTTGGTAAAGGCTCGGTGCAAACGGTGCATCAAATTTCCGAAGACACGGGCATTAAAATTACGACGGCGCGGTACTACACACCGAATGGCCGCTCCATCCAAGCCAAGGGCATACAGCCAGATTTACGGGTCGAAGAAACTGCCAATGGGGATGGCTTAAATAGTTTTCGTTCACGCGAATCGGATTTGGTTAAACACTTGAGCAATGACAAGGAAGCCGAAAGCGATAAAGGTAAAGCGAAGGTCGATGAGATGGAAGAGGAACAAAGACTGGCCGCACTTTCACGCAAAACCAAAGCCTATGAATTTGGCGGTAAGGATGATTTTCAGTTGGCGCAAGCTTTGAATCACCTCAAAGGACTCCCTGTAAAATTGAGCGTGGTTCAAGTACAGAACGATACACCGACTAAAACAACGAACGACAAAGCTGCGAAAGTGAAAGCCGAATCAAAGATAGAGTCTAAGATAGAGTCAAAGATACGTAAGCATCCATGAACGATCAACAGTTACTGCGTTATTCACGGCATATTCTACTCGACGCAATTGGGATTGAAGGTCAGCAAAAAATCCTAGCGGCTCACGCCTTGATCGTAGGCGCGGGTGGCTTGGGTTCACCTGTGGCGCTTTATTTGGCCAGCGCAGGTGTAGGTACGATCACGATTGCTGATGATGATGAAGTTGATTTGACGAATTTGCAGCGCCAGATTTTGCATACCAGCGAAAGGGTAGGCATGGCCAAGTGTGAATCGGCGCGCCTAGCACTGCAGCAGATCAATCCTGAAATCAAGCTGATTGGTCTGCAACAAAGATTGCAAGGCGAAGCACTTGATCGAGCCGTGCGAGCAGCTACGGTGGTGATTGATTGTAGCGACAATTTTACGACGCGCCACGCGATTAACCGCGCTTGTGTTGCGCACCAAGTACCGCTCGTTTCTGGCGCAGCGATTTCTTTCGACGGACAAGTGAGTGTATTCGATACACGGCACGCCAATGCGCCTTGTTACGCCTGCCTTTTCCCACCTGAGCTACATGCACCCGAAGTGCAATGCGCGAGCATGGGCGTGTTTGCGCCTTTGGTCGGCATTATCGGCACTGTGCAAGCGGCCGAAGCTTTGAAACTCATGATGGGGATCGGACAGCCGCTCAGTTCGCGCTTACTCATGCTCGACGCTTTGGCGATGGAGTGGACTAGCATCGCGTTGCTTAAAAACGAGGCTTGTGTGGTCTGTGCTAAAGCGCATTAGGACAATCTAGGCTTAACCCCGTAATTTTGCCATCATCACACCGCGCAGCGCGTTACACAGCATGAAGTCGTCGGCATGGATTAACTCTTCTACCGTGATCGATTTTTCGCTTGCGTTCCAGCGAGTATCGTCCAAGATAACAGCGCGCATCACGCCGGGAAGCACACCATCTTCAATCGGAGGCGTGAACCAATTTTCGCCGATACGGATAAAGAGCGTGCTACGCCCCCCTTCCGTGACACGTCCGTCTTGATTGATAAAGATGCGATCAAAATCGCCTGCGCTTTCGGCTTCATGCCAAGCTTGATCGTACTGCGCTCGGTAGCTGGTTTTGTGGGCAAGTAAGAAATGCGGGGTCTGACAGACTTCTGGCGTGAGCGTGAAACTCACTTTGCCATCGACCTGATGAAGCGGTGGCAAAGGCGCACAACTGAGTTCACTCTGCCCATCGTATCGTAGTTCCAGTCGTAAGCGGTAGCTTTTATCATCGCTTTTATCGTCACTAATAGCTGCGCAAATGGACTCAATTTTCTGGCGCAATTGACTGAGATTGTATGCAAATCCAAAGTGGGCGGCAGAGTGCGTCAAGCGTGCCAGATGGCGTTCTAGGTGGGCGCATAGCCCGCGACTTGCCGCCATCGTTTCGATTAAGGCAAATCGGGCTGGTAGGCCAGTTAGAAACTTGGCCTTCAATTGACACTCTTCGTATTCTTCTTGCGCGACGCTATCGTAGACGATGCCCGCACCCACGCCCATCATGCCGCGTCGAATAACCGTACTCGGATTTTCGCTGGGCTGTGGGCGATCTAAAACCAGAGTGCGGATAGGGACGGACAAACAAAAATTGCCGATTTTCGCGTTGTTGTTCGGCGGCTCAAACCAGCCGATGGCACCGGTGTAAATGCCGCGGGCTTCACTTTCGATTTCGCGAATAATTTGCATGGTTCGACGTTTCGGCGCGCCTGTGATGGAGCCGCAAGGAAAGAGTGCGGACATGATTTCTGCAAGTGTGCAGTCCGGCCGTAATTGCGCGTGAATGCTCGACGTCATTTGTAAGACGCTGGTGTAACGCTGCACCTCAAAAAGCCTAGGCACCTTGACTGAACCTGTGACTGCAATGCGGCCAATATCATTGCGCAATAAATCGACGATCATTAAATTTTCCGCGCGATTTTTTTCGTCTAGCTGTAGCGCGCTTGCCGTTTGTTGATCCAAACTATCGTCACCACTGGCCGGTGCAGTGCCTTTCATTGGACTCGCGAGTAAGTGACCCGCTTCATGCCGAACAAAAAGTTCGGGGGAAAACGATAAGATGGTTTCGCCACTAGCGAGGGCAATAAAAGCCCCATAAGGGACAGGCTGGCGTTCGCGAATGGCGCAGTACAAAGCGAGTGGCTCACCATAGGTTTCAAAGTGCAGCCGGTAGGTGTAATTGACTTGATAGGTGTCGCCCGCGGCAATGTAATCGCGCACCTTTTCGATGCTGCGCATGAATTGGCTATGATCGATATTTTCGCGAAGATGGCGCATCCCGGCGACTTGATGTTCACTCTGTTTTTTTAGAAAATCCTGTACTTGATCCCGGTCTAAAAAAGTGCATTTTTCAAACACCAAAAGACGTGCCGCAATCGCCACATGGGCAGTCTGCGCGCGTGGTTCGATCGCTTGCAAGGCAGCACCTGTTTCATAGTCGAGTACCGCAAGTACGGCTAAGCCACGATCTAAGGCCTGTTGCCCAAGCACCCAAGCGGCATCCCAAGGTGTCGCCTCAGAGATAAAAATTTCGGTTTGCAACTGGGTGTATAGGCGAGAACAAGCACCTGTCCCTTGCGCGTCGTCCAATAACGCAAAACAAGATTCAAGGTGATCGATGCTGAGTGAAGTGGAAACAGGCGACACGGAAAAGTCCGGAGAAGGAAATATGTGCCAGTTTACTCGGACTAGCACGATTCTGCACATGGCTGATCGGAGGTCGCAGGGGGATTGCATGAATGAAAGAACCAAAAAAGAACCAAAAAACCTCTCAACACAGGTAAGCAGCATGCTGCGACCAGAGACACAGAGGAAAAGCAAGAGGGGTGGATTTCGGCGGTTTTCTTGAATTAATCATTGTAACTTTAGGAATTTCTCATGGGTTTCTTTGTGTCTCTTCGCCTCTGTGTTGAGTGGTCTTACGCATTGATCTGGCTTTAGGCAATCGTCCTGTCTGAAGTCTAAAAAATGAAAAACTACCGGAAAGTCGCGTAAAATAGCCAATTCGCGGGTTTTATTCTTATTTTTAAAGTTAATCATTCACTCCTATGATCAAAAAATCTCCCCTCGCCGTGGCCGCATTTGTGATGATGCTCGGTAGCGCATCACTCAGCTTAATTCCTTCTGTCGGCTATGCCGATCAAACATCAGAAAAAGCCAAAGTCGAGGTCTTTCGTCAAGAATGGTCTAAGCCTTACCAAGAAATTCAAAAATTAATCGGCAACAAGCAATACGCCGAGGCAATGGAAAAGGTCAATGTTTTGGCCGCCGCCGATAAACAGACCCCCTACGAAATGTTCTTTATCAGCCGTACCCGCGCTGTATTGGCTTCGAGCACAGGTGACAATAGTTTGCTCGCCAAGTGTTTCGAAGAAATGATCAACAGCGATTTCTTGAGCCCGGCTGAAAAATTGAAATACACCGAGGGCATGGCATCGACTTATTACCAAGAAAAGAAATATCCGGACTCACAAAAATGGGTACGTCGTTACCTAGCCTTAGACACCAGCAATAAAGTAATGCAAGACCTGTTTCTGCGTAATTTCTTCGCGACTGATGATTTCGCCAGCGTGGTGCGGGAAGGCAAATTATTGATAGAAGAAGACGCTAAGAGTGATCGTATTCCTGGAGAAGATCGCTTGCGGATTGTTTTTTTCGCTTTCATGAAACTGAAAGATATCGAAGGCTCGACACCGACTTTGGAAATGATGGTCAAGCATTACCCCAAGCGCGAATACTGGGCTGACCTGCTTTACCGGATTCCAAATCGTGCGGGCTTTTCTGATCGCCTGACTTTGGATTGGTATCGCATCATGTTCGCCACTGGCAATTTAGAAGACGCTGAACAGTATTTCGGTATGGCCGAAGCCGCGATGTTGGCGGGTTTACCTTTGGAAGCCAAAAATGCGATGGATGCGGGCTATAAGTCGGGCATTTTGGGTAAGGGTGTCAATGCGGCTAAGCAAAAGCCCATGCATGAAAAAGCCATTAAGAGTGCCGCGGAAGATGATAAGCAGCTAGACGCAGGTGAGGCAACCGCACGTTCAGCAAAGACAGGCGTAGGCTTGGTCAACATGGGCTATAACTACGCTTTGCACGGACAGTTTGAAAAAGGCATCGCCATGATGGAGCAAGGCATTGCTAAAGGGGGCTTAAAAGCGCCTGAAGAAGCCAAGCTTCATTTGGGCTTGGCCTACCATATGTCGGGTAACAAAGAAAAAGCGATCGATGTATTCGCCACCGTGCGCGGCACCGATGGCGCGGCGACTTTGGCGCGTTATTGGTCTTTATTCGTGACGCAATAATCGCCCAAAGCTATTCGTAAGTAAAACGGCAGCATCAAAAAAGATATCAAGGCTTTTTGGCGTGATATCTTTTTTTTCGCCCGCATTGCGCAGACCTCAATATGCGATGGAAAGGCTCGCGCTAGGTAAATTCCCTTAAAATTTCGACTTGATTTTGTGCTGATTAAGGTATGCTAATGCTTTTTTTCTAGAGAAAATCACATGTCAAAACTTCTGCCCTTAAGCCTACTCATTAGCTGTCTTATCGCAGGCTGCGCAAGTCCCACTTCCTCCTTGCCAACGGCGACGCAACTGACCCCCGTTAAAGACGCTGTTTGGTTCAAATTGCCGACTGAGGCTTATCGCGGCAAACAAGACGATGTGTTTTTCCTCGACGCGCAGCTGGGTTTCTATGTGAATGGCATCGGTAAAATTTACCGCTCACAAGACGGTGGATTAAATTGGAAGATGGTGCTCAATCAACCCGGAACTTATTTTCGCGCGATAGGAATGATTGATGCTCGCCATGGCTTTGCGGGAAATATTGGAACCGATTATTTTCCCGGCGTGACCGATGAAACGCCTTTGTACGAAACCAATGACGGTGGCGAAACTTGGCAGGCCGTAAAAAATTTACCAGGCACTGCGGTTAAAGGTATTTGCGCGATTGATATTGTGCAGTCGCAGTTCATCAATGCAGGTTATTTGGACGAGCGCACCATTGTGCATGCAGGTGGCCGGGTTGGCAGTCCAGCTCAATTATTACGCTCACTCGATGGTGGGCGCAATTGGGTCAACATCGATATGCGCCCATGGGTCGCCAGTATCGTTGACGTAAAATTTTTTGATGCCATGAACGGAGTCGTTTTTGCCGGAAGTGATCCTGATATCGCCAAGTCACACGCCCTAATCGTTGTGACCCATGATGGTGGTAAGACTTGGGATAAAGCCTACGAATCACCACGCGCTTTCGAAATGACGTGGAAGGGTAGCTTCCCGACCCGCGAGGTGGGTTACGCAACCGTTCAAAACTATAACCCCGATAAGGAAGAAAACCAAAGACGTATCTTGAAGACCCGGGACGGCGGTAAGACCTGGCTTGAGATGGACCTAGTCAAAGATGCTGCAGTACGCGAGTTTGGAATAGGTTTCGCCAACGAAAATTTAGGTTGGGTCGGAACGACAACCGGCGGCTTTGAAACACGCGACGGAGGCACCACATGGAACCGGCTCGATCTGGGTCGTTACGTAAACAAGATACGCATTTTGCCCGATGGACAAGGACATTTCACAGCATTTGCAATTGGGGCAGATGTATTTAAATTTGCAGTCCCCCCTGCAAATTTGCCAGTGCCAACACCGACTGTACCCGCGACTGTCGGTAAACCCTAAAGTGCATCTTTGACGAGTTTAGGCGATAGGCTAAGTAGGAAATTTCTGATCTATTCGATAATCGCGAAATTTCATTTTTTTGCAAATTGAATTTTTAACATTGTGCAAGGAAAAAATGGGTTTTCTTTCCGGGTTCGGCCCAAAACGGGCGACTTTGGCAGCAAATCCCCTTGCTTGGCACCAGCCAAATTTTGGGAAGTTGTTGTCAAATTCATCCGGTTCTGGCGTAAAACGTGCATTCGGAATTAGGCCGCGTTTTTTTGATCGAGATACTTGATCCGCATATTGAAAAGCAATCTAAATCTTGGAGGCTTATTTCAACACTAAACGCGTACTTCTATTAAGTAAATGGTTATTTTTCAGAGCTTTAATAGTAAAAATTCGTTTGTTATAATAATTAATTAAGGATATTTTTTATGCCAATTATTAAGAATTACGGCTTCCTGTGGGAGCGAAAAAACATTTACCGTGGCGCGGGTGGTGATGGAAATGCTGGACATCTTTTGGGAAAAGCGAGCAGTAATCCAAATGCAGACTTCCGAGATCAAATCGGGGTTTATGTTTTATACGACAGAAATCAAAACATTATTTATGTCGGACAAGCCGGAAATGGAAATGCGACGCTTTTCACTCGTCTCAAGAATCACATGGATGGTGCACTTTGGAATCGATGGGAGTATTTTACTTGGATCGGTTTCCGTGATGTCAATGCCAATGGATCGCTCAGCAACCAACAGAACGTTAATTCTGGTATTTCCGGCTTTAAGTACACTGATGCTTTGAATGAGATTGAGGGAATACTAATAGAAGTTATAGAGCCAAAACTAAATAAGCAATCAGGACGACTGAAAAGTGCCACGGAGTACTTTCAGGTTACAGATGAACGCGTAAGCGAGGTGTCAATGCAACAACTCCAAAACGAGCTCCGTCAAGTCAAGGAGGCGCTTGATATGTATGCGAGTTTGAGCTCAAAATAGGACGATTTTGGTAGCAAGATTTCGGTAGCTTGGCTGGTGTCGAGCTACCGAAATGTTGCTACAATAATCTTGTTATGGGGCGAATCCGGAGGGAAAATCAATACATGGTTGTCAAAGACTATTTTTATGGTGATCCAAGTAGACGCACAGAATTTTTCTTAGTCACCAGATCGTCTTTACGTGGGCATAGCCGCGAATCTTTTCATCTTTAGTCACTAGTGGGACTGCAAGCTTCCGTGCGGTAGCGACGATGAGGCGATCAGCAGGGTCTTTGTGGAATTCGCCAGGTAAGTCCACCGACTTAACACTGATCTCCACGTCAACTGGTATAAACCGTACATGTTCAATTTTAGCTACGGTTGCCAACCAACTGTCGACATCCATTGCTAGTAGCAACTTTTCCTGCTTTACCAGCATTGCAATCTCCCACGCAGAAATTGCAGAAATGATGATTTGTCCGTTATCTAATTCGTGTTCAATCGCCGCCTTTGCCTTCCCACTAAGAGAGGCATCGTCATTGACCCACCAAATGAGTACGTGGGTGTCTAAAACAATCACTCCATCGCCTCCCACTCAGCATCAACCGGACAAGTCGGATCAATGAAGCGCACAACAGAACCGTTCAGAACGTCAAGCGGATTACGCTCGGGGTTGCGGTAAGGACGAACCTCCAGCGCAGGTTTTCCGTGATCGGTCACCACAAGACTTTCACCCGATGATTCAACGAGCCTGAAGAATTCAAGCGCTTTTGCTTTGAATTCAGATTTCGATATTTGTTTGCCCTGCATATTTAGCCCTATAGTCATATGTCTATAGTCACCAATATAGCATGCGATGACTGGATGGGCTAGTCATTTTCGGCTCATCAATGGCGTAGAAAACTAGGCGCAGAGAGCTAAGTACCGAAATTTTAGGCAACTCAAATTCCCCAGCATCCCAAAGCACCTATGTTAAGCTATGTTCGACACACGTGACCCGAGGTTTGTTTTTATAAATCCATTATTAAAAAAAATCTTGAAGTGACTGTCAGGTCTTTCGTAGGGCGGGTTGCAACCCGCCGTTCGGCGAAGGTTGGGATACCATGATAAAGCCACAATCTTGGTCAGAACTAGGACTGGATGGACATACCCGCCGCCTCCGCATTTCCCTCACTGTTTACTTCGTTTCACTCGCGGTTTTTTGGTGCCATATGAGCGGGCTAATAAACTTACCGCTCTTCGTCCTACTGTTCTTCGTAGTCCTCGGACCAGCCAATTTTCTTTTCCTCGTATGGACGGCCGCTAGGATTCAAGATGTGCTCCAAGCGTCGGGTCTACAAAAACAAGGAGCGTGGCAGGTCTGGGTCGGGGCGATACTTCTCAGTCCTGTGGTACTTGGTTGTTATACCCCGTTGTCAGTAATGTTTAGCTCGGGTCGTATACGAAGAAAGCTCAAGGATGGAAAATTGTCCCAGAGCCATCTCAAGAAATTCACGGTTTAAGCCCACGTTACTCACGCAAAACAAAACCAAAGTTGTTCGCAAAATTCCCCTACTTAATCGGCAAAGCAGTCGTGTTTTTCACTTCTTCCATGACGGCGTAAGTATGGGTTTCGCGCACGCCGCTGAGTTGTAGTAGCGACTTGCCCAAGAAGTCGCGGTAGGCGTTCATGTCTTTGACGCGGGCTTTGACTAGGTAGTCGAAGCCACCTGCGACCATGTGGCATTCCAATACTTCGGGAATGGCTTGCACGCCACGTTTGAAGGCATCGAAGACATCGGGCGTGGTGCGATCGAGCACGACTTCGATGAATACCAGTAAGGCGACATCGAGCAAATGTGGGTTAAGTTGCGCGGTATATCCTAGAATATAGTTGGCCTCTTGCAGTTTGCGCACCCGTTCCAGACAGGCCGCTGGCGACAGGTTGACGCGGGTGGCGAGTTCAACATTACTGATGCGGCCATCATTTTGTAATTCGGCCAAAATTCTTTTGCTGATTTTGTCTAGCATAGGTAGGGGCAGGCAGTTATTAATAAAATTTGGTCTAATTGTCTCATAAAATACAATATTTCGATATCTCGCCGAAATTCCAGAATTAATCCTCGTGATTCCTCTATACAATTAAATCATATTTGCCCTTAATTTTACCTGTTGATCCACTCTATGAATTCACCCACCTCATTTCGCCCCTTCCAAGCATTGCAGGAAGAATTGCTCTCCAATCCGTCGGTTTTGCGCAACAATATAACTCAGGTATATCGTCTTGATGAGTGTGAGGCAGTACAGAGCCTCTTGTCAAATATTAAAGATATTCCAAGTGCGAAAAACAACATCGCACAACTGGCTGAAAAGTTGGTCAGTTCGGTGCGCCAGCAACGCACTCGGGCATCGGGTGTTGATGCTTTGATGCACGAATTTTCTTTGTCTTCAGAAGAAGGTGTGGCCTTGATGTGTTTGGCGGAAGCTTTGTTGCGGATTCCTGATGCCGCCACCAAAGATCGTTTGATCGCCGACAAAATTAGTAAGGGTGATTGGCGCAAGCATTTGGGTGAATCGCCTTCTTTGTTTGTCAACGCGGCCACTTGGGGTTTGCTGGTGACCGGAAAATTGGTGACGACCAACAGCGACAATGGTTTGGGTGCGGCTTTAACACGTTTGATTGCTAAGGGTGGTGAGCCGCTGATACGCAAAGGCGTGGATTTGGCGATGCGTATGTTGGGCAATCAATTTGTGACTGGGCAAACGATAGAGGAGGCACTGAAAAACAGTCAGCACAATGAAGCACGCGGCTATCGCTATTCCTACGATATGTTGGGTGAAGCCGCCTTGACCATGCATGATGCTGCTTTTTATTTTCAGGCTTACGAGACGGCGATTCACGCCATCGGTCGTGCGTCCAATGGTCGTGGCATTAAAGACGGCCCCGGCATTTCGGTGAAATTATCCGCACTGCATCCACGTTATTCGCGTGCGCAAAGAGCGCGTACGATGGATGAATTACTGCCCCAGCTTAAAAAATTATTGGTACTCGCCAAGCAGTACGACATTGGCTTGAACATTGATGCGGAAGAAGCAGATCGTTTGGAATTGTCTTTGGATTTGATGGAAGCCTTGGCTTTTGATCCTGATTTAGCTGGTTTTGACGGCATCGGGTTTGTGGTGCAGGCTTATCAAAAACGCTGCCCTTATGTGATTGATTATTTGATTGATCTGGCGCGCCGGAGTCAAAGAAAATTGATGATACGTCTGGTCAAAGGCGCGTATTGGGATTCTGAAATTAAGCGTGCGCAAGTCGATGGTATGAGCGGTTTTCCTGTCTATACTCGCAAGGTTTACACCGACGTTTCCTATCTGGTTTGCGCGCAAAAATTGCTCGCCTCTACCGACGTGATTTACCCACAATTTGCCACGCATAACGCGCTGACGCTTTCGACGATTTATAGTTGGGCGCAGGAAGCGAATGTGACCGATTATGAATTTCAGTGTTTGCACGGCATGGGCGAGACTTTATACGATCAGGTGGTGGGTGCCGATAAGTTAGGTAAAGCCTGCCGCATTTATGCGCCCGTCGGATCGCATCAAACTTTGCTCGCTTATTTAGTACGCCGTTTGCTTGAGAACGGTGCAAACTCTTCCTTTGTGAATCAAATCGTCGATGAGAAAATTTCTATCGCTTCTTTGATCGAAGACCCGATTGTCATTGCACGTAATTTGGCGGGGCAAGCGCACAATGGTATTCGATTGCCGGCGCAATTATTTGGCAGTGAACGCAAAAATTCGGAGGGTCTTGATTTTAGTAATGAGCTTCAATTGCAAAACATTAGTCGCCATTTTGCAGCAACGCTAAATCAGCGCATCGCGGCTGCCCCTCTGATCGAGGGCGGAGTATCGGCCAGTAACGCGCGTCCAGTGATTAATCCTGCGCAACACGCCGATGTGGTCGGTAGCGTGATCGAGGCCGATGCGCAAGACGTAGAAACCGCCTTAGTTTCCGCTGCAGCCTTTGCCGGTATCTGGCAAAATCACGCGCCCGAAGCGCGCGCACTTTGCCTGAAAAAAGCAGCCGATTTACTTGAAGCGCAGACCTTGGATTTTATGGCACTGGCGATCCGCGAGGCGGGGAAATCTTTGCCGAATGCTTTGGCCGAAGTACGTGAAGCGGTTGATTTCTTACGTTACTATGCCGCGCAAATTGAAGTGCAAGCACCGAACGCAGCGCTCGGTCCTGTGGTTTGCATCAGCCCTTGGAATTTCCCCTTGGCCATTTTTATTGGCGAAGTGAGTGCAGCGCTGGCCGCGGGTAATGTGGTGCTGGCCAAACCTGCCGAACAAACCCCCTTGATTGCTTATCGTGCGATTCAACTCTTACATGAGGCCGGTGTGCCGCGCGCAGCTTTGCAATTTTTACCCGGGAGGGGTGAAGTCGTTGGTGCGCAACTGGTGGCCGATCCTCGCATTAAAGGCGTGATTTTTACTGGTTCTACCGAGGTCGCGCAAATTATTAATCGCACTTTGACTGTACGCGCAGCGGAAGACAATATCGACATTCCCTTGATCGCAGAAACGGGCGGTCAAAATGCCATGATCGTCGATAGTAGTGCATTACCCGAGCAAGTTGTAAATGATGTTTTGTCTTCCGCTTTCGATAGTGCTGGTCAACGCTGTTCTGCTTTGCGTGTCTTATGTCTGCAAAATGATATTGCGGATAAAACCCTAGAAATGTTACGCGGTGCGATGCAGGAATTGCGGGTGGGTATACCAGATCGTTTAGCCACCGACGTTGGTCCTGTCATTGATGCTGAAGCACAAAAAAATCTCATGACGCATATTGAGATGATGCGTAGTACAGCCAAGGGATTTTATTGTCTCGATTTACCAGCTGCCTGCAAAGATGGCAGCTTTGTCGCACCGACCGTCATTGAAATTACAGCCTTGTCGGAATTAAAACGCGAAGTTTTTGGTCCTGTTTTGCACGTATTACGTTTCGAGCGCGATCATTTGCCGCAACTGATCCAAGACATTAATGCCACTGGTTTTGGTTTGACCTTGGGTGTGCATTCTAGGATAGACGAGACCATACACGCTATTACGCAAAGTGCGCATGTCGGGAATATCTATGTGAATCGCAATATCGTCGGCGCAGTGGTCGGGGTGCAGCCGTTTGGTGGCGAAGGAAAATCAGGAACCGGACCGAAAGCTGGCGGACCTTTATATCTAAAGCGTTTGCAAAAAAATCCTAGCGTTAATTTTGCCGGCAATACCGTTTACGAAAAAACCAGTCCGGCAGTTTTGGATGCCTTGAGTGTGTGGGCGAAAGCGCAAGGACATGAAGCCTTGGCATTAATGGCGGAACATTTTGCGCGTGTGAGTCCGTATAAATGCTCGATATTGCTACCGGGTCCGACAGGCGAAACCAATACCTTATCGTTTGCCAGCCGTGGACGTATTTTTTGCGCTACCCGCGATTTAGCGACCCTGTTAACCCAAATCGCCGCGAGCTTTGCCACTGGCAATGCCGTCGAGCTGGAAGCGAGCACTGCTGCGCTATTGCCCGACCATTTTCCAGCGAATTTGCGCGTGCATATGACGGTCCTTGGTTTCGATCAAATGACGGCGCATTTTGCACTCTTGGGTACCGAGGTCGCGCAGGATTACCGTGTGCGTTTAGCGCAAAAAGAGGGTGCCGTAATTGGTGTGCAAATGATGGATGCCGAAAGTGAATTTCCCCTGTGGCGCTTAGTGGCGGAACGCGCCCTTTGTGTGAATACCACTGCGGCGGGGGGAAATGCGAGTTTGATGACCCTACAAAGTTAGGTGTACCACAAAGCTTACATTGATTCGGCGATTTCCCTGTTTTGAAATCGCCGAACTAGTGTGACCAACGAAGGTAAACGAGGCAGCTGTCAATACTTGTAGCCAAAGCCAAAGGTGAAAAGACTATTGGTTTGCTTGAAGTGGTTGCTGGGTTTGCTATTGTAGGAAATTGCAAGACCTGCATTGAGCGTCCATCCCTTTGCAATCATTGTCGCTAAATTTAAGTCTAGCGTACTACGGGTTCCGATGTCCGCGGTACCTGGATACACGACCCATCTCTGCTTGACACTTGATGTGCTGCTGATTTGGTGGCCTGATTCTTCTCCGAATAAGAATTCTGCGCCGCGTTTTCTATCAGGCGCTGGCGCGATTGTGGTGGCAAAACGAGTATCCGAATAGCCGACACCCATAAATAAATCGAGATTAGTTTCCTTGGTTTTGATGGCCTTGAAACCTGCACCCGCATTGATGGAATAACGCGTATCGATGTTTTGAATACGATTAGTCTCTAGCTCCATACCGCCAAAACTAAACGCGCTTTCAGATAAATTGTAATCGTAACGACCGCCTAAACGCAGCAAGCGCGCCGTATTTGTTTTGACTTCATTGACGGTATTGCTGCCGTAATTCATCAAAGTGTACATGCCTAGTTTATCTTCTTGACTGACGCGACTCGTATTCGCATTTAAAGTAAAGGTTTGGGAGGAAGTGTTGCTCGAGGCTAAAGAGCCACCAATGGCGATGCCGCCGTGCCATTGTTGATCTTTAATGTCTTGCGCCTGCGCTGAGCCAGCGAAGATTAAAGCGACTGCGAAGAGACCGCATTGTTGACGAGTGTTTTTTAAATACATAGGGTCTTTCAAGAGTGCCGACGATGGGCATAGATGCGGGCAAAGATGTTTTTCTCAAGTTTTGAAACAAACTGACGCAAACAGCAGCAACGAGGGTGACGCTTGTCTGGTTGACAGAGAAGAAATTTGGAATCGTGAGACTTAGCCCTGTATTCCTGAGTTAGAATTTGCTTTTTTCCATTAAATTCGAAATACTAGACCCTGCAGCTGGATTTTCTAAATGGAGTCTGCCATGAGAAGTTTGAAATTAGGCTCGATGATGTTGACCCTAGGATTATTGGTGGCTTGTGATCGTTTGGGAATACCGGATCCGGCGCGCGATGCTGCAATTAAGGAAGCTGACGCACGCGCTACCGGTAGCGCTTGTCGGCATGCAGGTCGGGCCATAGAGGATTGCTATGCGCTAAACCCAGACGCGGCGCGGGCAGCCGTGTATGCGGGCTGGAAAGAAATGAACGACTACATGCGCGAAAACAAGATTGAGGAAGTTAAACCGCTGCTTCCACAAGCGAGCCCGGCAGCCGGCGAAGCCGATGCAAGTGAAAGTGCGAGCAGTAGCGCTAGCGCGAGCGCCAGTGCAGCGGCAAGTTCTGGTAAGCACTAGCAAACATAACCCATAGAAATCACGATGATGCAAAATTTTGTTTGTTTAAGTTTTTGTTTTCCGCCTTCTGTCAGACCTGCTCAATTCGTCCTGCAATGCCTTATTTTTTTGAGCCTTGCGCTACTTTTTACCGGCTGCGCCACCCGAGAACCCGAAGTACTCGCTTTGCCTGATACGGTGGAAGCCCCGGTACATCAAATTCCAGGCGATCTAGAAAAACTCTTAGAGCGCCAAGCGGGCTTGAGTAATGCCACTTGCAATCTCAAGTCGACCAAGGAATTTGAGCAGGAAGCTTTGCGGCTCGTGAATGAAGTTCGCAAGCGTGGACGATTTTGCGGAGAGACTTATTTTTATCCGGCGGCTCCCTTGAAATGGAGGCATCAGCTTCTGGTGGCGGCGAACTATCATTCAATACAAATGGCGCAAGCGAATCTTATTTCTCACAATGGAGTGGATTTGAGTGAATTGCGAGATCGCGTCAAGGCCACGGGCTACCACTATGTTCAGGTGAATGAAAACATTGCAGCGGGCATTAGTAGTGTGGAAGCCGCGATACGTGCTTGGGAAAAAAGTCCCAGTCATTGCGTGAATTTAATGGATCCAGAGTTGCAGGAAATTGGTGTGGCGTGCATCCATAAGCCTTCCTCTTTTTATCACTATTATTGGACTATGGATTTAGGGCGGCCCATGCCTGAGATCAAGCTCCCAAAGCCAGAAAAAAAGCGCAAGGAAGGCGTCGATTTTTGGGTGGAAATGGAGAAAAAGAAACCTTAGGGAAGCGTACTCCCTAGAGGGTACATGGGCTCACTCACTCAGGAACACTCAGATTCACTCACCGGTAGCTGAAACCAAAACACACTTCCCTGGCCAACTTCGCTCTTAAAGCCAATTCTACCGCCCATTTTTTCGACAAAGGTTTTACTGATGTGGAGGCCGAGACCGGTGCCACCTTGTTGTCGTGTATCCGAGCCATCGGCTTGCGCAAATTTGCTGAAAATACGCTCGCGAAATTCGAGTGGAATACCTGCTCCTTTGTCTTCGATTTCAACTTGTATATTGCGCTCGTGTCGTTCAAAGCGCAGTACGACTGCTTCGCCCTTGGGCGAGTATTTCGCCGCGTTCGATAGTAGGTTGGCGAACACTTGCATCACCCGTTCTTGGTCTGCCATCACCCAGAATGCAGATACTTCAGAAGCCATTTTGAAACACACACCGAGTTGGGCTGCGTAACTGCCATGCGCTTCGATTGCTGCCTGGGCGACTTGAAACAAGTCCATGGATTTGATCTGAAAATTCATCTTGTCCGAGCTGAGCTTTTCCATATCAAGTAAGTCATTGACTAAACTGGAGAGACGCTGGCTATTTCGATGTGCGATTTGAACCAGTTGTTTTAATTGCGGGGACAAGTCACCTAAGCTGCCACTGTCGAGTAAGCCTAGGGCACCGCGGATCGAGGTTAACGGAGTGCGCAATTCGTGGCTGACTACGGATATAAATTCCGATTTGGCGCGGTCGGCTTTTTTTTGTTCGGTCAAATCAAGCACAAATCCCACCCATTCAAAGCGTGAGCCTTCAAGTTGAGTGAGCCCCACCATGACCGGAACCACACTCCCATCTTTACGTTTAAATTCGGCTTCGAACGGTAAGGTATGGCCTTGCTCGAATAGTTCCTTTAATGCTGTTTGGTGGGCGCTGTGATAGGTCTGGCAGGTCATATTCAGCCATTCCACATGCTGGCCAATGATTTCATCGCGTTCACCACCAATGATGTTGATCAAAGCTGCGTTGGCCTCAATCAAATGGCCGTGCATATCGCCTTGAAAAATCCCGATTAAACTGGAATTGATGAGGCGACGCAATTTTGATTCACTCAATTTTAAGGCATTGAGTGTTTTGGTTTTTTCTTGCACTGCGCGTTCGGCTAACACCAAGGCATTGACTAGGTCATTCTCGATGGTCTTCATGGCCGTAATGTCGCGCACACTAAAAACACGACCAACGACGCGATCACGCAAATATTCGGGTTTGGAAACGCAAACATAATGACGACCATCTTGTAGGCTAAGATTTTCCTCGCTCTCCATTTCGGCGTCCGCACTGAGCGCCTCGAGTTGTTGGGCAAAGCTATCGGGAAATTTGAGCGTGCCTAGAATATGCATCATCAAATTACGCCCGTCGCGACTGGCGATCATGTCATCCTCGAGGTCCCACATGGCCGCGAAGCGTCGATTCAGATTGATAATGCGGCCTTCGGTGTCGAGCGATAAAATTCCTTCGGCCGTGGCTTCGAGCGAACTTTGCAATTGTGAAGCTAATTGAATTTGCTCCTCGACCGATTGGCGGCGACTACGCAAGTCGAGGACATGGATGATCCAATAGGTTCGCTCGCCGAAGTGGCAACACGAAACCCGTTTTTCTATTGGCAAGGTATAGCCATAAGCGGTCAGCCATTCGCTCTCGGCGATTCGCTCCTTTTCGAAGCGGGGCGCGTCTTTCAGCTCTTCCCAAAAAAAGATGTCTTGCAGCGCGCACTCTATCGTCAGCAATTCTTGCCCGATTAATTCGTCTCGTGACCGCCCTATTAGCTCGCAGGCTTTGCGATTGATTTCGATCATCTTTAAGTCCGATGCCGTCACGACCAGCACCGCATCTTGGGTATGCTGCAAAATATGATGCAAGACCTGATGATCGAGAGGAGGAGCTTGATTTTGCATAGCCGGTCGGGTGCTTTTCAGGGAGTAGGGGACGGTGGGCTGCTACTTTTTTTCGATTGTGAGTCGAAGTAATAATTGACTCGTTTTCTTGGGCTTAAATAATCGAAAATCGCTTTCGGCAAAACCCCAGGACGGATGCTACCAGTAATACTTAAGTCACTGGCTTCATCGGCCAAGTCGAGGATGATGGCGTCGTCCTTTGGAATATCTGGGTCATACACCAAAATGCGTGGACGCAAAGGTTTGCCGACATTGACATTCATCACTAAGCCCAGGGCTTCGTTGGAGAGCCGAACCAGTGTGCCAGGCGGGAACACGCCCAAGCTTTTCACCATGGTCGCCATAATGGACGGATCAAATTGAGCGCGTCGATGCGCGTACATGGTCGAGAGTGCTTCGTGTGGTGTTAAGGACATGCGTGGGTCGATGTGGTTGCAGAGATTATCGTAGACATTGGCGATACTGACGATACGGGTCGGCAGGCGTATTTGATCGGCCTTAATCCGATTGGGATAACCACTACCATCTAAATATTCGTGGTGTTGAGCGATGATTTCCAGTGCGACGGGTGGCAAGCCAGCTGTTTTTCCGACTTCTACGCCATACTGTGGATGCAGTTCGAAAAAATTCTGCTCTGCTTTCGTCAGCGCATCGGTTTTCATTAATATTTTTTCCGGAATGTTCACTTTGCCGAGATCATGAAACAGCGCGGCCAAGCCGACCGATTTAATTTGTCCTTCAGTGCACTTGAGTTCATTGGCCAGCATCATGGCCAGCACCGCTACGTTTAGGGTGTGAAAATACAGTTCCTCATTCGCCCCGGTCTGCTGTATCAAATGCATCACCGTTTCGTTCGACTGTAAAAAAACATCGGCGATGCTGTCGATGAGTTTTCTGGCCTCAAGAATGGTGGATTCCGGTTGCGAAAAAATGGTCTTATTAATGCTTTTGACGACCGTGGCGGCATGAACAAATTTTTCCTCGCAAGCCAAAAGTTCAGCTCTTTGCCGTGTCAGTTTTTCAAAGCGCGCGCGTTTGGCGGCAATTAAATTATCAAATACTTCGCCATCTTGGGCGATCGCGGTATGGATCACGATAGGTGCATTCAGCACATCAATCGGGGTCGCCAAAATATCGGATTTAGACGGAATGTAGCGTAGATGTTTAAGACGTAGGGCGTAGAGTTGGTCGAGTTGATTTTGATTGGTGATCTTGAAGGAATTCATCGGAAATGAATGTTCGAACCAACTCAAGTCCAGCTTGATAAACATACCAAGCTTAACCTGTTCGATAGCGATCACTTGCG
The DNA here is from genome assembly GCA_023259175.1 of Oxalobacteraceae bacterium. Taxonomy (GTDB): domain Bacteria; phylum Pseudomonadota; class Gammaproteobacteria; order Burkholderiales; family Burkholderiaceae_D; genus Undibacterium. Next base: position 2,009 of record JAHFQV010000051.1, on the reverse strand, counting down.
ATTCATCAGACATAATCTCTGTACGCGCGTTAGGGTTCTTTGACGATAGCATACGAGTTTCCAAATTGCATTTAAATTTCTAAAAACTGTTTTTTGCTGTCCGTATATTCCAACATGCGGTCGAAACGGGTAGACTGGTGTTTTCTCGATTGAATGTGAAAGTGCTATGCCTGATATTACCAATCTGTTGAATACGGGCGACAGCGCCCATCGAGTTGATATCGCGATTGTGGCTGAAGGTTATACCGCGGCAGAGCGCGAACAATTTTTGGCCGATGCGCGTAGTTTTCTGGAAAACTACCTTGGACAAAGTAATGCGCGTCTTAATGCGCCCTTTTCCAGCTACCTAGGTTTTTTTAACGCGAACGCCCTATTTTTCGCCTCGGCGCAGTCGGGTACTGATCAACCCAATAATAATATTTCGGTTGATACCTATTTCAACGCGACTCAGCATGGCAGCGATGGTCGTTTGCTTTATGGCGATGGAAATAAGGTCGAACAGGAAGTCGCTAAAGCACTGGCTTCAAACGCCCACGAGCTGACCATCGTCCTAGTCAATACCCCTGTTTATGGCGGTGCAGGTGGTTCCATTGCTTGGGCTTCAGCAGGTCATTCTGCAGCCTCCGAGTTGGCGCTACATGAAACTGGTCATAGCTTTGCTTTGCTCCAAGACGAATACGTCGACAGTGTCACGGCAGCGAGTTTTTCACTCTTTGACCCTGGGTTTTTAAATAGCGTGCACGTCACAGATAGTTTAAATCGTATTCCTTGGCAGGATTGGTTAGGATATAAGGACGAGCTTGGCGTCGTGGGCACCTATGTCGGCGGATACTATCGCGCTACGGGTGTTTGGCGAGCGACGCAAAATTCAAAAATGAATACGCTAGGCGTGCCTTTTAGTGCGCCTGAAAAAGAAGCGTTCGCGCAAAAATACTATGCCTTAATTGGCGACTATTTGACGGTCAGTAGCAATATTCCTGGGGTGTACCATCCGGTGACACCGAATAATGATTTATTTTCCTACACTTGGAATGCAACCGGAAAACCTGCCCTGATCGGTGACGGGAAGTGGTTTGATGCGGTCGCTGCAGGCGTATTTACGGCGGGTGGAAAACTCAATCTCACAACGATCGATAACACAGGATTGATACGAAAAAATTTGGTCGCGACGCAGCAGGTCGAATCGGTTTCGATGACAGGTTCTGCAGTATCGATTACAGACGCAAATTATATTGTCGCTGCCAAGGATAGCAACGCCGTGCTGCAGTTTTCTGATGGTAGTAATCATCAGATTGATCTGAATAATCTGCAAACCGAACAGCGCATTTATTTCAACGGTGGCACTGGAAATGATGTGCTGAAAGTGAATGCAAATCTACTCGACAGTAGCCATTTCAATCTGAATCAAATCAATAGCGGTACGGTTTTATTGGCCAATGATAGTGGTCAAAACTGGGCGATGCATCAAATCGATACTGTGCAGTTTCAGGACTTTTCGGTGAACCTCGTGATTCACGCCAATAGCGCGACCATTTCAGCGGCGGATTTGAAAAGTTTAGAAGAACTCTATGTCGCCTATTTCAATCGTATCCCAGAAGCGGACGGCTTAAATTATTGGATCAATGCCTACAAAGGCGGCATGAGCTTAAATTCGATAGGCGATGCGTTTTATGCTTCGGCCATTTTGTTTTCCGATCTCACGCATTACACGGATAAAATGAGTAACGCCGAATTTATCAATATCCTCTACAAAAACGCCTTGGGACGTGTCGATGGCGCCGATGCAGGGGGATTGGCCTATTGGACAGGCGAACTCGCTAAAGGCGTGAGTCGCGGCGCAATGGTGCACGTTATTTTGGGTACGGCACATAATTTTAAAGGGGATAAAACCTGGGGTTGGGTGGCCGATTTACTCGACAATAAAGCGGCTGTCGCCAATAAATTTGCAGTGGAATGGGGGCTCAATTACAGCACCGAGCAAGCCAATATTCTCAATGGTATGGAAATCG
>JAHFQV010000146.1:2044-6953 GCA_023259175.1 Oxalobacteraceae bacterium | reverse complement strand
ACGCAAATAATTGCGCGTAAATACGATGTCCTTGGCGACCTTGTCCGATGCCCCACCATGCCCTGGTATCGCGATACGTGCATCGATTTTCAGCATCGCATCTAATTCGCTTAACCACGCCGCACTATCGGCACTTCCCACAAACGGGATGCGTCCCGAAAAAAATAAATCCCCCGCGAATAAGACTTTATCCTCTGCCACGTACAGCATTAAATCTTCCTGCGAATGCGCCCCGCTGCTATCGATGATCTGCAAATGCAGTCCGCCCAGTTCCAACTCAAATGCGCCATCAAATGCACTGCGTCTCGCTAACTGTAAATAACGATCCGCCTGTGGCACTTGCGTCTGCGCGTCAACCCAAGGCGCTAGCTCAACACGCCTTTGCTCTAAGCGCAATCGTGCCGCTTCGGAAGCCAAATAAACCCGTCCATGCTCATGCCCCCAGATTTCAGCACCCACTTCTTTAAACGCCTGTAGCCCATAAATATGATCCGCATGGTAATGTCCAGCAATGACGATTTTAATCGGCTGCGAAGTAATGCCTGCAATGGCGGCAATCATTGCCTTACCCAACATAGGCGTGGCTAATGCGTCGTAGACTACCACACCCTTCGCTGTCACGACGAAACCCGCATTGGACATAAAGCCATGATTGCGCTGACTCGCAACACCCGATTCACCTCGAAAGTAATACACATGTTCCGAGACTTGTATCGGCTTTAAGCTGATAGCATCGTTCGCAATTTCGCGGACAAAAGCTTGGACATCAAGACTCAACACTATCGCAGTCAGGCTAAAGTAATAGCGAAGGTACTTGAAAAAAACTGACTTAAGCATGCGACCATCCCGGATTCGATTCGACACCGATCAGTTCAGGCTGATTGGGTAGGCGCGACTTAATCACGGGATAAGCTTTAAAATATTCTTCCATCACATCCCAGATCGGCGCGCCTTCTACGCCTTGCGCAACCGGTGCCCAACTGGCGACCTTATAATTTTTATCCGCTGATATCAATTGCTCGCCTATCCGCATCTGTGAAATGCGCGCACCTGCTTTTGCATTCGGCGTACAACGATACTGCATACCACCCACCCGCACCATATCGCCGCCTTGCTGATAATACGGGTCGGGATTAAATAAATTATCGGCGACATCCTCGAGTAGCACTTTAATTTTCGCGCCGCTCATTTCCGTCACGGTCGTCGCCGGATAAGTAATCGCTAATTGCTGCATCATTTGTTCGCGGGTAATCGCTTCGCCAGGCAAAAGGCTGGTTCCCCAACGAAAGCCCGGTGAAAACGCAATCTGCGCGCCTTTCACTTCCATCAGCGCATCCACAATCACTTGATCCCAAGTACCATTAAAATTACCACGTCGATAGAGCAAGGCTTCGCTGTGTGCAAGCTTTTCTTCCAAGCGTGGCAAATAGGGCGCGCGAACACGGTCGATATAGGCTTGCATGATAGGATCAGCTGGCAGTATGTTTGCGAAAACAGGCAATAAGCGATATTGAAAACCGCGCACCTGACCCGCACGTACATCGAAATCAAGCACGGCTAAAAATTTCCCGTTAGACCCGGCGTTAGTCACCAAAGTCTTACCCGAGGGATTGGAAACAATCACAGGGGTAGGCACCGCATCATGGGTATGCCCACCTAGAATCGCATCGATGCCGCGCACACGGGAAGCCAACTTAAGATCAACATCCATCCCATTATGGGATAAGAGCACCACGACCTGCGCACCCTTTTGTCGCACCTCATCCACGGTATTTTGCAAATCTTCTTCTGCAATACCAAACCGCCAATCCGGCACAAAATGACGAGGATTAGCAATCGGCGTATACGGGAAAGCCTGGCCAATGACCGCCACTAAAACACCCTTCATTTCACGCAAGGTATACGGTGAAAATACCGCATCACCAAAGTCCTGAGTCTTCACATTTTGCGCCAGAAATTCGATTTTACCTTTCAGACTCTTCTCGATAATGTCCTGTACCCGCGTTGCACCCAAAGTAAATTCCCAATGTGCGCTCATCATGTCGACACCGAGCAATAATGCGGCATCGACCATATCCTGCGCTTGCGTCCACAATGCCGTCGCGCTGCCCTGCCAGGTGTCGCCACCATCCAACAACAAAGCATGAGGGCGTGCCGCTTTGACTTGTTGAACGAGTCGCGCCAAATGCGCAAAGCCACCCATTTTTCCGAAGCGTTCCGTCGCTGGCACAAAATCTAAATAGCTAAAGGCATGTGCCTGCGCCGTGTGCGCTGCCACACCAAATTGCTTCAGCAAAGCCTCACCCACCAGATGCGGAGCCTTGCCCTGCGCTGCCCCCAAACCTAAATTCACATGAGGCTCACGATAATGCTGAGGCAAAAGTTGTGCATGACAATCGGTAAAATGCATGAAACTGACATTGCCATAGACAGGCACATCATACAGCGCCTCGGCCTTTGCAGTCGAAGCGGCGAGCGCATCGCCTTGATCTAAGGCGATGCCACAAGCACTGGCCATCGCAAGCATATGCAAAAATTCTCGACGGCTTGCATTCATGTTTCAATATTCATAGACGAACAGCGCGGAAATTTATTGATTAACTGGAGATTTAGGATCGAGCAGCAAGGCCATGACATCTTTTATTTGCTGCTCAGTGAGAATAGCAGCGGCACCGTAACGTGGCATGACCGAGCATGCATTGACACTATGTGAATTGTAAATTTTACGCCAAGTGTATTCCACCACGTCTTTGTTTGGACCGCCCCGCAATTTACCGTACTCGGCCAAGCTAGGGCCGATATTGCCAAAAGAAATCTCGGCCTTGGTAATTTGATGACAGGCATAGCAATTGCCACCGTTAATCGTTTTACTGTCGTCTGAAAATTGCATTCCACGTCCGTTTTGTGCAATTTTTTCGCCTTCTTTCCAATCTCCTAAAAATTGCCCATCAACTGGCATTTTCACGCTATCAAAAGCTTGCTTTTCCAAACGTTTTTGCAAAGCCTCTGGCATCTTTTTTCTTGCATAAATCGTGCAGGATTTTTGCATTTCGGATTGATCCAAGCGATCCAAATGAGCCAAGCCTTTTTCTTGAAAACTCTGCTTAATATTTTTTTCCGCATCTTGCAATGTTTGAGCCTGCGTGCTTTTTACATCTGCGCTTGCTGCAAAACCTAGACTCGTGATAAGCGTAGAAATCAGCAACGAGCTCATTCGTATTTTTCTCATTTTTTATTCCTTAGCGTTTAATCGCGGGGGCATCCATCACCCCGCCTTGCGCCATCACTGCAAGGTAGGTAATCAAATCAACCGAAGTTTGTGAGGCGTATTTCAACTCGGGAAACCGCTGCTGTCTGAAACAATCATTGATGCGCCATTGCATGGTACGCACTGCACCTTGACTCACCCGATAGGCAGGCCAAGTCGCAAACGCTTTTTGGCTAGCAACAGGGTCAGTCAAATTCGGCAAATCTTGCAAGCGTATCCTTTTCCCTGTCGTAGAGTGACACGAGGCGCAGGAAAAATCGTAAGGTCCACCCCGATAATAAAAAGTTTGCTGGCCGCGCGCAAAAGCGGCTTTTTCAAGCGCATGCTTTTGCGAGATTTTGATTTGGCTACCACGCGACTCGCCCACCACATACGCAGTCAAGGCTTCCAAATCCGTTGCCCGTTCGCCTTGCGCAGAAAAGGGTTTTGCGACTAGTTCATCACGCGATAATCCCTGCAAATTCACCATGCAATACAAAAGCCGCGATTCAAAATCCTGCACGGCATTGGCATCTTTAAAATAGCGTGGCAGTTCGGCGTAGGCGCCCTTCACCACACCCGCTCCTTTACCGAGATCACATTGTTCCAAAGAGCTATTTTTAGGGCCGCGTAAGGTTTTCCAAAGTGCTTCGCCCTGGGCTTCGACTAATTCAGCCGGATTACCATCGGCAAGCATGGCGCGGTATTTGGCTAATTCATCAGCGACGCTTTGTGCCTGTGCCTGTGCTCCAACGACGAGCGCTGTGATCCATAAGACAGACTTCAAACTGATTATTTTCATCCCTATCTCCCTAAATTTTTTCGTATGTATTTGGCAGAGATTACGCAATTAAAGCTTCGTCGGTGCGCGATTCTCCGAGGTTATCACTCCAAGTGACGCGCATTTTTTCACCTTTAGCACCGCCTTTAAAACGAAACGCGAGGTAAGGATTTTGCGATACCGACTGCCCCCACAAGCATTCAAGCACAACGCGCTCCTGACACCATACTTTGACTTCATTGATGTAGTGCGCAGGCACCACTTTTCCATTGGTATCTTTACGAAAACCACCTTCCATCGGGTGCGCCATCAAAATTTTTACGTCCGTCATGCCCGCATGATGCGCTGCACGAATTTTCATTGGATCTGCCATTTTTATTCTTCCTCAATTAAATACTTAACCACCACATCCGCCTAAAGTCACCTTAACCTCTTTACTAGCGGTATAGAGTTTATCTTTGGCTTGCACGATCACGGTCACGCTCGTGCTTTGGCCTAACTTAACCCGCGTTTGCACATAGCTTTCGGTGTCAACCGGAATCGTAAAAATGGCGGCTAAGGGCGTAGGGTTATTTTCGACAAAAATAAATATTTTGCGCGCATCTGGAATTTTGCTAGTCACGCTGACGGGAACGACCGCACCATTTTCAGCGATATCGGGCGCAATAATTTGAAGCTCATCACTGCTGCTCTGCACACCACCGATCATCGTCAACATTTCTGCTAGATTTTTTGCCGCAAAGCCCTGACGCGGATCGACTTGCGCCAAGGCCTGTTCTGCACTGATCAATCCTGCCGAAACAAGCATTGCCAGTGCGCCACTCATTTTTAATACGGAACGCCGATTTTGATTCATATTCACTCCTTCATTTCACTCTATT
>JAHFQV010000146.1:0-1944 GCA_023259175.1 Oxalobacteraceae bacterium | reverse complement strand
GCATTGCGGGCAAAGATCGGAAGAAAAGAAGTGATTTCGAATGGCCCTGCACAATCATGCATGCATGGTTTTAGATTCATATCGCCGCGCCCACGCACATCCCAAAGCCCTGCAAAAGTTTTGAGTCCATTCCGATTGGGTAGCAAGTTTTGAGTCGCCGCCATATTCTGATCCGACAATTCAAAATCGCTCTTAACAACGCCACCCAAATTAAGCACATAGGCCACTACAGCATAAACTTCGTCATCACTTAAGGACTTAGGTGCATCCCAAGGCATCGCACGATGAATGTAATCCCACAAAGTAGAGAGTCGCGCCGCCTTCATTATCGTCGTGCGTTGCGCAACACCGCCTTCTGCAAGTGCAGCAACACGCCCATTTTTGATATCCTGTGCCGTGGTTCCCCCGGCTATCGGTGGAAAAATTTCATTTGACTCGCCAAAAATACCGTGGCAAGCAGCGCATTTATCCTCCCAAATTTTTTCGCCTTGAAGAACGCTGCCACGACCAGGTGGCAAACCCTTAAAATCACCACGCACATCAATATCCCAAGCTTTAACTTCTGCGCTTGTGGCCTCGCGTCCCAGATTTTTCCAAGCTTTTTCTTGCGCAATGCTGACCTGAATGAACAAACCCCAACAGCTCAAGCTCAACATTAAGCATTTCAGTATCCTCATGCTTTCACCTGCACATTCGACACTTCACCATTGACATCGACTTTCCAAGATTGGATGGCGTTATTGTGATAAATCGATTTACTACCACGCACGGCGCGTAGTTGATTAATCTGCGGTTGGACATAACCCGTTTCATCGATCGCACGGCTTTGCAAGATCGCGATACTACCATCCCACACCCAATCAAAATTAAAACGGCTTAAAGCTTTGCTGAGTATCGGTGTTTCTAAACGCGCCGTTTTCCAATTACGTCCGCCATCAACGCTGACATCAACGCGCTTAATTTTGCCTCGACCCGACCACGCCAAACCCGTCACATTGTAGTAGCCTTTATCAAGTAAAATCTGACCACCCGAAGGTGTCGTAATCACGCTTTTACACTCTTGAATCGAGGTGTATTGCCGATGCGTTCCGTCAGGCATGAGGTCGATGTAATGCAGGGTTTCATCTTTGGTGTCGTAGCGTTCATCGCCGACTTCAATCCGGCGCAAATATTTGACCCAACTCACCCCCTGTACACCAGGCACCACTAAGCGCAAAGGATAGCCATTTTCAGGTCGCAGCATTTCGCCATTCATCGCCCATGCGACCAACACGTCATCCATCGCTCTTTCTATGCTGATGGTACGGGTCATGCTCGAACCATCGGCACCTTCAGCCAAGATGTATTTACCACGCTTTTTGTCGTAGCCGCACATCTCAAGTAAAGTCGATAGCAACACGCCGGTAAATTCAGAACAGCTCAACATGCCATGCGTGTATTGCACCGTCGGCAAAGCGACATTCGCCCATTCCGCACCCGTGTTGGCACCACATTCGATAAAATGAATCCGCGAAACACTGGGCAATCGCATCAGCTCGTCCATGTTAAAAACGCGTGCGGCTTTCACTAAACCATTAATCATTAAGCGATGTCCACGCGGATCAATATCATGCCAGCCTTGATGATGTCGTTCAAAATGCAAGCCTGCCGGGGTGATAATGCCAAACAATGATTGCAGGGGCGTGAAACTCACCGATGCTTGCGGAACCCGGGTTAAACCAGGACTCTCACGTCGCTGCACATTTTTTTCCCATTGCGAGGGTAGGCCATAGGGCGTGGTGGCAACCGCCATACCAAGGGTGGTGCTATGGGCTGGCAATTTAAGGATGGCATCTTCACCAGCAGCTTGCGTCTGCGCAGCGCTTGACGGCGAGTTCGAGTTTCCACGGGCGATAGCAGCTGCGCTCACGCCCACACCTGCCCCCATTGCCAAGGCTTTCGCCA
>JAHFQV010000145.1 GCA_023259175.1 Oxalobacteraceae bacterium | reverse complement strand
GATAGGCACCAGAAGCAAAAACCGGTATTTGAACAGCCAAAGAATTATTCGACACGCCCCCCGCCGCAATCAGTGAATGCGCTATTTCACCTAACTTGATTCTGGCACTTTCAGGCTCCCCATCATGGGCAAGATACACCACGTCTTTGGTATTGCTTGCGTCGGCAGTCCCCACATTTTGGGTTAACCAATTGAGATTCACTAATTCGCCACCGCGTAAGACACCCGTCAATTTGAGTTGGCTCACGGTCAAATCTGGACTAACAACTAGAACCTCTTGACTTGCCACATTGTCGAGCTCCGACTGCTCTTCGACGTAATTATTGACATCAACGACGACTTCCAAACGCCATCTTCCGTTCGGCATCGTCGGTATGATTGCACTCAACTCACCTGCAACCGAGTCATTCGATGCAAGAGCCGAGATCATGTCACGATCGGCTAAATTAATTTTTCCAAAAGGCGCGTCAATATTTACTAGGCGCAAACGGGTCGTCAACATTGCATTGCTATTGTCGACACCACGATTAGCGATTGAATAGGATACGTGAAGTTGTTCACCAACCCGTATGACAGAAGGTGCCTGCAAATTCTCGACGACGAAATTTGGATTTGGTTTAGGAAGTACCGTCGTCGTCGCTGACGCTGTCACGGTATTATTGGTCGTGTGTTGCGGTTCAAATGCGCTGTGTGCCGTATCGGTCTGTACGATCACATAGTAGCTACCCAACAGGGTCGCTGGAATTATCGCGTCGATGCCAGCGTTATAGCTCGCTCCAACGGCCAATTTACCCAAATGGGTGACCGTACCCAGCTTGATTGCATCGGCACCTAGACTTGCGGTTGGAGACAGATAAACGCTGTCTAACCAAGTATTGACGTCGGTATCTAAATTACCTGCATTCTTGACCAACCATTCAATTCGAGCATGTCCCGTAGCATTGACGACCGCAGGAACAGTCGTCAATTGCGGCTGCAAATCGGTATAAGCCTCATTAACATTAATCGTCCCTGACAAGATACGATTATTGATACGTGTATCAGGCTCCACTACATTCGCATTTACGTCAACGATCAGTGCCAAACGATAAGCACCAGAAAGGCGTGAGGGAATTTTGACATGCGCTGTTTGCGTGTAACTCGCGCCAACGGCAAGACTGCTACTTTGCTTTACACTCGTCAGGATAATATCGTCGGAATTGCCAATGATACCGTCTTGGGTGAGAACGATACGATCTGTCCAGGTGTTTCCAGTCGCTCCTTTTCCTTGATTTAAAACCGTCCAACTCAGGCTAATTTCTTCGCCACCAATGACATTAGACGGCACTTGAAAACTGACGGCATTTAAATCAGCATAATCATGGCTGACTGCATTAAAACCACCGACGGCGGTATTATTGCTTTCCGCTGTTCCTTGCGCATTCACTTCAAAAATACTACCCGCGCCAACAATGTTTTGATCTGCTGTGACCTCAATGGAAAACTGACCTGTACCGTTAACCCCTTGCGGCAACGCAAATCTGAGCGATCGGTTGCGCGCCATACCTGGCGCTAAGGCAAGGCCTGCGTCCGCGGGGAAAGCGATGGCAGTATCCAGTAGGACCTCACCTACACTCCCGTCAGCGTGAATAGCCCGAATTTTTACATGATCTTGATAATTCGACGGCGCGGCTACGCCGCCAACATTAAGGTCTTGCCAGCCTATCGTAATGACATCGCCATCCTTCGCAATGGGTTCAACGATGCCGACATTGCGAACCTGCAAATCGGGACCGACCGCCAACACTCTTTGAACAGCATTATCGTTTTTCAATTCACCGCTTGCATCGTATTCTGCGATCTGATGACGCGTGTCTAAACTCACCTTAAGTAAAAAGCTTCCGACTGCATTAATGCCTGAAGGCCATAGAAAACTAAGCGAACGCGAGTTCGAAGAATTGATATCGATATTTTGATTTGACTGTAGTACGTCCAACTGGGCGATAGTCGCGCCTGTCGTTTGGTTAATTAATTCAACGCGTTCTGTCCATGCCCCCAGTGCAGCGGCATTGCCAACATTTTTTGCTGACCAATTGACCGTCACTTGCTCACCTGCTTGCCAATTTGCAGCAGGTGACAAATACAAATCACTCACTTGCAAATTCGGGTAAGCAGCTAGCTCGCTTTGGAAACGCAGCGTCGTGATATTGTTGTTGGCATCGGCACCCAATTCAACTTGCGAATTATCGTAATTCGTTTCAATCGAAACTTCCAGTTCACCGGAGCCCCACACGCCATCGGGCAAACGTATTTGCGCACTGCGTGCGACAGTTTGTCCAGGTTCAATTGCACCATTGTTGAGAGCCGATTCACGATAAGGAACCACCGCTTGCAAGACGATTTGACCAGTCCCGACCTGACGTACCACCAATCGCTCTGCAAAGTCACCATGACTTGCTTTGACACCCAAATTTTGGGTCACCCAATTGACACGGATCGCATCGCCGGAACGAATAGGGGTGTGATTTTCTTCAGTAGTTACGGTCAATGACCCAACCGACAAGTCAACTTCACCGATTCGCTCCGAGATGTCAATCACGCGCGGCGGACGTGGCTGATTAATGTACACCGCCAAGCTATAGGGAACAGGAACATTTCGATTCGACTCACCGTCAAGCACAATCGTGTAACGCCCCGATTTCGTCGCAATCAGTAAAGTATCCCCTAAATCTCCTTTCGCGACTTCTACACCGTTTGGATCGAATAGATGGATAGAAGCGAAGTAATTTTTATGATCTAAATATCCAAACTCTGGCTCCCAATACCAACCAATATTGAGCTGCTCTAGGATTTGATGGAAATCGACAAAAATACGGTCGCCCGCCTGTGCATCAAAACCGTAATAATCGGCCTCACCAGTTGAATTCAATTGTGAAGATACTTCTTGGGCGTTGACTATTACAGGCGCGGCTGTCCGATCAAGTAGTCTAAAACCAAAATGGTGATCATCAAAACTACCTGAGTATCCGAGGGTCGTCAGTTCAAGGACATAGTCACCCGCGCTCAATTCCATATTGACCAAGGATGCCACGGTCACGCCATTTTGCATTAAACCACTTCCTGCCAACTCCCCAGTTGTCTTTCTTCGGATGCTCCAAGACGTATATCCGGTTCCATTGTTCAAACGATCCAACAAAATATTGGTATTGTGTGGCACATTAAACTGATATTGTTTGGTCTTGGTTTCCGCATTAAGCAATCCCGTAACAGTCTGTCCCAACGAAATTGTGGTGACATCACTCGCTCGGACTTGACCAATGCTAAAGTGAATGGAGGTTTCATCACTTGAATTAGCCTGCTTAGGCTCTTTAATCACCAAATACAGCGCTTCAGTTTGCGCAATCGAGAGAATGTCTGAATCACGATCAGTACGTCCCGATGTCAATGTTTGTCCATAGCGATTGACTAGAACCCAATCCTTCACCATTCCTTGATCGCTGAATGCATTAAATTTGATGCTGTCACCCGCGTTGACATCTAAGTGATAAATCGTAGAGCGAGCCGCATGCGGCGCAATGGTCGCGGTTTCGTTATAGGTCAATTGTTTGATCTGCGTATTTTCCAAAGACTTAATAGAAAAATCGTAGTTCGCATCTTGATAGGACTGTTGGATAGACAGCGTATAAACGCCCGCTTCCAAATAAACCGGACTGTCATAGCCATTGGTGACCACACGACCAAACGCATCTTGTAAGCGAATTGATTGACTCCAATCGAGGGGGATGAAAGCATTTCGGAAAATATTCCAAGTACCAGGATTCGTAACCTCAAACTGGAAGGTCTTGGTTTCACCAGCTAAAATACTTCCTGAGCCATCAAATATTGAATCGATTTGCGGCGCGGTTTGTAACTGCGTCCAAACGCTAGAAAACTCAACCGCATTCGATGCGACATGATCGAGACTGTCACGCACGATACGAAGTACGTAACGACCGTTCTCTGAAAAATCGATATTCAATGTGGAAGCTTGAGCCGGAAATAACTCTCGCACCGCGCCAGTCGGCGAGATCACTTGAAGATGACTATTCTCCGGCCAAATTTTTGTAGTCCATGCTAAAGCTTCGCCAGCATGCGCATCCACGGACCAAGTCGAAACCAAATTGCTACCAGAGTCCAGAGCGATGCTTTGTTCTTGATCCGCTTGCCGATAAATTGGGCGAGTATCGGCCTCATTTGAAGGAAGAAACTGGATATCGCCCAATCCCAGATCAGAGTTCGCTTTAAATCGTATCGAATAATGACCTGCACTCAAATAATGACTAAAATTGCCCGAACTTAGGGAATCAAATCTAGGCAGAGAATAAATCAAGGCAGCGTTTGCATCATAAATTCCGATGCTTACATCGCGCTGAGGCACGCGAATCTCACGCAAATCGAGCATCTGTCCGCGGCTCAACTCAAAATGAAAGTTCAACTCATCGTCACGGCTTAAGATTGCATGCGTGTTGATCTCGCCCCAATGCAATTCCTCATTCGTTTTTGTGACGGCTTGTAACTTGGCTTCAAACGGGATTGGACTCAGCTTGCCACTGGCCTGCTTTGCAAGAAGAAAGACTGATCCCGTAGAACGCGCAACAAAGGAAAGCGATCCATCGCTCGTTGAACGTTGCCATCCAATTTGCTGCCCTGCTTCATCATACAAAACATAATCAAACCTCGACTCCATAGTAAGCGGGTTAATAAATCGTAAGTTGTAAACTTGATTGCCCGTGACATTGACTTTGAATGCCGACAACTGTGTTTGAGCGGCAACTTCGCCTACCAAATTCGGTGTCGCGATCAATGTTGCCGAATCTTGCAGGCTTTGCAGATAGAAATTGAACGCGGGATTAGTTAAGTCGGTGGCACTCACATCGATTGTGTAGCTACCCTGCTTTAATGCACGCACTTCATAGCTATTCGTCTCGCTGAGATTGCGATCAAAGATGATGGAATTTGACTCATTTCTTAAAACCCAATTTACCTTGCCTCCACGCGGGTCAAAGGCGATTGTTTGATCGTGATCTAAGCTAAAGTGGTAGTGATTGACATCACCCACCTGGGTCATCCGACCGCTCACCTGTTGGCCGAGTTGGATATTAAATTGCTGCGCTCGCGCAGCAGTCGTGTTGATGGTACTAGTCACTGTAGCGCCAGCTTCAACACTACCCGCAATCACTAAGACATAGTTTCCGTTATCTGGAAGCTTTACTGTTGATGGAGCTACACCACCCGAAGAATAGTAACCGCTCCCAATATAATTACCGTTCTCCGAATAGAGTGTCCAGTGCCAATACGAATTTGGATTGTTCGCGCTGAGATGAGGATCGATGACAATTTCCTGACCGGCGTTTCCAACAAAATGATAGGGCAATGTGTAAGAACCGCTAGTCTTGGTCGTCTGTAGCGTTTCGCCTAATTCAAACGAAGGCATGTCGCTTACCCGCATACTGGTAAATTGGTAGGCACCCGGCGCTAATTGATTCGGTTTGAAGCTTAACTCATACTCACCAGCATCAAGGTGTAGCAGACGCTGTTCCCTTAGCGAAGAGGACCATTGACCAGAATCAAACACTGTTTGTCCATCCAACTTCGAAACTAATTTTGCTTGGTAGACCCCACCTGAAATATCAAACCACATGCCACTCGCCTCACTCAAACTAAAGTGATAGGTCTTTTGATCCACTGTCAGATTGAGCGAATCAGTCAGTGATTGACCAAAGACATACGGCACTGTGGAATTGACGATAGGATAGCGTTTAAAAGTCGTCGAACCCGTCAGACCTTGCCCCATATTTGCTGCATAAAGTTGAACGGTATAGTCGCCCGCATCCTCTGCTTTTACTTCAAAACCATGCAATGGAAATTCACCGGATAAATAGCGGGACTCTTGATAAATACCTGAGGAAACAGGATCGCCATGCGAATTAAACACCTGATATTGAACTACCTGGCCATAAGGAAGTGGCGCACTCGCGGTGATCCATTGAGATTCGCCCGCACCCAAATGTAGTTGCAGCGCTTGCTGCGGCGTTCCGTTCAACCAATTTATCGTCGCACTTGAATTAAGTGCCAAGTCGAGCTTTTCCGTTTTTTGAAATACCGCTTTAAACAAAACTAGATTTGGGCTACTGAGACCGCTCAAATGGCGAACATTTAAGACGTACTCGCCCTTAGGTAAAATAAACGAGTTCTTTCCTGCCATCAATTGTTCATTCGCTTTCGGCATTTCACGCCCGAACTTATCGGTGACGGAATAAAGAACCGAATACCAATTCGTCTGCAAATCGTTGAGCGAAAATTGCCCCTCGTCGCCAACACTAAAACTAAACTGATTGGTTTGCGTACTTTCAAGAAACTCCGTCTTCGTCAGCACATCAAAGTTCAATGGCAAGACCGCATGCGCATGCTGCACGAATTTAAAACGTAATTCTGTACCACCGATCTCTACAAAATTATTACGAGAAACCAAAAGCGTATAGATCCCAGAATTGGGCAACTGCAACCGATGAATATTCGCATTTGCTGGGTCGCCACGCAAAACTTCCCTGCCCAAGCTATCAAATAGACGATAAGTATTCCCCTGTGATGCATTGGGATCGAGTTCAAGCCAGTTATCACAACTAGCGTCCAAATCAATATTAAATAATTGGTTATTGGATCCAGCCGGCATGCTAACCGCAATGGGCTCGTTTGCCTGTATCAATTGGGATTGATGGATGGACTCGGCTCTAAATTCAACGGGGCCCTGACCATCGGCCACACTTAATTGATAATGACCCGCTGCCAGCCATTTGACTTGTGTCTTCCAAGCACCTTGAAGATGTCGGTAATCGTAGAAATCAAATGTTTCTCGAATCGTCCCATCGAACTCAATTCCTCTAGGGCCTTGCAATTTCCATTGGGCCCAATCACCATCTTTCCATTCAAAGGCGACCAAGCCATCGGCAGCCACATCAAAATCAAATTGCGGCTTCGCAGACATATAGTCTGTTCTAGCCTCTAACTGAACAGCAGCACCATTAACGAAAGGATTTTGGGCCGGAATAT
>JAHFQV010000144.1 GCA_023259175.1 Oxalobacteraceae bacterium | reverse complement strand
CACGCCAGCAAATGCAACACGCAAAGCTTGAGCCGCATCGGAAACGGAGATGCCCATCGAATTTGCCAAGCCGCGATTGAGTTCGATTTGTAATTCGTCTTTCGGGTCTTGCTCAGACAAACCGACATCGACTGCGCCTTTAACTTTGCGTAATTGATCCATGTAGGTATTGGTGATTTCCATGAGCTTACGCGAATCGGCACCGGTAAATCGTATTTGTACCGGCTTACCACCGCCCATGCCCATATCGTCCTGCACCACGTATTCCGCGCCGACCAAGGTCGCCATTTTTTGTCGAAGCTCAATCGCAATATCAATCGCTGAGCGTTTACGTTCAGTGCTAGGGCCGATGTCAACATAAACCCGTCCACCGGTAATATTCACATTACTATTGGTTTCTTTGGTTTCAGAAATCGTGCGTGCGACTTCAGCTGCTTTTTCCACTTTCAAGCGAGAATACTCGAGGCTGGAACTAGACGGTGTACGAATATTGATCATAATCGTTCCGCTGTCTGAATTCGGTAAGAAACTCGTACCACCGAAGGCGATGTGAAGCGCCACTGCAAACGCAAAACTGAGCACAGCCATCAAGGCCATCCAACGGCGATGATGCAAGGCCCAAGCGATCACACTGCCGTAGCGCTCGGCTTGATGATCAAACCAGATATTAAATTGCTTGAGTACCTTACTAAAACCTTTTTTCTCTTGCAAATGATGTCCAACGGGATCACCCCAAAATGCCGACAACATGGGGTCCAAGGTGAATGAAATAAACAAGCTGACCAAGACCGAGCTGGTGACCGTCAATGCAAATGGACGGAACCACTCTCCAGAAACGCCGGGCATAAAGGCCACGGGAATGAAAACCGCCATGATGGAGAAGGTGGTCGCGGCAACAGCCATGCCGATTTCTGCCGTACCATTGAGCGCTGCGGTACGTCGATCGGAGCCATTTTCCATGTGACGGACAATGTTTTCACGCACCACGATGGCATCGTCGATCAAGACACCAATCGCCAACGACAGCCCCAGCAAAGTCATAAAATTCAGCGTGAATCCGCACAACCAAACTGCGATGAAAGCGGCAATCACGGAAGTGGGTAAGCTCAAGGCTGTAATTAAAGTTGAACGCCAAGAATTGAGAAAAGCATACACCACGAAGATGGTGAGCACCGCCCCAAACATTAAAGACTCAATGACGTTATTGAGATTGCGTTGCGCCTGTTTACCACCGTCATTGGTAATATCAATTTTCGTTCCTGCAGGCAGCGCTTTGTTGATTTCGTCAATTTTATCGCGCACACGATTGGCGACCGAAACGGTACTCGCCTCACGCGAACGATTAATCGAAATGCCCACATTCGGATTCCCGCTGCGCAAACTAAAACCGTTCAACTCACCAAAACCATCTTCAATACTAGCTACTTGCGAGAGCCTGATCACATCATTACCACGTTTTTTAACGACGATTTGCTCGAAGTCCGCAGGGGAACTTAAACGGCCGATCAAGCGTATGCTTTTTTCTTCCATTGCACCGCGCACTTTACCCACTGGGGCGGTTGAGTTTTGTGTGCGCAAAGCGCTTACCACTTCGGAGACGGCGACATTGTGCTCGCGTAATTTCTGCGCATGCAAAAGCACACTCAATTCGCGTCTTAAAGATCCATTGACACTGACTTGAGAGACCCCATCAATTCCACGAAATTTATCGGCCAATTCGTCCTCAGCCATACGTGAAATCGCTGCATGACTTAAAGTTTTTGAAGACAAGGCCAATTGCATGATCGGCTCATCATTCGGATCGCGCCTTTCGATAATGGGCTCGCGCATTTCGGTCGGCAATTTATAGCGCACACCGGCAATCGCATTGCGCACATCTTCCGCCGCTTCTATCATATTGCGCTCGAAACTAAAGATCAGCGTAAAGTTAGCGCTGCCTTCGCGCGCGGTGGCAAAATTTTGCGTTACACCTGAAATACTCTGCAGAGATTTTTCGATGCGACTGACGATTTCTCTTTCCACCGTTTCTGGAGAAGCGCCGGGATAAGGAATGTAAATACTCAACACCGGCTCTTGCACATTGGGGCGTTCATTTACCCGCAATTTTTTGAGTGCCAACAAACCCAGACACATCACCGCGATGATCAAAACTATCGTCGCAACCGGTTTTTTAACGCTAAAATTGGATAGGAACATATTTTATTTCCCCGCCGCTGTTGCCGCACCACCGGTGGATTCTTTATCGGCTTTGCCTATCGCGTTTGCTTGCGCACTTGCCGAAGCACTAGCACTAGCACTAGCACTAGCACTAGCACTACTTGGCACCACGAAATTCCCTCCATTCACGGAAGCGACCAAGCGCAATGGGTCACCATCCTTAAATGTTGACTGTGGCTGACGTAACACCTTATCGCCCATGTTTAATCCCGAGCGTATCGCATAATCGCCACGACGAATGTCGCGTGCACCGAGTTCTATCAAGGTTTTACGCAAGGTATTTTGATTGATCACCCAGACGTAGGCTTTATCACCTTCTCGGATGAGCGCCGAATTAACCACCGTCAAAACCTGGGTGCTCGCCGCTTCGATACGTCCCTCTGCATATAAGCCGGCCACGCGTGGCTGCTTGCCATCGACAAAGTCAACCAAGACTTCAACTTGTCGCGTGGTGGCATTTGCAGCAGGGTCAACGCGCTTCACCTTGCCGGCAAATTGTTGTTCGTAGCCGTTGATTTTAAAACTCACCGCCTGTCCAACCTTGACGGTATTGACCATATCGGCGGAAATCAATCCTTGAAAGCGCAAGCTATTTGGATCGATCACTTTCACCATTTCTTTGCCCACTTGCGCCGTATCGCCATTGGACACTTTGCGCTCGCTCACAATGCCATCAAAGGGAGCGCGAATTTCCGTTCTTTGCATTTGCAAACGCGCTCCAACCACACGGGCTTTAGCGGCAACCAACTCGCTTTGCAAATTGTTGCGACGTATTTCGGTATCTTCCAAAGCCTGCATCGAAGCCATGCCCGAGGCGCGCAAAGTTTTTAATCGCGTCAATTGACGTTCCGCCTGATCGAGACTTTGCTGTGCGGCACGCTCACCCTGCTCAGCCGAAACGAGTTGGTCGCGAAACGAAGTTTCATCAAGACGTACCAATACGTCTCCGCGTTTGACCATTTCACCGTTTTCTCGCATCACCTGCAACACGATAGCGGAAACTTCAGCGCGTAAATCAGCACGACGTTCCGGTTGTATCGACCCAGTGATCGCAGGACCTGATGCCAGCGCATTACTTTGAATGACGACATAATCTTCAGGTGTAATTTGAAACGGACTTTTTGCGACGCTATTTGCACTTGCCGAAGCACTTGCCGATGCACTCGCAGCCGGCTTCTTACACCCGCTCAAACTGAGGGTTAGCGTAAGACAGAGCGCCAAAATAAGTAGACTTGGTCGTAACATAAATACACCTTTAGATAAGAATGGGACTTAGAGGCATTACCATACGTAAAGTTCCTGAGTTTGTCACGGAAATAAGTTGTACTAATGCGTCGTAGAAAACTAGCGCCTCCGTAAAAGCGGAACAAACGCCAATTCCATTCTCCAATTGAAATTCGCCCGCCTTCGCCGTATACTCACGGCGCGTGACAAAATCACCCTTTTTCTGACGCGCTACCCGCACTGTTAGAAGCCGTAACATCACCCTTAATCATTTTCCCTTAACTCATTTACTGCGATACCGGATCACCCTTGCATATCTGTGAGCCATTTTCCTAATCGCGCGGAGCCATAAGCATGACCGCCTTTGTATTTAACGAAGTCAATTTTGACAATCACGAACAAGTAGTATTTGCCTCCGAACCCAAATCTGGCTTGCGCGCCATTATCGCGGTTCACAACACGAATTTAGGCCCAGCAATGGGCGGCTGCCGTATGTGGAACTACGCCAGTGAAGCCGAAGCAGTGCGCGATGTATTACGCCTTTCGCGCGGCATGACTTATAAAAATGCTGTCGCCGGCCTCCCAATTGGCGGCGGCAAAAGCGTCATGATAGGTAATCCAAAAACAGACAAAACACCCGCCATGTTTGAAGCCTTAGGCGAAGCCTTAGAGCGCCTTGGCGGTCGTTATGTCACCGCAGAAGACATCGGCACCAGCCCGCAGGATATGGCCAACGTCGCCCACAAAACCCGCTATGTTGCAGGCTTAGGTGACCGTGGTGACCCGTCGCCGTTTACTGCGCTCGGTTGCTTTGTCGGCGCCCAAGCCGCGATCAAACATCATTTTAAACGTGACTCCTTTGATGGCCTCACGGTTGCCTTGCAAGGTCTTGGTCACGTCGGCTATGACTATGCCCGTCGCTTACATCAAGCCGGTGCAAAATTGATCGTCTCTGACATTGATGCACAATCTGTCAAACGCGCACAAGAAGAATTCGGCGCACAAGTGGTCGATGTCAATGCGATCTACGATGTCGATGCTGACCTGTATGCCCCTTGCGCCTTAGGTGCGACACTGAACCCAGACACCTTGTCTCGCTTAAAAGCGAAGGTCGTCGCTGGTGGCGCGAACAATCAATTAGCGACCCCAGAAATGGGCGAAATCTGCCGCCAAAAAGGCATCTTGTACGCACCTGATTTTGTCATCAATGCCGGCGGCATCATCAAGGTCTGCTACGAATACATGAGCACACCCGAAGATGGCATGGATGCACATGTGCGTCGTATCGGCGAAACTCTGGCCGAAGTGTTTGCCCGCGCCGACGCGGAAGGCGTACCGACCAGCGTGATCGCTGACCGAATTGCCGAAGAGCGCTTTAAAAAATAAGCTTCCTCGCCTAAAAACACAGCGCAAGAGAAATTAATCTCTTGCGCTGTTTTATTTGGTGACTGAAGCTTTATAAACTCAACACCACCTTCACACTGGCATTGACCGCACTTTTTTCGACCACACCGATGCAATTGGGGTTATTCGAAATTAGCTTCACCGTTTCGGCTGAATCAGGCATATCACGCGGCGCACTTCCCTTACCACTGAACACTAATCGCGACCAAATCGCCTTGGCCTGCGCTTCGTTTTTCCCTAGGATTTTTTCTAAAAAGTCGCTCCGTGCCGAGCCCGAAGAAAGTAGCACAGGCAAAGCTTGCCCGCCGCCCGGAAATTCTTTCACATTACCGAGATACAAATCGCTTACCTGCTCTTTGGTCATACTTGCGACAGGGCTTTTGGCTGAAACTACGATGACGGTTTCTGCATGACTTAACATACACGCACTCACCGCCAACAAACCCGCGCAAACTTTAAGGCTTAAGGATAATTTTTTCATGGCGGGCCTCGTCTAAAATACAAAATCAAGATTGAGCGTCAACATTGACACACGCCCATCGAAGCCGCTGGGAACTCCCAACAAAGAGGTCGGATAAGTCTGATAGCCGGTTGAGCCACCCACCAAAGGATATTTCATCTTCATTTGCTCTAACTGCAGCTTGAGCGCGAAATTTTTTGCAAGATCCCAACGCACGCCCACGCTAATCACATCGCGGGTCGAATCGCCAGTGCCTAAATAGGACGCATTGAGATAATTCAATTGCGCCTTCAGCGCCAAAGGAGCATACGGACCCGGAGCAAAAGTAGGCTTGCTCGAATCTATCGTATAGCTACCCACGCCGACATAGGGAGTGTAGTCACCGACCCGATAGCCGCCTAACAGGTTCCAGCCAGTTACCGAGGTAATAATCACGGTGTTAGTATCACGTTTGGCCCATTCCGCTTGCCCTATCCAAACGCCATCATCATAGCTAGCTGCCAGAGTCGCGATGGTTGCCTTAATGCCGGTAATCGGCGCGGTGTTGGCGATCACGCTAGCGCAATTAGCGCAGGCCAAGGGCGATAAGGACTGTAAAAATTTGATGCTAGCTTCCACCCCAGGCGCTGACAAATTCGCGTCATACCAAGAATAGCCACCACGCACCGCCCACGAGTCTTGTGACCATTTGAGCGAAAGTCCTTTCACCCGATTCAGATCAACCGTGCCGCCGGGCACACTGACCTTGGTCTTACCCCAAAACCCCTCCACTTGCATCATGCCCGAACCGACTTTTTTATCCCAGCGCGCAGTGGCGCCGTCTTGAAAGGTAATCGGATTGACTTGATAAATTTCGGATTGTGGACGCGCCGTGGTTTGTGCGTAATTCAGATTACGATAATCTGACATCAAAAAAATCGGCGCGACGGTACGGCCAATTTTGAAATCAATTTCCGAAGTAATGGGATAGGCCACGTAAGCCCATTCCACCGATGGCCGATTAGTGCCATCCACATCCTTTTTCGAAATCAACTGCAAAACACCTTTGAGTTTCCCCATAGGATTCAAGGTCGCTTGAATTGAGGCTTGCGTATCGCCATCAAAACGCCACTCCTGCAAGGAATAGATACTTTGCTTTTGATCGGTTCGCACACCCGCCACCGAACTACTACCTTTGTATGCGCCTAGGGTTCCAAAACCGTCAAACTTGATCCATTCCGTCCCATCATCGGCATACACCGCTGAAGAGGTCGCCAAACCAAAAACAACCAGTGGAAATAGCCATTGTGCTTTCATAGTGCTTTCCTTTACGTTTCGTACCAAAGCCAAGTGGAGAAAAAACATCAAGAACAAACAAATGGAAACCGCTTCTTGGATCAAATCGCTGCACGATGAAAGCCAGAATGAGGGGCATCGGCGCTTATTTCAGAAGGGAAAGATTAAATTCATACTAGTCAAATTTGGAAACGGGTCAAATAAATTCCCCCGAGAAAACGCTTTTAGGCTTCTTTTACAACGTTTCTTTAACCTCTGGACATGTAATTGTTTTTTTCGCCTCAATGTCGCTTTAGTTACCGCCTTAATTGAGCAGTCTAATTTTTCTTACGGCGCGATATCTCAAACCTGATAAGAAAGCACCATCAATGGCAATCATCGCTAAAACATCAGCGAGTTCAAACGATGACTACGCATCATCCAAGCTTAGATGCTGCTTCCACCCATATTTGTTTAGAAATCCGCCTAAACACCCAAATTTTCTTCAAGTTTCATTGTACAAAATCCACATCTTCGCTATACCATTGGGCAGGACGTAATCCAGCAATGGACGCTC
>JAHFQV010000050.1:9070-26338 GCA_023259175.1 Oxalobacteraceae bacterium | reverse complement strand
TGACAACAAACAAGCCAAGGTTGCCGGCCTATACGCGGAAGGTAATATCGAATCTGAAACGGTGGCCGCTTTGATGTTGCCAGAGGCGGCGATTGTGCGTACCGGTGATAAATCTTACGCTTGGAAAATCAAAGGTACGACCCTGAATAAAGTCGAACTGAGTTTGGGTAGTCGTGATGTTCGTACCGGTAATTTTGAAGTACGTTCGGGTGTCAGCACAGGTGACTTGGTTTTACGCAATCCCAATTCGAATTTCAAAGAAGGGCAATTGATCGAAATGGCCGTCCCTAAAGCGGCGTTTGCCAACGCAAAAATTGCCCAGGCCAATTAGAACTAGAAGCTAGAAGCTAGAAGCCAAATTCGACTCAAGATAAAAAATAGCAAGGTAAAAGTAGCCCTTGCTTTTCCAGGAAATAAATTATGTTTCTCTCCGACTTTAGTATCAAGCGACCTATCGCTACCATCGTAATGATCATCGCCATGATGGCGATGGGCTTGCTCGCGATGAGTAAATTACGTGTCAATCAAAACCCCGATGTTGAAGTGCCGGGTCTGTTCGTGAGTATTCCTTATCCGGGTGCGTCGCCAGATACGGTTGAACGCGAAATTGTCAATCGTATCGAAAAATCTTTGCAAAGCGTTTCGGGTGCGGAAGAAGTGTATTCCTACGCCAATGAGGGCAGCGCGGGCTTTGAAATCCGCTTCTCGTTTAAGAAAAATATGATCGAGGCAGCGGAGGAAGTACGCAATGTGATTGCATCCGTGCGCTACAAACTGCCGAACGAAATGCGCGAACCGGTGGTGCAACGTTTTGACCCCTCAACCCAGCCGATTATGAATCTGGCGCTGTCGTCGAATAGCCAAAGTCACGCCGAGATTTCGCGTCTAGCCGAGGACACTTTAGCCAATCGCTTACGTGGTGTAGCCGGGGTGGCGACCGTTAACGTGAATGGCGCTTTAAAACGCGAATTGTCGGTGCTACTACATGCGCAAAAACTGCGTGAATACAATGTCTCTGCAGGCGAAGTGGTTGCCGCATTGCGCACGCAAAACACCAATGCGCCGGTGGGTAAAGTACGTGGCGATTTGGAAGAAGAAAGCATACGCTTAGTCGGTCGCATCGAAAGCCCGTCCGAATTTAATAACATCGTGGTCAAACGTCGTGGTGAACAAATCGTTCGTCTAGGTCAGGTCGCCAGCATCGAAGATGGTTTTGCCGATGTCAATGGCTTGAGCATTCGTAGTAACAAACCCAATGTAGGCATACAAATTACGCGTTCCCGTGATGCCAGTACTGTGAGTGTCGCCAAAAATGTCCGTAAGACGGTTGAAGAGATCAATAAAGAACTCGATAAAGATCATCCCGGCACTAAATTAGTTGTGACCCGCGACGGCGGTAAAGACGCACAAAATAGCTTGAACAATGTCATCGATTCCTTAGTTTTGGGTGCGATGTTAACCATCTTTGTGGTCTATGCTTTTCTCAATTCTTGGCGTTCAACTCTAATTACCGCACTGAGTTTGCCGACTTCAGCAATTGCCGCATTCATCGCTGTTTGGCTGTGTGGATTTACGCTTAATTTCATGACGCTGTTAGGCTTGTCGCTTGCCATCGGTGTTTTGATTGATGACGCAATTGTGGTGCGGGAAAATATCGTCCGCCATATGCAAAAAGGTTCAGATCGTCGCACCGCCGCGCTAGAAGGTACGGCTGAAATTGGTTTAGCCGTTGCAGCGACCACGTTTTCGATTATCGCCGTGTTTATTCCCGTGGCGTTTATGTCCGGTGTGGCTGGTGAATGGTTCCGCCCATTTGCCTTGACGGTGACTTGCTCAGTGTTAGTAAGCTTGGGGATTTCGTTTACCCTGGATCCTATGTTGTCGGCCTATTGGGGCGATCCTGAAGACCACCATACTGCACCGAAAAAAGGTATTAGCCGTATCTTAGCCCGCTTCAATGACTGGTTTGACCATCAGGCTGATCGTTATGGTCGTGTGATTGCTTGGGCTTTGCATCATCGCCGCTGGATGGGTGTGTTAGCTTTTGCTGCACTGGTCGGCGCAATGGTTCTACAAGGCACCATGGGCGGTATGGATTTCTTACCCAAATCGGATTCTGGCAGTGTCTTAATCGAAGTACGTACACCGGCTTCTTCTTCGCTGGAATACGCCCGATTGAAAATGGAAAGAGCAGCCGATATTGCGCGCACGATTCCCGAAGTCAAAGACACCAATAGCAATATCAATCCGGCCGGTGGTCGCATCTATGTCGATATTGGAAAGCGCACTGAGCGCAAGCGCAGCGCAAAAGACATCGCAGTCGAATTACGTGAAAAAATGCGTCAATTGATCGGTGCCGAATATGTGGTGTTAGATGATTTAAATAACGGCGCACGCAAACCGATTCAAATCGAATTTACTGGACCTGATTCTCGGAAATTATTAGAGATCACGGCCGCCTATATGGAAAAATTGCGCCAAGTTCCGGGTGCGGTCGACATCGGTCTCTCGGAGCAAGACCCGAAAAAAGAATTGAAGATAGAAATGAATCGCGGCCTGGCTAATTCTATGGGCATCTCCGTCAACGATGCAGCGCAGGCCTTGCGTGTCGCTTTCGCAGGAATCGAAGTAGGTGATTGGGTCGACCCTACCGGTGAAACACGCGACGTTGCGGTGCGATTGCATCCGGAAGATCGCGTCAGTAAAGAAAATATCGAACGTTTGCCAATCTCGGTTTCCGGCAGCAACGAAATGGTACCCTTAGACCAAATCGCCACCGTCAGCATGGGCAAAGGGCCGTCGGGTATCGAACATAGTAATGGCAAACGCACGGTCACCGTCTCGGCCAATGCGCAAGGTCGTTCCAGCGGCGAAGTCACTAAAGATGCGATGGCATTGGCTAATGCCATGAGCTATCCAGCCGGTTATGGTTTGTCCTTAGCCGGTGCGGGACAAGATCAGGATGAATTGTTTACCCAAATGGGGATCGCTTTGCTGGCCGGTATTGGTTTGATGTATCTTATTTTGGTGATGCAGTTTAGTTCATTTACCGCGCCTTTGGGTGTGATGGTGTCCTTGCCTTTGTCCTTGATTGGCGTAGTGATCGCTTTGATAGTGACAGGTAGTTCGATCAATCTCATGAGTCTAATCGGCGTGATTATGTTAATGGGTCTGGTTGCAAAAAATGCGATTCTTTTACTCGACGCTGCCCGTAAGCAAGAAGCCAATGGGGTAGCACGCGAAGACGCTTTGATGCACGCTGGTCGGGTACGTTTGCGCCCTATTTTAATGACGACTTTTGCCTTAATTGCGGGGATGATGCCAGTGGCTTTAGGTTTGGGAGAAGGGGGTGAATTCTATCGCCCTATGGCCATCGCGATCATCGGCGGCACCATTACTTCGACCATACTGACCTTGTTAGTCGTACCGAGTTTTTACGATAGCATCGAAATTTCCCGCGATCGCATGATGGCCAAAATGCGTCGTCGCGCCGAAACTTATAACGGTGTATTGGCCTTCTTTGTCACGATGTTAGAAGCCCTCTGCACACTCTTGTTCTTGCGCTTAATTTTCCGACTCGTCGCTAAATTGATCAAGCTAATATTTCGCAAATCAGTCGTCGTGTCGGTGTAGTTTTTGTAGTAGGTAGTACCCATTTTGAGCGAGCACCACTTACTTTAAATGGGCTGTGAGTAGTACCGGTTTGAGCCTGCAAAGTTTGCGCTTGCAGGCTCTTTTTTTGCCTACAAAAATTCTTAATTCAATGAACGCAAAAACCAGCCTAGCAAAGCACAGACCGCAATGACCCAAACGACATTGACGCGATAACGCAGCAATGCAATGGCGGCGGCTAAGCTCATTCCTGTTGCAATAAAATCTGGCGCATGCGTAAAGCCTTCCGGCCAAATAACGTGGAACGCAAAAAACAGCGCTAAGTTCGCGATCACGCCCACGACCGCGGCGGTAATCGCATTTAAAGGCGCGGTCAAATGCACATCTTCGTGACTCGCTTCGATCAAAGGCGCACCGGCCAAAATGAAAATAAAAGACGGAAGAAAGGTGAACCAAGTAACTAAAATCGCCGCCGTTGCGCCCGCTAAAAAGAGATGATCAGCGCCGAATAAGGCAAGTCCATAGCTACCCACAAATCCGACAAAGGCCAACACCATAATCAAGGGTCCGGGTGTCGTTTCACCTAAGGCCAGACCATCCATCATTTGACTCGGGCTTAGCCAACGATAGTCTTCTACTGCAGCTTGCATCACATAAGGTAAGACTGCATAGGCACCCCCAAACGTTAACAAGGCCGCTTTGGTAAAGAACCACGCCATTTGCGTCAAGGCGTGCGACCATCCAAAAAAATGTAGCAAAGCGAGCATAGGTAGGCTCCACAAGAGCGCCCCCACCAATAGCACACGCATTAAACTCGACCAGCGAAATCGTGCATGATCAGGCCTTACGCTATCGTCGTCGATCAGTGCCTTGCGCTGGCTTGGCGTCGCCGTAGTTTTGGCATGCTTGGGTGTGTTAGAAAAATGCTGGGGCAAGCAGCGTCCACCCAAATATCCGACGCCTGCGGCAGCCAATACAATGAAGGGAAATGGCAGATCTAAAACTGCTAAGGCAATAAAGGCCGCGACCGCGACCATCCACAAACTGGGATTTCGTAAGGTACGCGAACCGATTCTGTGAGTCGCTTGCACGACCAAGGCCGCCACTGCGGGCTTAATTCCGTAAAACAGTCCCATCACCCAAGCCTGCTGACCGCATGCCGAATAAACCCAAGATAGCGCGATTAGGATCAACAAAGAAGGCAGCACAAACAGCAGCCCCGCGACGACCCCGCCTTTGCTCCCGTGGAGTAGCCAGCCAATATACGTGGCCAATTGTTGCGCCTCGGGGCCGGGCAAGACCATGCAGTAATTGAGCGCATGCAGAAACCTTTTTTCGGAAATCCAAGCTCTTTCCTCCACCAATTCCTTGTGCATAATCGCAATTTGTCCTGCGGGTCCACCAAAACTGATGAAGCCCAGTTTCAGCCAGAAACGAAGGGCCTGGAAAAAGCTGAGGGTAGCGGGCTGAGGATAGGTTTGCATCAAGCTTGATTCTCCATAGGGTGGCTCTTCGACAGAAAGCAGACAAGGAATTTGAACTCAAAACCTGTTGCACATAAAATACGGCATTGATTTTCTTGATAAGTTCTGCGCAAAGTTCACATTTATTGTTACAATCCGTACTTTGCCAATTTTACAATGAATCGCGTGTTCTCGTCGCCCTTGATTTATGCCAGCCATCCAGCCTCCTAAGCACGCTATTAAAAATTTGAGCCGCAACACCAACTCAAGCCCAAACAAGGATGGTCTGATCACTGGACGCACCTCGATTGTGACACCTGAAGGGGTGCGCATATGGCTGACACCTGCCAGCCCAATCCCGCGCGCTTGGGCGTGGCTGATCGATTTAACGCTCTTCGCGTTCGCTATCTTTTGTGTCAATCTGATTTTGTTGCTGATATTTAACGGCAATCGTGTTGGTGGTGCGCTGGCAACACTGGCCAGCTTTGTGTTGTATTGGGGTTACGCCATCCTCTGCGAGGTGTATTTCGAGGGCCGCACGATAGGCAAGCGCGCGATGAACTTAAAGGTCATCCGTGCCGACGGCTTGCCAGTTTCTTGGCGCGAGTCAATCACTCGCAACCTGCTTTTAGTCGGCGATTTTCTACCCCTTTTCTACCTCACCGGCTTACTGTGCATGCTCTTCGACAAGCAATTTCGACGTGTGGGTGATTTGGTCGCGGGTACCTTAGTGGTCTATTGCGATGCACCACCCACGCGCGTGCCGGTGATTGATGCCGAGCCGCTAGCCCTACCTTATTCCTTGAGCCCGGATCAGCAAAGAATATTGATCGCCTTGTTCGAAAGAGAAAAACGCCTGCCCCGGGAGCGACTCGAAGAACTCGCCACACTAGCCGAACCCCTCACGCAATTACGCGGCGAAAAATCGCTCGCCCGCTTGCGCTCTTACGTGGCAGGAATGAGCCAATGAAGCAAAAACAATTCGAATCCCAGCACGAAGCCTTGTGGGCGGAAATCAATATTCTGCTCACGACGAAAAATAAAATCGCAGCGCAAGACATCGATTTTCCGGCAAAATACCGCCGCCTATGCCAGCACCTCGCTTTAGCCTTACAGCGGGGTTATTCGCCCGCATTGACCGATTATCTGCAAAAAATGGTGGGCGATTGCCACCAAACTTTATACGGCACGATGATCGAGCGACCAATGACTTTGTATCGTATGTTGCTACAGGATTTTCCACAAAAAGTACGCGAAGAATGGCGTTTGCTGCTGGTCGTCAATTTGGCGTTTTGGGGTGTCGCGCTATTATGCGCGCTCATCATCTTCAATAATCCCGAGATGGTTTATAGTTTTTTGTCGCCAGCGCGACTAGAAAAGATGCATGCGATGTACCAACCTGGCGGCTTTAGTACGGGGCGCGGGGCGCAGGGTGATTTCGGTATGTTCGCGCACTATGTTATGAATAATGTCTCGATCGATTTCAGAACATTCGGCGCAGGCATTTTTGGTGGCATCCCTAGTCTATTCGTGATGGCCAGCAACGGGGTTGAGTTGGGCGTAGTCGCCACTTGGCTGCACATGGATCCTGTCACGCGCAGCACATTTTGGCCTTTCGTCGCGACCCATGCCAGCTTTGAAATCATCGGCATGTTGCTCGCTGGTGTAGCGGGTATGCGACTAGGAATGTCCTTAATTAATCCTGGCCGCCTAAGCCGTCGCCACGCGCTCGTAGCCGCGAGTCGCCGTATGTTTCCGGTGATCGTCGGGGCGTCGATCATGACCTTTATTGCGGCTTTTTTTGAAGCCTTCTGGTGTGCCAATCCGGCCATAGCCAGTTACGTCAAATTCATCTCCGCCGCCATTACTTGGAGTGGCTTAATTTGCTTTTTTATTTTTGCTGGACGACGGGGAAATTAAGTTATGCAACTCGATCACTTACAAGTTGATCTGCGCCCGCGTCCCAATCCGCAGGCACTCGATTTGGGTTTTGCACTCTTGTGGAAAAACGCTTTCACGGTGTACGCCGTCTGGCTGAGTTTATGGCTGCCATTAATCAGCTTGGCCACCTTGGCTGCGATCTATATGCCCGCACTCGGTTTTTGGGTCGGCGGTTGGTGGCTATTTTTGGCTTGGTGGATTTTGCCCTTGCTAGAACGCGCGCCTTTATATGTCATCTCACGACAAGTGTTTGGCGAAAGCGTCAGTTGGCAGCAGACCTTGCGCGCTTGGCCGCGCGAATGTCGTGGGGGTTTATGGCGCTTACTGGGCTGGTGGCGGTTTTTTTCCGCTGGACGCAGCTTATATCAGGCGATTTGGCAATTGGAAGGCGCACGCGGCGCAAGTGTGCAGGACAGAATTCGCGTGATCGGAAATAACACCATCGCCGCAGCCACTCTATTTGGTTTCACTTGCTTGTGCTTTGTCATCATTGTTGAATTTGGTGCCTTTGCAATTTGGGGTAGCTTCGCTAGCGATCAAGATTCCATCAATCCCTTCGAAATTTTCAATAGCATTCGAGAAGAAAATCTACGTGGTTTTGTCTTGTTTATGATTTTCAATTATGCGCTTGCATTGGCCTTGATCGGCCCTATCCATGTCGCTTGTGGCTTTGCGCTCTACCTCAATCGCCGCGCCAGCGTTGAAGCTTGGGATATTGAGATAGGCTTACGCCAATTACCAGTGCTCCACACCGCTGGCAAAGTGAACAAAAAAGCGCTCGCTATGGTTCCTATAGTCGCTGTTTTTGTCTGCTGCGGCCTCATCAGCCTAGGCCCAGAACAGAGCGCGCAGGCGGCAGTCTTATTGCAAACGCAGAATCTCAAACCAACTCCGTTAACTGCGACCGACACGCTGCAATGCAGCCCCCCTAAACAATATCAAAAGCAAGTCGAACGACAAACCGAACAAAGCCCAGAACAAGCCGAGCTACGCGCTGAGATTGATCGCATTTTCCTCGAACCCGATTTTCGTCCCTTCGAGTGCGTCGAGACTTGGGTTGAAAAAGATCAAAAATCCGACAACGCGAAAGCGGCGGAAGATAAAAAAAATCAAAATGCCGATGATAAAAAAAATGCATCCGGAAAGAACGAAGATGCAGCCAGCACCCTATTGGCCTTGATACTGAAAGTCGTCGCGATCGGGGCTCTGGTGTTCTTTATCGTTTGGCTAATCCTGCGCTATCGCGGACAAGGTTTCCTCTTTGCCAGCGAAGAAAAGCCACTCCTAGCGAGTGAAGTTGGCGGCCTTGATATTCGCCCGGAAAGCCTACCAGAAAATATCGCGCAAACGGTGCGTCAGATGTGGGCAGCCGGGCAACAAAGAGACGCCGTGGCTTTACTGTATCGTGCGACGCTTTCACGCTTATTGGAGCACCACGCAGTTGAAATTGGTCGTGGCGCTACCGAGGATGATTGCCTACAACTCGCAGCACAAGCCCACCACGGCGGCACGCTCGATCATGCGGCTTTAAAAGTGGTCGAGAATTGCACTTTGATTTGGCTCAGAACCGCTTACGCCCATCGTCTGCCTGAAGAAATCACTGCCTTGTGTCGTGATTGGGAAATCCATTTTGCGGAACGTAAAACAGTAGGAGCGTTCCGATGAGGCCAAGTCAATTCATGCAGGGCTTAAATATTCGACCCAAGCATTTCCTATTTTTCGGCCTAGCTGCGCTACTCATCACGGCACTGGGTTTTGCGGGCAATGCCTTGCTGCACCACTACTACAAACGCGGTTTGGAAAGCATACCCAAAGTCTCAGAAGCCCTGAGCAAAAATCCCATGCTGGCGGCAACTCGGCTGTTGGAAGCGCACCACTACCGCGTCGAGCAAGTACCCGAACTTAAGGATACTGTCATCACCAATTTAGTGGATGGCACTTTGTTTCTTGAAAATAGCGATGGTTATATGAGTGCCGATCAGGCCAAAAAAATCTTCGCTTGGATCGCCAAAGGCAATACGCTCATCATTTTGCCGCGTATAAAGAAAGATGATGCGTCCGAAACTACCGATACAAGCAATGCCCCACCGGAGGACGTGAAAAAAAATCAGCCTGAAGACAATAGCAGCGAACAAGAAGCAAGCAAGGATTTTCCAATCAGTCCAGAAGACGAACAAGAAACTCAAACGGAATCTGGTCAAGCGAAAACACCCGCCCCATCGATGCCCGCAGCGAAAACAGATGGCCCCGCAGCTCCACCGGGCGTAGTGCGCGAACCGATTTCCGACTACTTAGGCTTACGGGTCGTTTTTCAAACACCGAAAGCGCTAGCATCGGTTTTCGCCAGGGACAAGAATAAAGAGCGCAAAGTAGCCACTTGGGTGGATGTGCCGGAACTACCCTATTTGCTGGAAATCGAAAGACCCGCATGGAAATTGCACGCAAAAGAAAACGCACCCGAGTTTCTATTTTCGGATGATGATGGCGAAGTCGTCCGTGTTTATGAATATGAAGAAGGACATATCGTTGCCTTAGCCGATAATATTTTTGAAGCTTATCGCTTGCGCAATTTTGATCACGCGCAATTGCTCTTGCAACTCGCGGCACTCAATCCAAATGCTAAGCACGTCAGCCTAGTGGAACGCTTACGCTTTGACCCTTGGTATGAGCTACTCTGGAAAAATTTCTCTGTCGCTTTGCTTTGCATAGGGTTACTCCTAAGCTTGGCTTTTTGGCGCGCGGTACGACGTTTTGGTCCCTTATTACCGGAAATTAATCAGCAACGTCGCTCCCTAATCGAACATGTCGATGCCAGTGGCCGCTGGGCATGGCAAAGCGAATTAGGCCGCAATTTACTATTGAGCGCGGCACGACGCTCACTCCAAAAATTACTTGCCCGTCGGCTACCGCAATTACAGAGAAAACTGCCGGATGAGCAGGTGCAATATTTAGCCGAACAAACCGGATTGAGCGAGGAAGAAGTCGATCTGGCTTTTATGCGTCAGCCCGCATCCAACCCCTTAGTATTCACCCGTCAAATTCAACTACTTCAACAATTAAGGACGCATTATGAGCGTTAATACCTCCCCCGATGTTCAGTCTGTGTCTAACCCGACTGCCGCTGCAACGCTTGCAGCTTCCGCCTCAGGCATCAGTCCAGAACGCCTACAACAAGCCTATGACATCGTACAGAGAATGCGCGAAGAAATTCGGCGCGCCGTGGTGGGCCAACATCAGGTACTCGATCAAGTGCTTGCCTGCTGTTTAGCTGGCGGACATATCCTGTTAGAAGGTGTACCCGGTTTGGGAAAAACACTCTTGGTCAAAGCCTTGGCAAAAACTTTTTCCGGCGCTTCCTCACGTATCCAATTCACTCCCGATCTAATGCCTGCCGATGTCATGGGGCATGCGATTTATGACGTGAAGAACCAATCCTTCAGCGTGCGTAAAGGCCCCGTATTTACCCATCTTTTATTGGCCGATGAAATTAACCGTGCTCCGGCAAAAACCCAGTCAGCCTTATTGGAAGTGATGCAGGAGAGACAGGTCACCATCGAAAACGAATCGCATAGTTTAGAAGCACCGTTCATGGTGTTGGCAACGCAAAACCCACTGGAAAACGAAGGCACTTATCCTTTACCCGAAGCGCAGCTTGATCGTTTTTTGATTAAAGTATGTATCGCCTACCCGAGTGAACAAGAAGAACTGCAAATGCTCAAAATGGTGACCCATAAGCGTATCGGCGATGGCTTGGAAGTCAAGCAAGTCAATACCATCATCAAACCCGAAACCATCGTCGCGCTGCAGCAGCTAGTTGCGCAAATCGGCGTGGATGATGCGGTCGCCAGCTACGCCACCCGCATCGTGCGAGCGACCCGTGAATGTGCGGGCATCGCCGTAGGTGCCGGACCCCGCGGCAGTATCGCCTTAATCCGCATCGCACGCGCTTTTGCTTTGCTCAATCGGCGCGACTTCGTCACTCCCAACGACATTAAACTTGCTTGCCTACCGGTGTTAAGGCATCGGGTCGCACTTTCTCCGGAAAGTGAACTCGATGGTTTAAGTAGCGATACGATTTTGTCGAATTTGATCGAACAAATTCCAGCCCCCCGCGCTTAAGGTAAAACGATGACGCCTTCACGTCGTTTACTATGGCTAATTGCTGTGCTCGTGGGCATGGCAATTGCACTGCATTGGTTCGCTCGCCTGCATGATTATTTTCTCGGGGCTTGTGGGTTACTGATCTTCATGAGTCTATGCGACTTTTGGACGCTAAAACGGGCACCGGCTTTACAAATCGAAAGGAAATTGCAGGGCGTCTGGCCCGTCAATATCTGGAATCAAGTCAGCCTCAATTTGCGCAATATTGGAGCAGGACGACTACATATTGATGTCATTGACGACTATCCGACTCACTGGCAAATGCAAGGCCTGCCTTACACAACAAAGATCGCTATGGGTGCTTACACCACCCTGAATTACCATGTATGTCCAAGCGAACGAGGCAATGCACACTTTGGCTTGTGTTTTATTCGCGCGCGTACTTTTTTCGGTTTGTGGGAACGAGTATTTCGTATCGGTGAGGAAAGCGATGTTAAAGTCTTCCCCGATTTTTCCAAGCTCATGGGCAATACCTTGCAGGCCACCGATAGACGGGCTCCCAGTGCCGGCTCAATCCGCAAAAGGCGGCGCGGCGAAGGCACGGATTTCCGTCAGCTACGCGACTATCGTCAAGGCGACAGCTTGCGTTCCATCGATTGGAAAGCGACCGCGCGCTACCAAAAACCCATCACCCGTGAATACCAAGAAGAACGCGATCAACAAGTTGTTTTTTTACTCGATACCGGTCGCCGCATGTTGGCACAAGATGGTGCGACCAGCCATTTCGATCATGCACTTCACGCTATTTTAGGTTTAAGTTTCATCGCGCAAAAACAAGGCGATGCCGTCGGCTTAATGAGCTTTGGCCGAGAGGTGCGTTGGCTCGTACCACACAAAGGTCGCGCCGGGCTAGATCGAATTTTAGCCGGAGTTTATGATCTACAAGCGGGCGAAGTCGCACCCGACTATTGCCTTGCAGCGAGCGCTTTACTCGCAAAATTAAATAAGCGCGCTTTTATCGTACTCATCACCAATGTGCGGGACGAAGATAACCAAGATTTGCGCACAGCCTGTGAATTACTCTCGACCAAACATCTCGTGATGTGTGCAAGCTTGCGGGAAAATGCCTTAGACCGTAGCCTTCAAACAGCCGTCGTCGACTTTAAACAAGCACTACGTTACGGCGCAATTCACCACTACTTGGATAAACGTGAAGAAGCCATCAAACGCCTAGGACTACGCACCAATCATCTAATCGACATCGCACCAGAAAATTTGAGCACGGCACTGGTCAATCGTTATTTGGATATCAAAGAAAGTGGCCTGCTGTAAACGTAAAACAAGGCTGGAAAGCCAGCCTTGTTGATCTCATGCTTTGAATCTAAATTATTGCGCAGGTGTGGGTAGTTCTGGTTCTGCGGGTTGCGCAGGCAGGTTTTGTTGTTGCGCAGCTCTTGCACGATCCGTGTATTGCTTATAGGCTGGAAGCGCGACGGCGGCGAGAATGCCAACGATCATCACGGGCACTATCAGTCCTACGATAATGTACCAAGCCGAATTTTTACTCGGCGCAGGTCCGTAGCGGTTGCTGCCCGATGATCCGGGTGCGAACAAGAGATAAAGATAAAAAATTTGTCCCACGATGGGAATAAGCATCAAAAATATCATCCACCCCGATTGGTCCAAATCATTGAGTCTGCGCTTAAGAAATATAATTTGAACCGCGAGAACGATACAGATAACCACTAGACCCGACACCATCATGATGTTTATCCCGCTCGTTCCTAGTGACCTAAGAATTACCATCAACATTCCCATCACCAGCGACATCAGAATATAGGCTGAAAAACTCGCAATTGAAGTAAATCCAATAAAACGCCAACGTCCAATTCTACCGCTAGCTGAGAAAAATTCAGGTACATAGATGTCTTCAGAATCGTCGACCTCTGACATCCCCGCCTGCGGCGCTGCATACACATTATTCAAAATAGTTCTCCCCCCGATTAGTGCCCAAATTTGGTCAAACGCCCATCGTTTGACGCACTTGATAGCGCGACAAGTATGCGTTACTTGTGTTTAAAGTGCAATTTGAATTTGCGGTGTTTGAATTAGCCTTTGTGGCAAATTGTGCGAATGTGCAAAGAGCTAGCACAGCAGCAAAATCTCGGAATCTCGCTTCTTAAATTAATCTCAAAAAATATTATTTTATAGAAACTATAAAATAATATGGACGTGCTTATATTTTCGGCATATAGTGTGCCTCGTCCGTAAAACTCCCTGACTTTACAGTTGGAAGGGCAGCGAATCCATATGGACAGTTTGCAGCATCAATAGTCGGACGAACTTGCTCTGTCTGTCGAGATTCCTGAGACGGCATGTAATAACGGTTAGTTCATTCGATTCCATAGCAAATGAGCCAATTACCGTGCAAACTTACCTGCAACGATAAGATGTCTTAGGCTCGCGTTCTAGTAAAGCACAGCTCTATTCGATAGGCGCGAAACCGTATTTTGAGATTGCGCGCGCATACCGAATAAATCCGCGCTTCCCTAGATATCTCATTTTGTTTCTAAGTTTCTGAATACTTCAGTATGAAAAGTAGTTTTCATCAACGAATTTAATCGGAGTTTATTATGTCTATTGGTCAAGAACTATCGTCCATCGATTTCCAATCGATGATAGGCGGTCCCCTCAACGCCGTCATTAAAGCGCAAGCACAGTCGGCACAAACTTCTGTCGATTTTATTAAGAGCGTTGGCTTTAATGCGTCCGATGCCGCGACCGACCCTGGCAAGCCCACCATGGTCACCTTTGAGTACGATAAACCGATTGAATCGAAAGATAGCGCGGGTGTCATTACCGTAACACCGACTCCATTTAAGTTGACCGTGCCCATCCTCACCATGTTGCCGATTCCTTTTATTCGGGTAGAAGAGGTGACCATCGATTTTAATGCGAAGATTAATTCTATCGTAGAATCAACAACCTCTTCCTCGTCTGAATTGAACGCGTCTTTGGCGGTTAAAGGTGGATGGGGCCCGGTTTCGGCAGAACTCAAGTGCAGTTACAGTAATAAAAAATCGAGCTCCGCGTCTGAGAAAACAGAAAGAACCTATAGCCTCATTATCCATGTGCGTGCAGTTCAAGACGAACTACCTGCGGGAATGGAGAAATTATTGGGCGTACTAGAAAATAGCATCAAAGAAGTAGCAGTATAATTTTACCTTCGGTCATTTCGATAATGAAACGCACGAATTTAATCAGACATCAGACATTAAACGGAGAAAAGTATGGCGGATTTAGGTGACTTACTGGGATCCCTCATGTCGGGTTTAATTCGTGCGCGCAAAATGGCCGATGAACAAACGGCCGCTTTAGCCGAATACTACAAGCATAATCCTCTGCTCGAAGGCTTATCTGTTCCTCGTATTCGTATCCCCGAATTGACCATCGATATGCCATTCCTGATTGAAGATCATGCGATAGGGCAGCCTGGAGAAATGAAAGCCCCTAGTGTGATCGCCAGTGCCGCCAGTGCTCAACTCAAGGAGAGCCTAGCGCGCCATGGAGTACAACTTCCGCCGAAGTTCCAACAAGCCTTCGCGCGCGAGGTGACCACTCAACTCACTAAGCTTAAGCTATCGAATCAGTCGGTGATGGAAGAGGCCATTGCACGGCAATTGCATGTCGCCTTCGATAACAGTTTGGGTAAAACCCGTGCTGAAATAGGGGAGGAAGAAAAAGAACTCATTGCCAAAGATTTGCGTGAGAAAGTTTCCCCCGGTGGCATTGCCAAAGCTGCGATTCCCTCGG
Source organism: Oxalobacteraceae bacterium (assembly GCA_023259175.1). GTDB lineage: Bacteria > Pseudomonadota > Gammaproteobacteria > Burkholderiales > Burkholderiaceae_D > Undibacterium. The sequence continues at coordinate 11,408 of JAHFQV010000050.1, read as the reverse complement.
GGATTCTCGCTAATATCAAGACCGCAGATGTAAAAGAAAACGCCTCTGATGCGAACGTTGTTCGTTTAAAAATAACGCTCAAAGAAGAGGGATTGGAATGGGGTATAAAATCAAATGGATCAGGTGGGGTGGCCCGCACTCTACAAGCAGAATGAGTAAATAGTCTTCGTCGCTCGAGATAAGCACGCTCACCATACCCGCCACGCACACCAAAGAAAGCCACATTTCATGCAATGCATCTTGCGCGAAAAATTATCGAGCCAAGCCATGACACTCTCTGCGGTCAGTGCAATTTATCGTAGCGAAAACCATCGTTTTGTCGAAGCCTATATGCAATGGTTAGAGCAAGCGGAAAAGGACTTATCTAGCCTTCGATCCTCGATCAGCATCCTGCTGCAAGCTGAAAAAAGCGTGCTCAATTCTGTGCAGGATGGCTATGTGCCGAACTATATACAGGCCGAGAAAAGTACCCGAAAAATTCAAAAGGCCGTCGCGGCACATTCATTAGAAAAAGTTTCGCAGGAATTGTACGCAAAAATAGAGCATATAGACCGCCATTTCGAAGAACTCAAAGAGAAACTATGTCATGCGGTCGCGATACTGACCACTAAAAATCCAAGCATGGTCTCGCAACTACAAGCTGATCAACAAGGTGTTGACCTCATATGGCAGGCGATGCGGCAAGCGCCAGAAACCATTGCGATGTTTAATTATTTCAGCGCAAAATTAACGGTCACCGACGTACAGTATTTATTGATCGATGTGCTGCAAAAATTCACCAGTAATCAGGCTTAAAGCCACTAGCAAACTACTTGCCAATACAAAAGCGCGAGAAAATGACACCGAGTAGATCATCGGAAGTAAATTCGCCTGTGATGCTATTGAGGCGGTCTTGGGTCAGTCTTAGCTCTTCGGCGAATAAATCCAGCGATTGATCATTTTGGGCGGCGTATTCTGCGGCTTGTTGCAAGTGTTCATTGGCGTGTTTCAATGCGATGAGATGCCGTTCACGCGCCAAATAAAGTGACTCGCCCGTTTGCTGCCATCCGGCAATGCGCAGCAATTCTTGACGCAATAAATCCAAGCCTTGCTGCTCTTGAGCTGACACATACACTTGGGTTAGATCACCCATCACATCCACGCTGGCCTGGTGGCCGGACAAGTCTATCTTGGTCCAGACACAGACCACAGGCACTGCCTCGGGAAATCGTGCGGCGATTTCTTCATCGGCGCGAGTCGGTCCACGACTGGCATCTAAGAGATGCAAAATCACGTCGGCTTTTTCTACTTCTAGCCAGGTACGCGCTATGCCTATCCTTTCGACGGCATCGATTTTTTCGCTTCCGTGTTCCGGTTCATCGTATTCATGCCGTATGCCAGCGGTATCGATGATGTTCAGGGGTATCCCTTGAATGTGTATAGTTTCCGTTACTTTATCTCGCGTCGTGCCTGCTATCGGTGTCACGATCGCGATATCGTCACCGGCTAAAGCGTTGAGCAAAGAAGACTTGCCTACATTCGGCTGCCCGGCCAAAACGACGTTTAAGCCCTCACGCAAAAGTGCGCCCTGCGCCGCTTGATCAAAGACCGCTTTGAGTGCTGCTTGTATCCCAGTGAGTTGGCCGCGTGCATTGGATTTTTCGAGAAAATCAATTTCTTCTTCAGGAAAATCCAGTGTGGCTTCCACCAACATACGCAAATGAACCACCTTCTCCACCAAGCTATGTATCACTTGAGAAAAAACGCCGGACATCGACTGCGATGCCGATTTGGCTGCCGCTTCGGTGGACGCTTCGATTAAGTCGGATACGGCTTCGGCCTGCGCAAGATCGAGCTTGTCGTTCATGAACGCACGTTGGGTGAATTCACCTGGCTGAGCGAGGCGCAGTCCTTGCTCACGCCCGGCTTCAAGACAGCGCTGCAAGAGCATTTGCATCACGACTGGACCGCCATGCCCCTGCAATTCGAAGACTTCTTCGCCAGTATAAGAATGTGGGGCAGGAAAATGGATGGCGAGACCTTGATCGATCAGACTACCATCGGCTTGGCTAAAACGCTGATAACTGGCCTGCCGCGCTTTAAATGTAAGCTCACCGAAAAGTGAGCGAATGATGGCACTTAAATCTCGACCCGAAATACGGACAACGCCTATTCCACCCCGACCCGGTGCGGTGGCAATGGCAACGATGGGCGTATTGTCATAGGTGTGGCTCATAGAAGGATTTTAACCTAGCTGAAGAAGGGGGATATTTGCGTTACGGCAATGATGGCGCAATCTTGAGAATTCTTGAGAATGCTTGTGTCGCAAACGCGACATTCTCACTAAGCGCTGTCACTA